>NZ_JBEYXD010000002.1:0-445180 GCF_040644975.1 Streptomyces sp. NPDC046900 | reverse complement strand
GCCGGATCTGGAAGCACGGTAACGTGTGGAGGTGACCGGTACTAATAGGCCGAGGGCTTGTCCTCAGTTGCTCGCGTCCACTGTGTTGGTTCTGAAACCACGAACAATCCCCGCACCCTGAGTGCTGGGCGGGTTGTCTGTTTCATAGTGTTTCGGTGGCCATAGCGTGAGGGAAACGCCCGGTTACATTTCGAACCCGGAAGCTAAGCCTTACAGCGCCGATGGTACTGCAGGGGGGACCCTGTGGGAGAGTAGGACGCCGCCGAACAAATCTTCAGAGCGGGTCCCCGAACTTCGGTTCGGGGACCCGCTCTTTTGCGTTGCGTGTCACATTGCGTTCACTTTGCCGCATCAGCATCCGAGCCATGGGTACTGCTGGAATGCTCAAGGCCGCGGGCGTCGGCCATGGTGACGAGGTCGTCGTGCCGTCGTTCGGGAACATCGAGGTTGTCGAGGCCGTGACCCTGGCCGGTGCGACCCCGGTCTTCGCCGACATAGCTCCGGCGACGTACTGCCTGGACCCTGCGGCCGTCGAGGCCGTGGTCTCCTCGCAGACCGCCGCGGTGGTCGTCGTCCATCGCTTCGGGCGGCCGGCCGACATCGCGGGCCTGCACGAGCTCGGTCAGCGGCACGGGCTCCTGGTGCTGGAGCAGGGGGAGTCCGAGACGCCGTATGCCGAGGTCGCGCAGCGGCGTGAGCGGGCGGCGTACCTCGACCGGCGGCTGCGAGGCGTGTGGACGCCCGAGAGCAGCGGCGGCCACACCTATCAGCAGTACGTGGTGCGTGTGCCGGGCAACGGCCGGCCGGACCGGGACGCCTTCGCACGGGCGGTGCGGGCCAGGGGAGTTGACTGCCGGGTTCCGGTGAAGACTCCGGTGCACCGGATGCCGGACTTCCGGCGCGATGTGTGCCTTCCGGAAACCGAGCGCGCCGCCGATGAGACGCTCTCGCTGCCGGTGGACGCGTCGCTGACCAAGCGGGAGATGAACCGGATCGTCTCCGCGTGCAACGCCCTGGGCGGGCTGCTGCAGCCCGCCTTCTGACCAGGGCTTGTGGTTGGGGCACACGCCAGTTCGGGGTATGATCTGATCCGTTGCCGCGAGGGAGACCTCAAAAGGTGACCGGCCCCTATAGCTCAGTCGGCAGAGCGTCTCCATGGTAAGGAGAAGGTCAACGGTTCGATTCCGTTTGGGGGCTCAGAGAAAAGGCCTCGCCCATAAGGGCGAGGCCTTTTTGATGTCGTGAACTCCTAAAGGGAGCCCGGGAAGTTCCCGGGCTCCAGGTCACTCCTTCGGAAGGCCCGGCACGCGCATGGCGAGGATCGCCATGTCGTCGGACGGGGCGTCGGACGCGAAGCGCTCCACCGCGCGCATGATGCGCGCCGCCACCGCTCCCGCCGTCAGGCCCGTGCAGGTCGTCAGGACGTCCGTGAGTCCGTCGTCGCCCAACATGCGCGTGCCCTCGCGGCGTTCCGTGACGCCGTCCGTGACGCACAGCAGGACGTCGCCCGGATCGAGCGTCACCGTCTGCTCGTACAGCTCCAGGTCGTCCATGACACCGAGGAGCGGCTGCGGCTCGGCGGCCGGCTCCACCGTCCCGTCCTGACGCAGCCGGAGCGGGAGCGGGTGGCCGGCGCAGACCACCTTCAGGACCGCGCTGCCGTCCTCCTGCGGCCACAACTCGCCGTAGAGGAGCGTCAGGAAGCGACTGCGGGCGCCCTCGTCGAGGATCGCGGAATTGAGGCGCTGCAGGACCGCCGGTCCGCCGAAGCCCTCGCGGGCCAGCAGGCGCAGGGCGTGGCGGGCCAGGCCGGTCACCGCCGCCGCCTCCGGGCCCGTACCGCAAACGTCACCGATGGCGAAGCCGTAGGCGCCGTCGCGGATCGGGAAGAGGTCGTAGAAGTCGCCGCCGACCTCGTTGCCCTCACCGGCCGCGCGGTAGATGACCTCGACCTCGACGCCGTCGACGTGAGGCAGTTCCGGCGGGAGCAGGCTGCGCTGGAGGGACTGGCTGATGGCCGTGCGCTCCGAGTACAGCCGGGCGTTGTCCAGGGCCAGGGCGGCCCGGCGGCTCAGGTCCTCGGCCAGTTCCAGGATCTCCTGGCGGAAGTGCTCGTCCGTCGGCTTGCCCAGCGTCAGCATGCCGATGACGCGGTTGCGCGCCACCAGGGGCAGTACGACCGTTTCGCCGCCGACCGCCGAGGCCGTCGCGAGCGTCGTCCCGATGCCGGAGCTGACCGTGGGCGGCTCGCCCAGGCCGAGGCTCCGCATGGAGGTGCGCAGCGCCGCCCGGTGGGCTTCGTCGCCGGGGGCCGGCCAGACCCTGGCGCCCGGCGTCGGGATCGGGTCCGGCGGCGGGATCTTCGACAGGAGGGCCTTGAGGCCGTCGATGCGTTCCTCGTCCTCGTGCAGGACGTAGGAGAGGTACGGCTCCGAGGCCTGGTCGGCGATCGTGTACACCGCGCACCAGGTGGCCAGCGTCGGGATGGTCATCTGGGCCATGAGGGCCAGCGTCTGGTCGCGGTCCAGGGTGCCCGCGAGGAGGTCGGAGGCTTCGACCAGGAAACTCAGTGAGCCGCGGCGCAGCCGTTCCAGTTCGCCGAGGCGGGCCGATTCGACGGCGAGGGCGATGCGGTCGGCCGCGAACTGCAGGCGCAGCGCCTCCTCGTTGGAGTAGCGGGAGGACGCCTCGGCCGCGACACCGAGGGAGCCGGTGAGCCGGCCCTCCACCTTCAGCGGGACCGTCACCACCGAGCGCATGCCCGTCCCGCCCAGCAGGGGCACCGCGCCCGGTACGGCTGCCAGGTCGTCATGGACGGCCGGCATGCGGGCCGAGCCGTAGCGGCCGGGGCCGGCCTCCACGGGGACGCGGGCGAAGCGCTGGCGGGCGGAGGGCAGGCCGGTGGAGGCGCGGACCTCCAGCTCCGTCTCGTCGTCGGTGGCGAGGAGGAGGAAGGCCGCGTCGCCGTCCAGCATGTCGCGGGCGCGCTCCACGGTGCGCTGGAGCAGACCGTCGAGGTCGTCGGGGGCCGGGGAGCCGATGAAGACTTCGAAGGGGTCGGTGGCCTTGCCGTCGGTGGCGGTCGTCGTGTCGGGGGCCGCTCCGCGCATCGGGGTCTGCAGGACGGCGCGCTCGTGGTCGCGTACCAGCAGACACACCGTGGACGGTTCGCCCGCCGTGTCGCGTACGCGCAGGTGAGAGGCGTAGACGGGGGTCACTCGGCCGTCCGCCGCGCGGATGCCGTAGCTGCCCTCCCAGCGGGAGAGCTGCAGGGCCTCGGCGACGCCTGTTCCGGTGCCGGGGGTGTGCGGCCAGGCCGTCAGGTCGGTGAGCGGCTTGCCGGTGACCTGCTCGGCGGGGTACCCGAACAGTTCCTCCGCGTCCTCGTTCCAGGCGGTGATGGAGCCGATGCGGTCGATCTGGACGACCGCGACGCGGACCCGGCCGTCGGCGAGCGGAAGGAGGTCCGCGGGCAGTGCGGGGCCCGCACTGCGGGTGCCCACCGGGCGCTCGGGCAGGTCCAGCTGGAACCAGACCTGTTTGCGCGTGGGTGTGTACTCGACTCCCCAGCGGCCGGCCAGGGCGGCGCACAGCTGGAGGCCGCGACCGCCCTCGCGGTCGGGGCCTCCCATGTTGATGGCGGTCGTCTGCAGCGGGATCTCGCGTTCCGGATAGCGGTCGGCGACCTCGATGCGCACGCCGTCGTCACTGCGCAGACACAGGACGTCCGCGGCCGTGCCCGCGTGGACGACGGCGTTGGTGACCAGCTCGCTGGTGAGGACGACGGCGTCGTCGACGATGTCGGCGAAGCCCCACCCCTGGAGGGTGTCCCGGACGAAGGACCGGGCGGTCGCGACGGATCGTCCGACGGGCTCGAAGCTGGCGGCCGCGCGCGCGGTGATCACAGAACTCCTCGTCCGGGTCTCGACGTGCGGGGCTGCCGGGCCGACCCGCTCCTGCCGAGGCAGTTGCTGGTTCCTCGCGTGCCGGGGATCCTGGGGTGGTCCCCCGGGATGCAGTCCGGTGGTCATGGTGCGGCGCCCCTCCGATGCCTGCCCGCTCGTGCTCATGTGACCGCCCAGGCCGGTCGGACCGGTACGGCTGGACAGCCGGATGCAAGGTTACTTACCTTCGCCGTCCATGCGGATGCCGGTCGCGAGTGTTTACGTCCTGAGGGTGTGCGGAGCGTGTGCGAAGCTGCCGAACTGTTATGGCCTGGTTCAGGCATGGTGAAACACTGGGCAAGCTTCCATGTGGAGGTCCGGACGGCCGAGTGTCTTGGGCCGTTCCGGGCAGGAGCACGCGCGTGCTTCCCGTGCATCGGGCGGCACCAAGCACCAGTGACCGGTAAGTCGAGCGGTCATCCTGAGCACAGCAGTGATGGTCGACCCCTGCGGGAGGGACACAGTGGAGTCTGGCGCAGCGACGCGGGGCACGAAGCCGCGCGCAAAAGGCGGACAGTCCCTGAGTAACCAGCGCAAAGCGCGCAATGGCACCACCCCGGTCGACACGGCGGAGCTGAACCGGCTGCTGGCGGCTCTGGTGTCGATGCGGGACGGCAATTTCCGGAAGCGCCTCACGGTCACCGGCGACGGCGTGATGGCCGAGATCGCCGCCGTGTTCAACGAGGTCGCCGACCGGAACCTGCACCTGACCGGGGAACTGGCGCGGGTACGGCGCATGGTCGGACGTGAGGGCAAGCTCACGGAGCGGCTGGAGACGGGGGCGTGCGAGGGCTCCTGGGCGTCCGCGATCGACGCCTCCAATGCGCTCGTGGACGATCTCGCCCGTCCTGTCTCCGAGGTCAGCCGGGTGCTCTCGGCGGTGGCGGAGGGCGACCTCTCGCCGCGCATGGAACTGCGGGCTCCGGGGCCGGAGGTGACCGGGCATCCGCTGCGCGGGGAGTTCCTGAAGGTCGGGCGCACGGTCAACAACCTGGTCGATCAGCTGTCGACGTTCACCGACGAGGTCACGCGGGTCGCCAGCGAGGTGGGCACCGAGGGCAAGCTGGGTGGGCAGGCCCGGGTGCGCGGTATGTCCGGTTCGTGGAAGGACCTCACGGATTCGGTCAACACCATGGCGTACCGGCTGACGGCACAGGTGCGGGACATCGCGCTGGTGACCACGGCGGTCGCCAAGGGCGATCTGTCCCGTAAGGTCACGGTTCACGTGGCCGGCGAGATGCTGGAGCTGAAGGAAACCGTCAACACGATGGTGGACCAGCTCTCCTCCTTCTCCTCCGAGGTGACCCGCGTCGCCCGTGAGGTGGGTACCGAGGGCGAGCTGGGCGGCCAGGCGCAGGTGCCCGGTGTGGCCGGCGTGTGGAAGGACCTCACCGATTCGGTGAACCTCATGGCCGGCAACCTGACGGCTCAGGTGCGCGGGATCGCCCAGGTCACGACCGCGGTCGCCAACGGCGACCTGTCGCAGAAGGTGACCGTCTCGGCGCGCGGCGAGGTCGCGCAGCTGGCCGAGACGATCAACCAGATGACCGAGACGCTGCGCACGTTCGCGGACGAGGTCACCCGCGTCGCCAACGAGGTCGGTGGCGAGGGCCGGCTCGGCGGTCAGGCGAATGTGCCGGGTGCGGCGGGAACGTGGAAAGACCTCACCGATTCGGTGAACACGGTCTTCCGGAACCTGACCACTCAGGTGAGGGACATCGCCGCCGTGACGACGGCGGTGGCCAGCGGTGACCTGTCGCAGAAGGTCACCGTCGACGTCGCCGGCGAGATGCTGGAGCTGAAGAACACCGTCAACGGGATGGTGGACCAGTTGTCCGCCTTCGGTTCCGAGGTCACGCGCGTGGCGCGGGAGGTCGGGGTCGAGGGTGAGCTGGGCGGCCAGGCGCAGGTCCCGGGTGCCGCCGGCACCTGGAAGGACCTCACGGACTCCGTCAACACCGCGTTCCGGAATCTCACCGGACAGGTGAGGAACATCGCCCAGGTGACGACGGCGGTGGCCAACGGCGATCTGTCGCAGAAGGTCACCGTGGATGTGTCCGGCGAGATGCTTCAGCTGAAGAACACCGTGAACACGATGGTGGACCAGCTCTCGAACTTCGCCGAGCAGGTCACGCGCATGGCCCGGGACGTCGGCACCGAGGGCCGCCTCGGCGGCCAGGCCGTGGTGCCGGGCGTCAGCGGCACCTGGAAGGAACTCACCGACTCCGTCAACTTCATGGCGGGCAACCTCACCTCGCAGGTGCGGCAGATCGCCCAGGTGACGACGGCGGTTGCCCGCGGTGACCTGTCGCAGAAGATCGACGTGGACGCGCGCGGCGAGATCCTGGAGCTGAAGAACACCATCAACAACCTGGTGGACCAGCTCTCCGCCTTCGCGGAGCAGGTGACCCGGGTGGCCCGCGAGGTGGGTACGGAGGGCCGGCTGGGCGGTCAGGCGCAAGTGCCTGGTGTGGCCGGTGTGTGGCGTGACCTCACCGACTCCGTCAACGGCATGGCCGGCAACCTCACCACCCAGGTGCGCAACATCGCGCAGGTCGCGACGGCGGTTGCCCGCGGTGACCTGTCGCAGAAGATCGACGTGGACGCGCGCGGCGAGATCCTGGAGCTGAAGAACACCCTCAACACGATGGTGGACCAGCTCTCCAACTTCGCGGAGCAGGTGACCCGGGTCGCCCGCGAGGTGGGCACCGAGGGCATCCTCGGCGGCCAGGCCGAGGTCCAGGGTGTCTCCGGCACCTGGAAGGACCTCACGCAGTCCGTGAATTTCATGGCGAACAACCTGACCATCCAGGTGCGCAACATCGCCGAGGTCACGACGGCGGTCGCCAAGGGTGACCTGTCCAAGAAGATCACCGTCGACGCCAAGGGCGAGATCCTCGAACTCGTCACCACCGTCAACACGATGGTCGACCAGCTGTCGTCCTTCGCTGAGCAGGTGACGCGGGTGGCCCGCGAGGTGGGCACCGAGGGCATCCTGGGCGGCCAGGCGCACGTCCCCGGGGTCACGGGGATCTGGAAGGACCTCAACGACAACGTCAACCTCATGGCCAACAACCTGACCACGCAGGTGCGCAACATCTCGCAGGTCGCGGCGGCCGTCGCCAACGGTGACCTGACGCGGACGGTGACGATCGAGGCGCGCGGCGAGGTCGCGCAGCTGGCTGACACCTTCAACACGATGGTGAAGACGCTGAGCTCGTTCGCCGACCAGGTCACCAAGGTGGCCCGTGAGGTGGGCACGGACGGCATCCTGGGGGGTCAGGCGCACGTACCGGGTGTGGCCGGCACCTGGAAGGACCTCACCGAGTCCGTGAACCAGATGGCGTCCAACCTGACCGGCCAGGTGCGCAACATCGCCATGGTCACCACGGCCATCGCGAAGGGTGATCTGACCAAGAAGATCGACATCGACGCGCGCGGCGAGATCCTCGAGCTGAAGACCACCATCAACACGATGGTCGACCAGCTGTCCTCCTTCGCCGAGGAGGTCACCCGCGTGGCCCGCGAGGTGGGTACGGAGGGGCAGCTCGGCGGCCAGGCCCGCGTCCGGGACGTCGACGGCACCTGGCGCGACCTGACCGAGTCGGTGAACGAGATGGCCGGGAACCTGACCCGGCAGGTGCGCGCCATCGCGCGCGTGGCGACCGCGGTGACCCGCGGCGACCTCAATCTGAAGATCGATGTGGACGCCTCCGGCGAGATCCAGGAGCTGCAGGACTACATCAACAAGATGATCGCCAACCTGCGCGACACCACGATCGCCAACAAGGAGCAGGACTGGCTCAAGGGCAACCTGGCCCGCATCTCCGCTCTCATGCAGGGCCGGCGCGATCTGGAGGACGTGGCCTCGCTCATCATGAGCGAGCTGACGCCGGTGGTCTCCGCCCAGCACGGCGCGTTCTTCCTCGCCATGCCGCTCGTCGACGGCAAGGACCTGGGCACCGACGCGGACGACGCCTACGAACTGCGCATGCTGGGCTCGTACGGCTACTCCATGGGCTCCATGCCGACGTCGTTCCGGCCGGGTGAGGCGCTCATCGGCACGGCCGCCATGGAGAGGCGCACGATCCTGGTGGAGAACGCGCCGAGCGGCTATCTGAAGATCTCCTCCGGGCTCGGCGAGGCGCCGCCCGCGCAGGTGATCGTCCTTCCCGTGCTCTTCGAGGCGAAGGTGCTCGGTGTCATCGAGCTCGCGTCCTTCACGCCGTTCACGCAGATCCAGAAGGACTTCCTCAACCAGATCGCCGAGATGATCGCGACGAGCGTCAACACCATCTCCGTCAACACCAAGACCGAGGTGCTGCTGAAGCAGTCGCAGGAGCTGACCGAGCAACTCCGGCTGCGGTCGGAGGAGTTGGAGCAGCGGCAGAAGGCGCTCCAGGCGTCCAACGCCGAACTGGAGGACAAGGCCGAGCTGCTGGCCCAGCAGAACCGCGACATCGAGGTCAAGAACACCGAGATCGAGGAGGCGCGGCAGGTCCTGGAGGAGCGCGCCGAGCAGCTCGCCGTCTCCATGCGCTACAAGAGCGAGTTCCTCGCCAACATGTCGCACGAGCTGCGTACGCCGCTCAACTCCCTGCTGATTCTGGCCAAGTTGCTCGCCGACAACGCCGAGGGCAACCTCTCGCCGAAGCAGGTCGAGTTCGCCGAGACCATCCACGGCGCTGGCTCCGACCTGCTCCAGCTGATCAACGACATCCTCGACCTGTCGAAGGTCGAGGCGGGGAAGATGGACGTCTCGCCGACGCGTATCGCGCTCGTCCAGCTCGTCGACTACGTGGAGGCCACCTTCCGGCCGCTGACCGCGGAGAAGGGGCTCGACTTCTCCGTACGGGTCTCCCCGGAGCTGCCCGCCACGCTGCACACCGACGAGCAGCGCCTCCTGCAGGTGCTGCGCAACCTCTTGTCCAACGCGGTGAAGTTCACCGACACAGGGGCCGTGGAGCTGGTCATCCGGCCCGCCCGCGCCGATGTCCCCGTGGCCATCCGGGAGCAGTTGCTGGAGTCCGGCTCGCTGCGCGACTCGGACGCCGAGGTGATCGCGTTCTCCGTGGCCGACACGGGCATCGGCATCGCGGCCAGCAAGATGCGGGTGATCTTCGAGGCGTTCAAGCAGGCGGACGGCACCACGAGCCGCAAGTACGGCGGTACGGGTCTGGGACTGTCCATCTCGCGGGAGATCGCGCGGCTGCTCGGCGGCGAGATCCATGCGCAGAGCGAGCCCGGACGCGGCTCGACGTTCACGCTGTACCTGCCGCTGCACCCGAGCGAGCTGCCGCCGCACGGCTACTCGCAGCTCGCGCCCGCCATGGAGGCCGACGAGCTGCTGGCGTCCGAGGCGGAGCGCGCCGCGTCGGGCATCGAGACCCCGGCCGAGGTGAAGTCGTACCAGGAGACCCAGAACGGGCCTGCGGCGCTGTTCAGGCGCAGGCGCAGGGCGGTCTCCGCGGGCGCGCAGCGGTCCGGCGCGGAGGAGCCGTGGTCCGCGGACCAGCAGGAGCGGGTCGTGCCCCGGCAGGGCGTGCGGTTCGCCAGCGAGAAGGTGCTGATCGTCGACGACGACATCCGCAACGTGTTCGCGCTCACCAGTGTCCTCGAGCAGCACGGACTGTCGGTGCTGTACGCCGAGAACGGCCGCGAGGGCATCGAGGTCCTGGAACAGCACGACGATGTCGCGGTCGTCCTGATGGACATCATGATGCCCGAGATGGACGGGTACGCCACGACGACGGCGATCCGGCGGATGCCGCAGTTCGCGGGGCTGCCGATCATCGCACTGACCGCGAAGGCCATGAAGGGCGACCGGGAGAAGGCCATCGAATCGGGCGCCTCGGACTATGTGACCAAGCCGGTGGACCCCGATCATCTGCTGTCCGTGATGGAACAGTGGATGCGTGAGGAGTGACGTAATCCTGAATGTTCACTCGGAGTTGCTGAGTGAGTGCGACCGGGGCCGTGTAGAAGTGCGGTGCAGGGGGAACCTTCTGGTCTCCTGCTGCGTTTCTGCTATGTGCACAGTGACATCGCGGTGACAGGGTGTGGCGACAGGCGGGGTGCGGCTACGATGACCGGCACAAGGACGGGCGGCGCAAGGGAGTCGTCCCCTGGGGTGACGTCGGGCGGCGTCACCTCGAGTCCTGAGGACAGGGGAGGCCCCAAGCCGGGGCGAGGAGGGCGGGCCATGGTGCAGAAGGCCAAGATCCTCCTGGTCGATGACCGGCCGGAGAATCTGCTGGCGCTGGAGGCCATCCTCTCCGCGCTCGATCAGACGCTGGTCAGGGCATCGTCCGGGGAGGAAGCGCTCAAGGCGCTGCTGACGGACGACTTCGCGGTGATTCTGCTGGACGTGCAGATGCCGGGAATGGACGGTTTCGAGACCGCCGCGCACATCAAGCGGCGCGAGCGGACCAGGGACATTCCGATCATCTTCCTGACCGCCATCAACCACGGCCCGCACCACACCTTCCGGGGGTATGCGGCGGGTGCGGTGGACTACATCTCCAAGCCGTTCGACCCGTGGGTGCTGCGCGCCAAGGTCTCGGTGTTCGTCGAGCTCTACATGAAGAACTGCCAGCTGCGCGAGCAGGCGGCTCTGCTGCGGCTCCAGTTGGAAGGCGGCGGCAAGTCCGCGGCCGGGGAGAGCAAGGAGCCCGCCGGACTCCTCGCCGAGCTGTCGGCGCGGCTCGCGGCGGTCGAGGAGCAGGCCGAGGCGCTGTCCAAGCAGCTCGACGACGACTCGGCGGACGCGGCGGCGGTGGCGACCGCGGCCCATCTCGAACGCAAACTCACGGGCCTGCGCAGGGCGCTGGACGCCCTTGAGCCGGGCGCTGGCAGCGGCGCCGCATCCGTGCCGTCCCAGAACTGAGCCAGGTGGTCCACGGGTTGCCCCGCGCGCCGAGAGGCGCTTGCGCGGGGCGGCCCGGATCCACTGTGTTTGGCCCACCGTTGATTCCGCGTCAGTTCGGTGCCATGCCCCGAGCGACACGAACGGGTGAAGCAGTGGGCACGCGTGTCACCTGTCGCCTCCACCGGTAATCTCACACCCATGGCCTCACGTCCCGCAGCCAAGAAGTCGCCGGCGAAGAAGGCGGCCGCTCCGAGGAAGGCTTCGGCGAAGCAGGCCCCCGCGAAGAAAGCCGCCGCGAAGAAGGCGCCTGCGCGGAAGGCCGCGGCGAAGAAGCCCGCCCCCGCGCCGGCGCCCAGCCCGACCGGGGGCGTGTACCGACTCGTACGCGCCCTGTGGCTCGGGCTCGCGCACGCCGTCGGGGCCATGCTGCGCGGCATAGGGCGGGGCGCGAAGGGGCTCGACCCGGCGCATCGCAAGGACGGCCTCGCGCTGCTGCTGCTCGCTCTCTCGCTGATCGTCGCCGCGGGCACCTGGGCCAGTCTGCGGGGCCCTGTCGGCGACCTCGTCGAGATTCTGGTGACCGGCGCCTTCGGCCGCCTGGACCTGCTCTTGCCGCTGCTGCTGGGCGCGATCGCCGTGCGCCTGATCCTGCACCCGGAGCGGCCGGAGGCCAACGGCCGCATCGTCATCGGTCTGTCCGCCCTGGTGATGGGCGTGCTCGGCCAGGTGCACATCGCCTGCGGCGAGCCCGCGCGCAGCGACGGCATGCAGGCCATAAGGGACGCCGGCGGGCTCATCGGCTGGGCCGCGGCCACCCCGCTGACGCACACGATGGGCGACGCCCTCGCCGTACCGCTGCTCGTCCTGCTCACGTTCTTCGGTCTGCTCGTGGTCACCGCCACGCCCGTGACCGCCATCCCGCAGCGGCTGCGGCGGCTCGGCGTGAAGCTCGGGATCCTGCACGACCTCGAGGACGACGACGCCTTCACCGACGACGACGAACGCTACGACGACCAGTGGCGCGAGGCGCTGCCCCGCTCCCGGCGGCGCGAGCCCGCTCCCGAGGAGTACAACCCGGACGGCGCCGAGCAGGAGGCCCTGTTCCGCCGCCGCGGCCGCCCACGCCGTCCCTCCGTGCAGCCCGCCCTGGGCCGGGAGATGGACGCCGTGGACGTCGCCGCTGCCGCCGCTGCCGCCCTGGACGGGGCCGTCCTGCACGGCATGCCGCCGTCCCCGATCGTCGCCGACCTCACGCAGGGCGTGAGCGTGGGCGACCGCGCGGAGCCGACACCGACGCCGGTACCGGCCGCGCGCCCGAAGCAGGAGAAGCTCCCGACCGGCTCCACGGTGCCCGACCTGACCAAGTCGACGCCCCCGGAGCACCGGGACCTCCCGCCGCGCGCCGAGCAGCTCCAGCTCTCCGGCGACATCACCTACGCGCTGCCGTCCCTGGACCTCCTCGAGCGCGGCGGGCCCGGCAAGGCGCGCAGCGCCGCCAACGACGCGGTGGTCGCCTCGCTCACGAACGTCTTCACCGAGTTCAAGGTCGACGCGGCCGTCACCGGCTTCACCCGCGGCCCGACGGTCACCCGGTACGAGGTCGAGCTCGGCCCCGCCGTGAAGGTCGAGCGGATCACCGCCCTGACCAAGAACATCGCCTACGCGGTCGCCAGTCCCGACGTTCGGATCATCAGCCCGATCCCCGGCAAGTCCGCGGTCGGCATCGAGATCCCGAACACCGACCGGGAGATGGTCAACCTCGGTGATGTGCTCCGTCTGGCGGAGGCCGCGGAGGACGACCATCCGATGCTGGTCGCGCTCGGCAAGGACGTCGAGGGCGGCTATGTGATGGCGAACATGGCGAAGATGCCGCACATGCTTGTCGCCGGCGCCACCGGGTCCGGCAAGTCGTCGTGCATCAACTGCCTGATCACCTCGATCATGATGCGGGCGACCCCGGAGGACGTGCGCCTGGTCCTGGTCGACCCCAAGCGCGTCGAGTTGACCGCGTACGAGGGCATTCCGCATCTGATCACACCGATCATCACCAACCCGAAGCGAGCCGCCGAGGCGCTCCAGTGGGTGGTGCGGGAGATGGACCTCAGGTACGACGACCTGGCGGCGTACGGCTTCCGGCACATCGACGACTTCAACGCCGCGATCAGGGACGGCAAGGTCAAGGCGCCCGAGGGCAGTGAACGCGAGCTGCAGCCCTACCCGTATCTGCTGGTGATCGTCGACGAGCTGGCCGACCTGATGATGGTCGCACCGCGCGACGTCGAGGACGCGATCGTGCGCATCACCCAGCTCGCGCGTGCCGCGGGCATCCACCTGGTGCTCGCCACCCAGCGGCCGTCCGTGGACGTCGTGACCGGTCTGATCAAGGCGAACGTGCCCTCCCGGCTCGCCTTCGCCACCTCGTCCCTGGCCGACTCGCGCGTCATCCTCGACCAGCCCGGCGCCGAGAAGCTCATCGGCAAGGGCGACGGGCTCTTCCTGCCGATGGGCGCGAACAAGCCGACCCGTATGCAGGGCGCCTTCGTGACCGAGGAGGAGGTCGCGGCGGTCGTCCGGCACTGCAAGGAGCAGATGGCGCCCGTCTTCCGGGACGACGTCACGGTCGGCAGCAAGCAGAAGAAGGAGATCGACGAGGACATCGGCGACGATCTCGACCTTCTGTGCCAGGCGGCCGAACTGGTGGTCTCCACGCAGTTCGGGTCCACCTCGATGCTCCAGCGCAAGCTGCGCGTCGGCTTCGCCAAGGCGGGACGGCTGATGGACCTCATGGAGTCGCGCAACATCGTCGGTCCGAGCGAGGGCTCCAAGGCGCGCGACGTTCTGGTGAAACCTGACGAACTGGACGGAGTGCTCGCCCTGATCCGTGGGGAGTCTCAACCGTAGGGATCCGGGCGGTCCCGGTTCGCCGGACGAGTGGGCTGCCCGAGTGAGTCCGTCCGCGCCTGTGGCGCGCCCGACTCCTCGGCCGTGACCCACTCGTAAGCGAGCCGTGAGCAACCGTTTCCCTTGGACGCACGTCAAGTTGAGGGAGGGGCAGGTATATCTCCCGCCATCAGGATGACCGGCCATTCTGATGGCGTACAAAGTCTCACCGCCCGGTTGCCCCACCCTTTCGTACCCCCCCTAGACTGAACTTCCAGCACAGGTGGCTGAACGCTCGAAAGGCGCCCCCGTGTCCATCGGCAACTCCTCTGACGGCAACTCCCCTGAAGACGCACGTCCGTTCGAAGACGACCGCGAAGACGCCACCGCGTCGGAGCGCCCTTCGATCGGCCGGGCCCTGCAAGAGGCGCGCATCGCGGCCGGGCTGACCGTCGACGACGTCAGCAACGCCACCCGCGTCCGTGCCGCCATCGTGCAAGCGATCGAACAGGACAATTTCGGCCCCTGCGGCGGCGACGTCTACGCGCGCGGTCACATTCGCACGCTCGCCCGCGAGGTGCACCTCGACCCGGCTCCCCTGCTGGAGCAGTTCGCCGCCGAGCACGGCGGAACGCCCGCCCCGACACCCGCGAGCCCGCTCTTCGACGCGGAACGCATCCGGCCCGAGCGGCGCGGGCCGAACTGGACCGCGGCGATGGTCGCGGCGATCGTCGCGGTGATCGGCTTCGTCGCGTTCACGGTGGTCAACGGCACCGGCGGCGACGACAGTGGCAAGACGCAGGTCGCCGAGGGCTCCACGCCGACCACCGGCAAGCCCGCCTCGCCCACGCCCAAGAGCAGCAAGTCGGCCGAGCAGAAGCCCGCGCCGTCCGACAGCGCCATCGCCGCCGCGCCGCGGGACAAGGTGACGGTCCAGGTGAGCGCCACCGACGGACGCAGCTGGATCTCCGCCAAGGACCACAGCGGCCGGACCCTGTTCGACGGACTGCTCCAGAAGGGCGACTCGCAGACCTTCCAGGACCAGGAGAAGATCGACCTGGTCCTCGGTGATGCGGGCGCCGTTCAGCTGTACGTCAACGGCAAGCAGATCCAGGACAACTTCCAGCCCGGCCAGGTCGAGCGCCTGACCTACACGAAGGGCGACCCCGTCAGCGGCTGACGGACGGCCGCTGAGCGCCCCGAACAGGCGCATACGGGATGCCCAGGGGTACACACACGACGGGGTTGGCCAAGATCGGCCAACCCCGTCGACGTGGGCTGTCAGCGGGACGAAGTAGTCTAGAGCCCATGCCTGAACGCCGTACCGTCGCACTCGTCACCCTTGGCTGCGCCCGTAACGAGGTGGACTCGGAGGAGCTCGCAGGCCGTTTGGAGGCGGACGGCTGGCAGCTCGTGGAGGATGCCGAGGACGCCGACGTCGCCGTCGTGAACACCTGTGGCTTCGTGGAAGCCGCGAAGAAGGACTCCGTCGACGCCCTGCTGGAGGCCAACGACCTCAAGGGTCACGGCAGAACCCAGGCCGTCGTGGCGGTGGGCTGCATGGCCGAGCGGTACGGCAAGGAGCTCGCGGAGGCCCTGCCGGAGGCCGACGGCGTGCTCGGCTTCGACGACTACGCGGACATCTCGGACCGCCTCCAGACCATTCTGAACGGCGGCATCCACGCCTCGCACACCCCCCGCGACCGGCGCAAGCTGCTGCCGATCAGTCCGGCGGAGCGACAGGAGTCGGCCTCCTCGGTCGCGCTCCCGGGGCACGGTCCGGCCGACCTTCCGGAGGGTGTCGCCCCCGCCTCGGGTCCCCGTGCGCCGCTGCGGCGCCGCCTGGACGGCTCTCCGGTCGCCTCGGTGAAGCTCGCCTCCGGCTGCGACCGGCGCTGCTCCTTCTGCGCCATCCCCTCGTTCCGCGGGTCCTTTATCTCGCGCCGTCCCAGCGACGTGCTGAACGAGACACGGTGGCTGGCCGAACAGGGCGTGAAGGAGATCATGCTGGTCTCCGAGAACAACACCTCCTACGGCAAGGACCTCGGTGACATCCGCCTCCTGGAGTCGCTGCTGCCCGAGCTCGCCGAGGTCGACGGCATCGAGCGTGTTCGCGTCAGCTACCTCCAGCCCGCCGAGATGCGGCCGGGCCTCATCGACGTGCTCACCTCCACCCCCAAGGTCGTGCCCTACTTCGACCTGTCCTTCCAGCACTCCGCGCCTGACGTCCTGCGGGCGATGCGGCGCTTCGGCGACACCGACCGCTTCCTGGAGTTGCTGGACACCATCAGGAGCAAGGCGCCGCAGGCCGGCGTGCGCTCCAACTTCATCGTGGGCTTCCCCGGCGAGAGCGAGTCCGATCTGGCCGAGCTGGAGCGCTTCCTGAACGGCGCGCGGCTGGACGCGATCGGTGTCTTCGGCTACTCCGACGAGGAGGGCACGGAGGCCGCGACCTACGAGGGCAAGCTCGACCAGGACGTCGTCGCCGAGCGGCTCGCCCATGTGTCCCGCCTGGCTGAGGAGCTCGTGTCCCAGCGCGCCGAGGAGCGCCTCGGCGAGACCGTGCAGGTGCTCGTGGAGTCGGTGGACGACGAGGAGGGCGCCTACGGCCGCGCCGCGCACCAGGCTCCGGAGACGGACGGCCAGGTGCTGTTCACGAGGAGCGAGGGCCTGCGGGCGGGCCGTATGGTCGAGGCGAAGGTGGTCGGTACGGAAGGTGTCGACTTGGTGGCCGAGCCGCTCGAGGGCTCGCTCGGCTGTCCTGAGGAGGGCAGATGACGGGAATCCCGGCATCCGCGGCGGGCGGCTCCTCCGGTGGGCGCAGGGCGGTCACCTCGCCGGGCGGCCCCGGTACCGCGGCCATGTCCGGCGGCGAAGCGGCCAAAGGGCCGTCCGGGCTGCCGGCCCGCGGCACGGACGCGGACGCGGACGCTGCCAAGGAGGGCGCACGGTCGGCGCGGGGCGTCAAGCTGACGGCCGTCGTGGTCAACCAGGCCAGCGTCTGGAACGTCGCCAACCTCCTGACGATGCTGCGTCTGCTCCTTGTCCCGGGCTTCGTCGCGCTGATGCTGGCGGGCGGCGGGTACGACCCGGCGTGGCGCTCCCTCGCCTGGGCGGCGTTCGCCATCGCCATGATCACCGACCTGTTCGACGGGCATCTGGCGCGGACGTACAACCTCGTCACCGACTTCGGGAAGATCGCCGATCCGATCGCGGACAAGGCGATCATGGGCGCGGCGCTGATCTGCCTTTCCGGTCTGGGCGACCTGCCGTGGTGGGTGACGGGAGTCATTCTCGGCCGTGAGCTCGGCATCACCCTGCTGCGCTTCCTGGTGATCCGCTACGGCGTGATCCCGGCGAGCCGCGGCGGCAAGCTGAAGACACTCACCCAGGGCGTGGCCGTCGGCATGTACGTCCTGGCGCTCACCGGGTGGCTCGCGACCCTGCGGTTCTGGGTGATGGCCGCGGCGATCGTGCTGACCGTCGTCACCGGGCTCGACTATGTGAGACAGGCCATCGTGCTGCGCAGGCGCGGAATCGCCGAGCGCCGGGCCGCGGCCGGGGAGGCCGAGCGGTGAACTCCGTGGCCGCCGAAGTGCTCCGGCTACTCACGGTGAGGGGTGAGACCCTCGCTGTGGCCGAGTCGCTGACCGGTGGTCTGGTGGCCGCGGAGATCACGGCGGTGTCCGGCGCGTCCAAGGTCTTCCGCGGCTCTGTGACCGCGTACGCCACCGATCTCAAGCGTGATGTCCTCGGGGTCGACGGCACTCTCCTGGATGAGCGCGGGGCGGTGGATCCGCAGGTGGCGGCCCAGATGGCGGCCGGCGTGCGGAAAGTGCTCGGGGCCGACTGGGGGCTCGCGACGACCGGTGTCGCCGGTCCGGATCCCCAGGACGGACAGCCGGTCGGCACCGTCTTCGTGGCCGTGCACGGGCCCTCGGCGGAGATGCCCGGCGAACTCGGGGGCGGGAAAGTCGCCGCTCTGCGGTTGAACGGTGACCGCGCGGAAATCCGTATGGAGAGTGTACGGAGCGTACTCGGATTGCTCCTGAAGGAGCTTACCGGCGAACAGATCGGGAATGAGCGGGCACAGGATACGGAACAGAACGGGGGGACTTGATGTTTGCAGCCCTGAGTGAACACAACAGCGCTCCCCGCACGGCCGCGGCGCAAGGCGGTACGGTGGGGCGTGAAGGATGCGGTTTCGCGGTCCGAGGAGGGAGCCACCGATGATTCTGCTCCGTCGCCTGCTGGGTGACGTGCTGCGTCGGCAGCGCCAGCGCCAGGGCCGTACTCTGCGCGAAGTCTCCTCGTCCGCCCGAGTTTCTCTCGGCTATCTCTCCGAGGTGGAGCGGGGGCAGAAGGAGGCGTCCTCCGAACTGCTCTCCGCGATCTGCGACGCGCTGGACGTACGGATGTCCGAGCTCATGCGGGAAGTGAGCGACGAGCTCGCACTCGCCGAGCTGGCACAGTCGGCTGCGGCCACCGAGCCGGTTCCCGCAGCGGTGCGTCGCCCGATGCTGAATTCCGTGTCTGTCGCCGGTGTCCCACCGGAACGGGTCACGATCAAGGCGCCCAGCGAGGCAGTGGACGTGGTCGCCGCCTGATCCTCACACGCGTGGGCGGGTGAGGCGGCGATATCTGCGAGAGCCCCGGTCGGGGCCACTCCGGGAGGACCGGAGGGGAGCGGCCGGGGCTCTGGTGCGTCCGGATCCGGAGCGGGCCCCGGCGTGCGGGTCCGCCGGGGGCGCGAGGGTGCTCCGTGCTTCCGGGGTCTGCGGTGATGGCGGCCCGGTGGGCGGCCGGCCCCGTTTGCCGGGGCCGGGTGGTGCGGTCATGGTGGAAGAGAGGGGCTCGGGACCGCACGAACGCTCACGGAGGATCACCGATGTACGTCGTGAAGAGCCCGCTGGCCGACCCTGACCTCAAGACGGTCTCCGAGGCGCTGCAGGGAGCCTTGGTCGATCTCCTGGACCTCTCCCTTGTGGCGAAGCAGGTGCACTGGAACGTGATCGGACCGCGCTTCCGCTCCATCCACCTGCAACTGGACGAGGTGGTCGACAGCGCGCGGCGTCACTCCGACACGGTGGCGGAGCGGGCTTCGGCCCTCGGTGTCCCGCCGGACGGACGTGCCGCGACGGTCGCCCAGGGCAGCGGCATCGGCTCGGTGCCGCAGGGCTGGGTCAAGGACACGGACGCCGTCGGCACGCTCGTGTCCGCGCTGGGCTCGGTGATCGGGCGCATGCGTGAGCGGGTGGGGTCGACCGCCGAGGCCGACCCCGTGAGCCAGGACCTCTTCATCGCCATCACCGCGGACCTCGAGAAGCACCACTGGATGTTCCAGGCAGAGAACGGGTGAGGGCCGGGCGCTCAGAGGCCCCGTTGCCGGATGAGGCAGGCGGCGGGTGAAGGCTGTGCGCGGCGTGCGCCGTGTGCGACGGATGCCGGGGGAATGCGCTGGGTCCGGTGCGCCTGTGTGCCGCTGGTGCGCCCTCCCAGGCCTGGACGGGCCCCGTCTAGGGTCTGGTTCCTCGGGTTGGAGGTGAGGCCATGGCGGGGCGCACAGCTCGCTGGGGGGCGAGGCTGGCGCTGGGTGCGCTGTGGTGGTGGGGGGTGCTCCGGCTCGTGCTGGCACCCGACGCGGGGGTGCTGGAGGGGGCGGTCGCGATCAGCGGATGGGGGCTGAGTCTGCTGCCGGTGCACTGTGTGCCGAAGTCCCGGGCCGAGGGGGCGGCCGGGTCGGACCAATGGGCCAGGGCCTGGCAGCGGTGGCGTACCGCGTGGGCGCGCGGGAGGGGCGCGCAACCCAGGTGAGGGGGGCGCGGGGGAGCGGACGGACCGGCAGGACCGCCCCCAGAGGTGTTCAGGGGACCTCTGGAAGCGGTCGGGGCTCGCCCCTTCCGCGCGTCATCCCCTCACCAGGGCATGGCCACTCCGCCGTTCGGGCGGAGGATCTGGCCCGTGGTGAAGGAGGCGGCGTCGCAGGCCAGGTGCAGGACCGCGTGGGCGACGTCCTCCGGCCGGCCGACCCGGCGGAGCGGCGACAGGTGGGCCATGAAGGCCTCCGTCTGCTCCTGTGTCCCGCCGTGCCGGTCGGTCATCGGCGTACGGGTCCATCCAGGGGCCACCGCGTTGACCCGGATCCCGTGCGGCCCGATCTCGGTCGCCAGAGTCTTCGTGAGCTGGACCACCGCCGCCTTCGCCGCGCCGTAGCAGAGCAGCCCGGGACCTCCGGTGTCGACGGCGCCCGACGCCATCGTGACGATGCTGCCGCGGGTGCCGTCGGCGATCATGCGCAGGGCCGCCTCCTGGCAGGCGTGCAGCACGCCTTTGAAGTTGACGGCCAGCACCCGGTCGAGGTCCTCGTCCCGGGTCTCCAGCACGGGGCTGCTGTGCATGATCCCGGCGATGGCCGCCATCACGTCGAGCCGCTCGCAGGCGGCGACCGCCTGCTTGAGCTGCGCCCGGTCGGTCACGTCGAGGAGGTGGGTGCGGGCCGTGCCGCCGAGGTCCTTGATCAGGGTCGCCGTCCCGTGCAGCCCCTGCGCGTCGCGGTCCGCGCAGTGCACGGTCGCGCCGGCCTGGGCGAACAGCACGGCCGAGGCCCGGCCGATGCCGCTGGCGGCGCCGGTGACGAATGCGGTGCGTCCGCTGAGGTCGTACGCCGTGACGGGCATGACAGCGACGGTACGAGCATTTCTGACGGTCCGTCAATTGCCGGTGCGGTGGCGGCTGCCACGGGGCTCGGCGCGCATCGGGCCCGGCTCAGGTGCCGGGCCCGACTGGCAGGCCGGGCACCAGTAGGTGGGACGCTCCCGGGAGCCGTCGCCCTGGTCGGCGACGCGGACGGAGGTGCCGCAGCGCAGACAGGGGCGGGGCGCGCGGCCGTAGACGAAGAGGTTCTGCTCGCGCCGCCCCGTGGTGTTGCGGGCCGGGCGGTCGCGGTTGGCTTCCAGGAGCCTCTTGGCGAGGGCGGGGACGCGAGAGGCGTGCTCGGCCGGGAGGGCGCCGACGGGAAGCCAGGGAGTCACCCGGAGCAGGAAGCAGAGCTCGCTCTTGTAGATGTTGCCGATGCCGGCGAGGTTGCGCTGGTCGAGCAGCGCCTCGCCGAGCGGGCGGGCGGGGTCGCCCAGCAGGTTCTCCAGCGCCCGGTCGGCATCCCAGTCGGGGCCCAGCAGGTCGGGGCCGAGATGGCCCACGGCGCGCTGCTCGTCGGCGGTACGGAGCAGCTCCAGGACGGGCAGACGGTAGCCGACGGCGGTGCGGTCGGCGGTGCCGAGGATCGCCCGGATCTGGTGGGCGGGCCCGCCGCTCCAGCGCTGGCCCGGCGCGTAGATCTTCCACGCGCCGTCCATCTTCAGATGTGAGTGCAGCGTCAGCCCGCCCTCGATGCGGGTGAGCAGGTGCTTGCCGCGCGGGGTGACGTCCAGGACCGTACGGCCGGTCAGATCGGCCGTGGCGTACTTGGGCACCCGGAGGTCGGAGCGGGTCAGCACCTTGCCCGCGAGCGCCGCGTGCAGACGCTTCGCGGCTTGGTGGACCGTGTCTCCTTCGGGCATGCGTCAAGGGTGACACGTCGCGGTCGCGGCCCGGCAGGGACGCGGTGAACCGGGCTCAGGCCCGGATCCGCAGCCCCCGCGGGGTGGCGATGAAGCCCGCACCTTCCAGGAGCACGCCGAACGGTGACGACAAGGCGGAGGCGCCGTTGACCCGTTCGACCGTCACCGTGCCCAGCGAACCGGCGCGTGCCGCTGCCCTGAGGGCCTCGGCGGCCGCCCGCAGTCGGGCGTCGTCCGTCGCCTTGGCCTCGGGATCGCCGGGCCATGCCAGCAGGGTCTTGCCGCCCCGCTCCATGTACAGCGCCAGCTCACCGTCGACCAGGACCACCAGTGAACCGGCCTTGCGCCCGGGCTTGTGCCCCGCGCCCTCCGGCGGCTCGGGCCAGGCGAGCGCAGCACCGTAGGCGTTCGCCGGGTCGGCGGCCGCCAGGACCACGCTCCGGGCCGGGCCGTGGGAACGGGTGCGGTGGGGCGACAGACCCGATCCGTACTGTCCGTACGGGGAAGGGGAGCCGGACCCCATGGCGGGAGAGCCCGAGCGCGGACCTCCGAACCCCGGCGCGGACAACGGATCCTGCCCTGCCGGGTCCGAGGCGAAGGGGTCGCCGAAGACGTCGTCGAACGGGTCCTGCGGGCCTTCGTGGTCGCCGGTGCCGAATGCCGCGCCCGAGCCGCCGAAGGGGTCGTCGCCCGCACCGGGAGATCCGGGGCCGAACGGGCGTGTGCGGTCTGCGGGGTGCCCGAAACCGTTCCCGTCGGCAGGCCCCGTGCCCGCGCCGGGCAGGGGCTCGCCCCGATCGCGCGCGTTCGACACCGCGCGCAGCCGGTCCACCGCGCCGTCCATCGCGAACTGCGCCGCACCGAGTCCCTCGACCACATAGCCGCGCCGTGCCTGACCGCTCTCCTCGAACGCGGACAGCACGCGGTACACGGCGGAGAAGCCTCCCTCGACACCCTCCGCGGCGACCGCGCCGCGGGTCACCACGCCGTGCCGGTCCAGCAGCGTCCGGGCCAGGGCGTGGGCGCGGACGGTGGCGTCGGACTCGCGGGAGGACAGCAGGGACCAGCGGCCCGCCACGGTCGGCGGTCCCGTACGGGACTGGGGGCGTGCGGCGGCCGTCAGCGAGCCGTACCGGCCGCGCGGCATCGCGCGCTTGGCGCGGTGGGCGGTGGACCCCGCGGTGCGGCCCGAGCCGAGCAGCGCGCGCATGGGCGCCAGGGTGTCGTTCGTCAGCCGCCCCGACCAGGCCAGGTCCCAGACGGCGTCGGCCAGTTGGGGATCCGTCACGTCCGGGTGCGTGGTGGCGCGGACCTGGTCGGCGATCTGACGGAAGAACAGACCGTAGCCGCCCGAAAGGGCGTCCAGCACCGACTGGTGGAGGGCGGTCAGCTCCAGGGGGTGCGGGGCGGGCAGCAGCAGCGGTGCCGCGTCCGCCAGGTAGAGGGAGATCCACCCGTCCTTGCCGGGCAGTGCGCCCGCGCCTGCCCACACCACCTCGCCGGCGGCCGTGAGTTCGTCCAGCATCCCGGGCGTGTAGTTGGAGACGCGGGACGGCAGAACGAGCTTCTCCAGAGCGGATGCGGGCACGGACGCGCCCTGCAACTGCTCGATCGCCCGCACCAGTCCGTCGACGCCCCGCAGTCCGTGCCCGCTGCCGACGTGCTGCCACTGCGGCAGGAACTGTGCCAGCGCCGCCGGAGGCACCGGCTCCAGCTCGTGCCGCAGCGCCGCCAGGGAGCGGCGCCGCAGTCGGCGCAGCACCGTCGCGTCGCACCACTCCTGGCCGATGCCCGCCGGATGGAACTCCCCCTGGACGATCCGGCCGGACGCCGTGAGCCGTTGCAGTGCGCCCTCGGTCACGGCCACCCCGAGACCGAACCGTGCGGCGGCGGTGGCCGATGTGAATGGGCCGTGGGTGCGCGCGTACCGCGCCAGGAGGTCGCCGAGCGGGTCCTTCACCGGCTCGGTGAACGCCTCGGGCACGCCCACCGGCAGCGCCGTGCCCAGCGCGTCGCGCAGCCGGCCCGCGTCCTCGATGGCGGCCCAGTGGTACGTGCCCGAGATACGGACCCTGATCGCGCGGCGCGCGGCGGCCAGCTCCTCCACCCACTGCGGCTCGGCCCCCCGCTCGCTCAGTTCGGCGTCGGTGAGCGGGCCCAGCAGCCGCAGCACGTCCGCAACCGACTCGACGTCCTTGACGCGCCGGTCCTCGGTCAGCCATTGCAGCTCGCGTTCCAGCTCGGTCAGCACCTCGGCGTCGAGCAGCTCACGCAGCTCCGCCTGGCCCAGCAGCTCGGCCAGCAGCCGGGAGTCCAGCGACAGCGCGGCCGCGCGCCGCTCGGCCAGCGGCGAGTCCCCCTCGTAGAGGAACTGCGCGACGTACCCGAACAGGAGCGAGCGGGCGAACGGGGACGGCTCCGGGGTGGTGACCTCCACGAGCCGCACCTTGCGGGACTCGATGTCGCCCATCAGCTCGACGAGGCCCGGGACGTCGAAGACGTCCTGAAGGCACTCGCGTACCGCCTCGAGGACGATCGGGAACGAACCGAACTCGCTCGCCACCTGCAGCAGTTGGGCCGCGCGCTGGCGCTGCTGCCACAGCGGGGTGCGCCGGCCCGGGTTGCGGCGCGGCAGCAGCAGCGCACGGGCGGCGCACTCGCGGAACCGGGACGCGAACAGTGCCGAGCCGCCGACCTGGTCGGTGACGATCTGGTCGACCTCGCCCTTGTCGAAGGCGACCTCCGCCGCACCGACGGGCGCCTGCTCGGCGTCGTACTCCGTGCCCGCCTTCACCGGCTCCTGGTCGAGCAGGTCGAGCCCCATCAGATCGGCGTCCGGCAGGCGCAGCACGATTCCGTCGTCGGCGTGCATGACCTGGGCGTCCATGCCGTACCGCTCGGACAGCCGGGCGCCCAGCGCGAGTGCCCAGGGGGCGTGGACCTGGGCGCCGAAGGGCGAGTGCACCACGACCCGCCAGTCGCCCAGCTCGTCCCGGAACCGTTCGACGACGATCGTGCGGTCGTCCGGGACATGACCGCAGGCCTCGCGCTGCTCACTCAGGTACGACAGCACGTTGTCCGCGGCCCAGGCGTCCAGGCCCGCGGCCAGCAGCCGCAGCCGGGCGTCCTCCTCGGACAGCGAGCCGACCTCGCGCAGGAACGCTCCCACCGCGCGGCCCAGCTCCAGCGGGCGGCCCAGCTGATCGCCCTTCCAGAAGGGCAGCCGGCCCGGGACACCGGGCGCGGGGGAGACCAGGACCCGGTCGCGCGTGATGTCCTCGATCCGCCAGGAGCTGGTCCCCAGCGTGAACACGTCGCCGACCCGGGACTCGTAGACCATCTCCTCGTCCAGCTCGCCGACCCGGCCGCCGCCCTTCTTCGGGTCGGCCCCGGCCAGGAAGACCCCGAAGAGCCCGCGGTCCGGGATCGTGCCCGCGGACGTGACGGCGAGGCGCTGGGCACCCGGACGGCCGCTGATCGTGCCCGCGACCCGGTCCCACACCACACGCGGCCGCAGCTCCGCGAAGGCGTCGGAGGGATAACGGCCCGCGAGCATGTCCAGCACCGCCGTGAACGCCGACTCGGGGAGCGAGGCGAAGGGGGCCGCCCGCCGGACCACCGCGAGCAGGTCGTCGAACTGCCAGGTGTCCAGTGAGGTCATGGCGACGAGCTGCTGGGCGAGCACGTCCAGCGGGTTCCCCGGGACCTTCAGCGACTCGATGGAGCCGGATCGCATCCGCTCCGTGACCACGGCGGCCTGGACGAGGTCGCCGCGGTACTTGGGGAAGACCACGCCGGTGGAGACGGCGCCGACCTGGTGTCCGGCGCGGCCCACGCGCTGGAGCCCGGAGGCCACGGAGGGCGGCGACTCGACCTGGACGACCAGGTCCACCGCGCCCATGTCGATGCCCAGCTCGAGGCTGGAGGTGGCGACCACGGCGGGCAGCCGTCCCGCCTTCAGGTCCTCCTCGACCAGGGCGCGCTGCTCCTTGGAGACCGAGCCGTGGTGGGCGCGGGCGAGCACCGGGGGCGCGCCCTGGGCCGCGCCCGAGCCGCCCATCAGCTGGGCGGGGGAGTGATGCTCCTCCAGCGGCTCGCCGGTCGCCCTCTCGTAGGCGATCTCGTTCAGCCGGTTGCACAGCCGCTCCGCGAGGCGGCGGGAGTTGGCGAACACGATCGTGGAGCGGTGGGCCTGGACCAGGTCGGCGATGCGTTCCTCGACATGCGGCCAGATGGACGGGCGCTCCTTGCCCTCGCCGCCGTCGCTGACCGGTGAGCCGCCCAGCTCGCCCAGGTCCTCGACGGGGACGACGACGGAGAGGTCGAACTCCTTGCCGGACTCGGGCTGGACGATCTCCACCTTGCGGCGCGGGGAGAGGAAGCGGGCCACCTCGTCCACCGGGCGCACGGTGGCGGACAGGCCGATGCGGCGCGCGGGCCTGGGCAGCAGCTCGTCGAGCCGCTCCAGGGAGAGCGCCAGATGCGCGCCCCGCTTGGTGCCCGCCACGGCGTGCACCTCGTCCAGGATCACCGTCTCCACGCCTGTGAGCGCGTCGCGGGTGGCCGACGTCAGCATCAGGAACAGGGACTCGGGGGTGGTGATCAGGATGTCGGGCGGACGCGTGGCCAGGGCGCGGCGCTCGGCGGCGGGGGTGTCACCGGAGCGGATGCCCACCTTGACCTCGGGCTCGGGCTGCCCGAGCCGCACCGACTCGTGGCGGATACCGGTGAGCGGACTGCGCAGATTCCGCTCCACGTCCACCGCGAGGGCCTTCAGCGGGGACACGTACAGCACCCGGCAGCGCTTCTTGGGGTCGGCGGGCGGCGGCGTGGACGCCAGCTGGTCGAGGGCGGCGAGGAACGCGGCCAGCGTCTTGCCGGAACCGGTCGGGGCGACCACGAGCACGTCCGAGCCCTCGGCGATGGCACGCCACGCCCCGGCCTGGGCGGCGGTGGGCGCGGAGAACGCCCCCGTGAACCAGCCGCGGGTCGCGGGGGAGAAGCCGTCGAGAGCTCGGTGTGCGGGACTGGGCATGCTGTCAATCCTGCACCCGTCCACTGACAATCCCGTCCGGCCTGTGCAACCTCGGGACGAGAGGGCGAGGGGTGTGGTCCGGGACGTGCCGCAGAATGGCTCCATGGCAGGTTCCGGGGAGCGGGCGCGGCACTGGCAGTACGAGGAGTTGCCCGGAGTCGACCTGCTGCGTGCCCGCTACATCCGCAAGACCTTCGTACGGCACACGCACGAGAACTTCGTGATCGCGGCCATCGCCGACGGAGTCGAGATCTTCCACCACGGAGGCGCGGACCAGTACGCGGGCCCCGGCGCCCTGGCCCTGGTCAACCCGGACACCCCGCACACGGGCCGGGCCGGCGCACCCGAGGGCTGGCGGTACGGGGCCGTCTACCCGTCGCCGGATCTGGTGGCCGAGATCGCCGCCGAGACCACGGCCATCCGCGGCACCCCCGGCTTCGCGAGCCCGGTGCTCGAGGACCCGTACACCGTCGGCCTGGTCCACGAGGTGCTCCGGGCCGCCGACGAGGGCAACGCACTCGCCGCCGACACCGTGCTGCGGGTCGCCGTGACCCGGCTGCTGCGGCTCAACGGTGGTCCGTTGCCGCAGCGCGCCGTGCGCACCGCGGGCGCCCGCGCCGCCGCACGCGCGCGTGCCGTGCTCGAGGAGCGGATGGCCGAGCCGCCGACCCTGGAACAGCTCGCGGCCGACCTCGGCACCAGCCCTTTCGCGCTGCTGCGCGCCTTCCGTGACACGTTCGGCATGCCGCCGCACACCTGGCTGACCGACGCCCGGGTCCGCCGGGCCCGGCGCCTCCTGGACGCCGGCGTGGCACCCGCCGAGGCCGCCGTCACCGTGGGATTCACCGATCAGCCGCACCTCAACCGCCACTTCACCCGGATCGTCGGCGTCCCGCCCGGGGCCTACCAGCGCGAGCGAACGGGCGAGGGCCCGCGTCCCCCGGGGCGCAAGAACGTACAAGACGTCCGGGACGGCCTGCCCGTAGCGTCCCCGCCGTGGCAGAACAGACCGCACTCGCGGACATACACGGGGAGGACGGCGGAAAACCGGACGCCGCCGTCGTCAGGGACGCCCTCGGCGTCGGGGTCGCCGTAGGGCTGTCCGGCTTCGCCTTCGGAGTGACCTCGGCCGGCAGCGGGCTGACGCTGCTGCAGACGTGCGCGCTCAGTCTCCTGGTGTTCACCGGTGCCTCGCAGTTCGCCCTCGTGGGCGCCCTCGCCGCCGGGGGCAACCCGTTCACGGCGGCCGCGGGCGCCTTCTTCCTGGGTGTGCGCAACGCGTTCTACGGGCTGCGGCTGTCGCAGTTGCTCGCTCTCCCGCGCGCGGTGCGGCCGCTGGCCGCCCAGTGGGTGATCGACGAGACCACCGCGGTGGCGCTCGCCCAGCCGACGCGCCGGAGCATCCGCATCGGCTTCACCGTCACCGGGCTCACCCTCTACGTCCTGTGGAACCTGACCACGCTTCTCGGGGCCGTGGGCGCGCGGGCCATCGGGGACACGGACGCGTGGGGTCTGGACGCCGCCGGGCCCGCGGTCTTCCTGGCGCTGCTCGCGCCGATGCTGAGCACCGCCACGGAGCGCGCCGTGGCGGGTGCCGCCGTGGTGCTGGGACTCGGACTGCTGCCGGTGCTGCCCGCCGGCGTACCCGTCCTGGTGGCGGCGCTGGCGGCCCCGGCCGTCCTCTGGGCGCAGGGGCGGCGTCGCGGCCCGGGCGGGCCCGGGGCGGCGACCGCCGACGGCGTACCGCACTCGCAGGGGGGAGACCGTTGAACGTCTGGATCGCGATCGGTGTGACCGCGGTGGGCTGCTATGCGGTCAAGCTCATCGGTCTTCTTGTGCCCGCGGGATTCCTGGAGCGGCCGCTGGGGCGGCGACTCGCGGCCCTGCTCCCCGTGGCCCTGCTGGCCGCCCTCACGGCGCAGCAGACCTTCGCCGACGGCCGTGACCTCGTCCTGGACGCACGGGCGGCGGGGCTGGCCGCGGCCGCCCTCGCGTTGCTCCTGCGCGCCCCCTTCCTGCTCGTCGTCGCGGCGGCCGTCATCGTGACGGCGGGGGTGCGGGCGATCGCGGGCTGAGCGGCCGGCACGCGCGCCATAGCGGCGTTCGCGCGCCCAGGCGGCAGGCGTACGGGGGACAGCGCTCGCGCACATGGGCGGCACGCACATACCGGCGGCGCGCTTACCGGGGCGCGTGGGTCCAGGGGGCGGCGCGCCGCCGGACCCGCAAGCCGTCAGCCGATGAAGCGTCCGTGGGCCCGCAGCGTCCGCAACGCCTCGATCGTCACGACAGGACGCCACTCCAGTGCGCTGCCCGGTGCCCACTGCCGCCAGCGGACCGGCCAGCCGCCGTCCTCCTGCTGGTCGGCCGAGAGGAAGTCCAGGGCGCGTGTCATCTCCTCGTCGGTGAACCACGCGCGCGCGAGGGAGTCGGGCGTGCGCGCGAAGTCGTAGGGGAAGTGGTACTCGCCCGGCGCGTATCCGGGCGCGACCGGGTGGGCCTCCGGACGCTCCGGATCGAGCACCGCGAGCAGCTGTTCGCGCACCAGTCGGCCCAGCCGGTCGGCGGCCGCCTCCGCGCGCGAGCGGTCGGGCGCCGAGTCCAGGAACGTCACCGCCGCCTGGACCTCGTACGGATGCGACTTCTCCAGGGACTCGATCGCGTCCCAGCAGAAGTCGGTCGCCCGGAACAGCCACGCGTGCCACACCTCGTTGCGGTGCAGCAGGCCCACCACGGGACCGGTGGCGAGGAGGTCGCTCGGCGGCGTGTCGACGATGGGCACGAAGGGGGCGGCCGGATAGCCGCGCTGGCCGGGATGGACCGCGGGCAGGGCGCCGTCCGTCGTGGAGACGGCGGTCAGGTACCGGCACACGCGCTCCACCCGCTGCCCGCCGCAGCGCCCGATGGAGTCCAGCACACGCAGCGCGTGCGCGGTGTGCAGGGGCTGGCTGACGGGGCCGCGCAGATCGGGTTCGAGGGCGTGACCGTACCCCTCGTCCTCATTGCGGTACGCGGTCAGGGCGGTCTCCACCGGGTCGGCGGCGCCGCCGAGGAAGTGGTAGGCGAAGCGGCGCTGCTCCAGTACGCGCGCGGTGAGCCAGACGAAGTGCTCGGCGCGGGCCAGCTGGGTGCGCGCCGGGGGCGTCGGGGGGAGTGGGGATACTCCGGTTTCGGCCATGGCTCAGACCGTAGGGCGGAAAGCGGTCTCGGCAAGGGGTCACGACCCGGGCCCACTCTCAGGGGCGGGATACTCGAGTCATGCGGTTGACGGTCTTCTGGCGACGGATGGCGGATCACTTCGGTGAGGCGTACGCCGACACCTTCGCACGCGATCATGTGATGTCGGAGCTCGGCGGGCGCACCGTGCACGAGGCGCTGGACGCCGGCTGGGAGGCCAAGGACGTGTGGCGAGCCGTGTGCACGGCCATGAACGTCCCGCACGAGAAGCGCTGAAGGGACACGAAGATCCGCCGCAAGTCCCCGTTTGCCGGCGCGGTGGGCGAGACTGGCTCCGTGGCCCCGACAGACGAGACCGCCCAGGTACCCCATCAGGAATCGCCGCTCGGCACGACACCGCCCGCCCGGCCCCCGGCCGGCGACGCCGCCGTGCCGGGCGCACGTATGCCCCGCTGGCTGCCGCGCGCCATGGTGCTGGCCCTCGCCCTGGTCGCCGTGTTCCAGCTCGGCAGCTGGGCGTTCCACCAGCTCACCGGCCTGTTGATCAACATACTCATCGCGTTCTTCCTGGCACTCGCCATAGAGCCCGCGGTGAGCTGGATGGCCTCCCGCCGAATGCGCCGGGGACTGGCCACCTTCCTGGTGTTCCTGGGCCTGGCGATCGCGGTGGCCGGATTCGTCACGCTGCTCGGCTCGATGCTCGCCGGCCAGATCGTCAAGATGGTCGAGGGCTTTCCGGGTTACCTCGACTCCGTCATCAACTGGATCAACTCGACGTTCCACTCCCACCTCAGACGCGTGGACGTGCAGGACAGCCTGGTCCACTCCGACTGGCTCAAGAAGTACGTCCAGAACAGCGCCACCGGCGTCCTGGACGTCTCGGCACAGGTCCTGGGCGGCCTCTTCCAGCTGCTGACGGTCACGCTGTTCTCGTTCTACTTCGCGGCCGACGGGCCCAGGCTGCGGCGCGCACTGTGCTCGGTGCTGCCGCCCGCCCGGCAGGCCGAGGTGCTGCGCGCTTGGGAGATCGCCGTCGACAAGACGGGCGGCTACCTCTACTCGCGCGGTCTGATGGCGCTGATCTCGGGCGTCGCGCACTACATCCTGCTGGAGGCGCTGGGCATCCCGTACGCGCCCGTGCTCGCCGTCTGGGTCGGTCTGGTCTCGCAGTTCATCCCCACCATCGGCACCTACCTCGCGGGCGCCCTGCCGATGCTGATCGCCTTCACCGTGGACCCCTGGTACGCACTGTGGGTGCTGATCTTCGTCGTGGTCTACCAGCAGTTCGAGAACTACATGCTCCAGCCCAAGCTGACCGCGCGGTCCGTGGACATCCACCCGGCGGTCGCCTTCGGGTCCGTCATCGCCGGCACCGCGCTCCTCGGTGCCGTCGGAGCCCTGATCTCCATCCCGGCGGTCGCCACGCTCCAGGCCTTCCTCGGGGCGTATGTGAAGCGGTACGACGTCACGGACGATCCCCGTGTCCAGGGGCACCGGACGCGGGGATCGGGATCGGGACCGGGCAGCCTCTCCGCGCGAGTGCGGCGGCTGCTGGGCGGCCAGGCGCCCTCCTGAGGCTCCTGCGCGGCGGGGACTCACCGGGCGAGCGTCACCCGGCCCCGGGGGCTCACCAGGTGAGTGCCGCCCAGACCACCGCGCCGAGCACGGCGGCCGCGTAGCCGCCGACCGCCGCGCGCACGATGCGCTGTTTCGAGGCGTCGCGCCACGCCGTGCGGGACAGCGACCAGGCCAGGGCGGGGAGCACCAGCACGGCGTGCAGGCTCACCGCGTGCAGCGGCTTGAGCGGCGCGGTGGAGTGATATGCCGCCTGCTGGTGCCCGGTGCGGGAGAGCACGACGCCGCGGGCGATCATCACGGCTCCCGAGAGCAGCGCGACGATCATGATCGCGAACCCGGAGCGTACCGCGAGCGCCATGCCCACGGGGCCGTCCGGCCGGTGCCGGAAGGCGGCGGCCGCGAACGCCGACAGCACCACGACCAGGACGCCACCGCCGACCGCGAGGGTCATCGCGACCACCGTGTCGAAGGGTGTCTCGGTGTTGAGGTGCGACGGCACGTGGCGCCATGCCTGGAGGGTGATCCCGGCGACCTCCACGACGCAGTCGGCGGCGAACACGACGAGCAGGACGGTGCGGAGCCGCGCTGCGACGGTCAGATACGACGTCACCCAGGTGACCGCGGCGAGTGTCAGACCGAAGGAGAGCCCGAAGGTGATGGGCTTGCGCCAGGAGACGGGGCCGTTCCACGGGCCGCCGTCGACGGCGAACACCAGCAGGTGGGTCAGGCCGGACAGGACGAGGACTGCGCCCGTCGTATAGCAAATACGTTCGGGCGTGCGGAGGGGGCGCCCCGGGGTGCGGGACCGGCTGCCGGCGGTGGCGGTGCCGGTCTGCCGGGCCGCACCGACGGCGGCGGGAGCGGGGATTCCTTGGCGGTCCATGGGAATCAGCCTGGAGGCGGGGGGTGACGGGGTCGTCGTACGGCCGGAGTCACCTCTCGTACGCCCGGTGAAGTAGGGCTCGGGCGGGGGCGTCCGGGCGGCCGTGAACCGGTGCCGCCGGTACGCGAACGCGGGCCCGCGGTGCCGGGCGGTGCGCTTGACACAAAAATCGAACATCCATTCTTATGGAGGCGCCGGTGAGCCTCTGGATGGGGATTTCGACTCGGTTTTCCGGGAGAAGTTGCCCAAGTTGTCCACAGGCAGGACGGGCGTCGGGGCGCATTGTCAGTGGCAGGCGTTAGCGTCTTTGACGTGAAGCGATCGACTCAAGCAAACCGGGTGGAACCCATGGCAGCTACCGACCGCGAGAAGGCTCTCGACGCCGCGCTCGCACAGATTGAACGGCAATTCGGCAAGGGCGCCGTCATGCGCATGGGCGAGCGGTCGAGGGAGCCCATCGAGGTCATCCCGACCGGGTCGACCGCGCTCGACGTGGCCCTTGGCGTCGGCGGCCTGCCGCGCGGCCGAGTGGTGGAGATCTACGGACCGGAGTCCTCCGGTAAGACGACTCTGACCCTGCACGCGGTGGCCAACGCGCAGAAGGCCGGCGGCCAGGTCGCCTTCGTGGACGCCGAGCACGCCCTCGACCCCGAGTACGCGCGCAAGCTGGGCGTCGACATCGACAACCTGATCCTCTCCCAGCCGGACAACGGCGAACAGGCGCTGGAGATCGTGGACATGCTCGTCCGCTCCGGCGCGCTCGACCTCATCGTCATCGACTCCGTCGCCGCGCTCGTCCCGCGCGCGGAGATCGAGGGCGAGATGGGCGACAGCCACGTGGGTCTGCAGGCCCGCCTGATGAGCCAGGCCCTCCGGAAGATCACCAGCGCGCTCAACCAGTCGAAGACCACGGCGATCTTCATCAACCAGCTGCGCGAGAAGATCGGCGTGATGTTCGGCTCCCCGGAGACCACGACCGGTGGCCGCGCGCTGAAGTTCTACGCGTCGGTGCGTATCGACATCCGCCGCATCGAGACCCTGAAGGACGGCACGGAGGCGGTCGGCAACCGCACGCGCTGCAAGGTCGTGAAGAACAAGGTCGCCCCGCCCTTCAAGCAGGCCGAGTTCGACATCCTCTACGGACAGGGCATCAGCCGTGAGGGCGGCCTGATCGACATGGGTGTCGAGCACGGCTTCGTCCGCAAGGCCGGCGCCTGGTACACGTACGAGGGCGACCAGCTCGGCCAGGGCAAGGAGAACGCGCGCAACTTCCTGAAGGACAACCCCGACCTGGCCAACGAGATCGAGAAGAAGATCAAGGAGAAGCTGGGCGTCGGTGTGCGTCCCGAGGAGCCCGCAGCCGAGCCGGGCGCGGACGCCGCGAGTGCCGCACCCGCACCCGCGGCCGGGGACGCGGCCAAGTCGGTGCCCGCCCCTGCGGCCAAGGCGGCCAAGACGGCCAAGGCCCCGGCGGCCAAGAGCTAGCCCGTGACACGACGAACCGACTGGGCCGAGGACGCCCCGCCCGTCGCCCCGCAGGGCAGGGGGAACCGGGACGGCGGAGGGTCGATCGGGAGCGGTGACACGGCCTACGGCGAGCTGCGCGATGACGCGGATGCGCTCGGCGAGGGCGCTTCGCGCGGTGACGGCCGTGCGCGCGGGGGACGCGGGCGAGGGCGGCGGCGCGGTTTCGGGGAACCGGCCGGCGACCCACAGGACGGAGGTCCCTCCTTCTCGTCGAGGGCCGAGGAGGGGGAGCCCCCGGGGGACCCGGCTGAGCGGGCGCGGGCTATCTGTCTGCGCCTGCTCACCGGGGCCCCGCGCACGAGGAAGCAGCTCGCGGACGCCTTGCGCAAGCGGGAGGTCCCCGAGGACGTGGCGGACGAGGTCCTGTCCCGGTTCGAGGACGTCGGCCTGATCGACGACAGTGCCTTCGCGGACGCCTGGGTGGAGTCCCGGCATCACGGCCGGGGTCTGGCCCGCCGGGCGCTCGCGCAGGAGCTGCGGACGAAGGGCGTGGACTCCGCGCTGATCGACGAAGCGGTGGGCCGGCTCGACAGCGAGCAGGAGGAGGCCACCGCCCGGGAACTCGTCGCCCGCAAGCTGCGCGGGACCCGTGGCCTCGACCGTGACAAGCGCCTGCGCCGCCTCGCGGGCATGCTCGCCCGCAAGGGTTACTCCGAAGGCATGGCGCTGCGTGTGGTCCGCCAGGCGCTGGAGGACGAGGGGGAGGACACGCAGGGGCTGGAGGACGACGCCGGACTCTGAACCCGAGCGGCCACGCCCGTGACTCCCCCTGGACCCGGGGGAATTCGGCAGGTGCGGCCGGTAGCGCCGAGGGTGGGGGCGCGGTCTACGCCGTGACCGGCAGCCCCGCCGCCTTCCAGGCCTGGAAGCCGCCCACCAGATCCGTGGCGCGGTGCAGGCCCAGTTGGCGCAGGGACGCGGCGGCCAGGCTCGACGCGTAGCCCTCGTTGCAGACCACGACCACCCGCAGGTCATGGCTTGTGGCCTCGGAGGCGCGGTGACTGCCCTGCGGATCGAGACGCCACTCCAGTTCGTTGCGCTCGACGACGAGGGCGCCGGGGATCAACCCGTCGCGGTCACGCAGAGCGGCGTACCGGATGTCCACGAGCAGGACCTCACCGGTCCGCGCGGCCTCGTACGCATCCGCCGCCACCACGCGGTCGAGGCCCTCGCGGACCCGTTCCAGCAAGTCGTCGATGGCCACGGGAGCTTTGGGTACGGAAGTCACTGCCAGTCCTCCGGGCGTTCGACCTGCTCCAGACGCAAGATCTGACCCGTGCGACTGTAGCGGCGGATCTGCGGCAGGGGCGGGTAATAGGCGTGGACAGAGACCGCGTGGTGCCCGGTGGACTCATTGAGTACCTCGTGCACATGATGCTGCCCGAAGGCGCGCCCCGTTCCGGCAGGCAGCCGCCGCTCCCGGTCCACCCCCTCGGTGAGCTCCAGGGTCTTCCATCCGTCGCAGGGCAGCCGGGCCGCGAGAGAGTTCTCCGTGAGTTCGCCCGAAGCGGTGACGAAGGCGCCGACCGAGTCGGCGTGGTCGTGCCATCCGGTGCCGGTGCCCGGGGGCCAGCCGATCAGCCAGGCCTCGCTGCCGCCGGGGCCCTGGAGGCGTACCCAGGTGCGCCCTTCGGGGTCCAGGGGGAGCGAGGCGATCAGCTGCGCGTCGGCGGCCGCACGACGGGCGAAGTCGAGCAGGTCGGCCTGGGTGGGGGCAAGAGAAGGGGCGGGAGCGGGGGCGGAGGGGGAGAGAGACAACGGGCACCGTCCTGATGGTTCGCGCGGGGGCGCGCTGCCGTAAGGACATGGCGCGCGCGGGTGAATTCGGCGAGGTCAGAAGGACGGACGACACACGCAGCCCGCATAGCGGACGAGGTCCATATGGACCCTCCGCCACAGGCGCACACAGGTGTCGGTCACGAATCGGAGTAGACCATGGCGTTTCCGGCCGGTCAACTGATAGTCACTATGTGGACCCCGAGGTGACAGAGCGTCCGGGACGACGGTTCGCGACCGCGGGGACCGGTTCCGACCCTCAGCCCATGCCTGCCGCCGCCTCCGTCTTCGCCGGGCCGCCCAGCGTCGCCTCCGCGGCCTGATACAGCTCCGCCGGGCGCACCCCGCTGAGCGCCGTGACCAAGTGGCCGTCGGGCCGGACCAGAAGGACCGTGTGCGGAGCCGCGCCCGGATAGCTCTCGGCGACCAGCAGTTCCGCGGTGTGCGGCAGGGCCGTCACCGCCGCTGCCAGCCGAGGCATGATCCCGGCCGACACCCAGTGCTTGCGCTCCCACACGCCGGTGCCCGGCGCGACGAGCACCACCAGCAGAGCCCCGCGCCCCAGCCGGTCCCGCAGCCGAACGAAAGAGCCGTCCTCGGCGGTCACCCGCACATCCACCACCGGCGCCCCGGGCTCGGTACCCACCGGCGTCACCGACTCGGACGGCGGGGGCGCGAGCGGCGAGTTGCCGTAGGTCCCCGGAGCGCCGAGCACGCCGCGTCCCAGATGGCCGTCCGCGAGCAGTGCGTCGTGGCCGCGGGCGGAGCCTGGCACGTACGTACGCAGCCCCCCGCCGCCGCGCAGCACTGGCAGTGCCTGGTCGGCGGCGCGCAGCCGGGCCGCGACCGCGGCGCGACGCTCCGCCTGGTAGCTGTCGAGCAGTGCCTCGTTGGGGCCGTGATGCCAGACGAGCCCGAGCTTCCAGGCGAGGTTGTCGACGTCCCTCAGGCCCTCGTCCAGACCCTGCGTGCCCAGCGCGCCGAGCAGATGCGCGGCATCCCCGGCGAGCAGGACCCGGCCGGCGCGCCAGCGACGGGCGAGCCGGTGGTGGACGGTGTGAACGCCGGTGTCCAGCAGGTCGTAGGCGGGTGTGGTGCCCCCGTGCCAGCCCGCGAGGGTCTCCCGGACACGGGTCACCAGCAGTTCGGGGGTGACCAGGTCCTTGCCCGGCGGCAGCAGCCAGTCGAGGCGCCACACACTGTCGGGCAGGGGGCGCGCGATGATCTCTCCGCCCGAAGGGCCCGATGCGCGCCATGGCGGCGTCCGGTGCAGCAACGCCTCGCCGGGCCAGGGAAGTTCGGTGCGCAGCGCTGCCACGGCATGACGCTCCACGGCGGTGCGGCCCGGGAAGCGGATGTCCATGAGCTTGCGTACCGTCGAGCGCGGCCCGTCGCAGCCGATCAGAAAACTGCCGCGCCACCAGGTGCCGCTCGGCCCGCGCGTGTGCGCCGTGACACCGGACGGCTCCTGCTCGATCGAGTCGAGCCGGCTGTCGGCGGCGACCTTGACGAGCCGTTCGCCCGCGACGGCCGCGCGCAGGGCGCCGGTGAGCACATGCTGGGCGATGTGCAGGGGGGCGGGACCCCCGGCGAGGACGGGCTCGCCGACCGGGCCCGTCGGGCTCTCCGCGGGGCCGTACCCGCCTGCGCGCTCCCGCTGCACCCCGGCCGGTTCGAACACGATCTCGCGCATCACCTGCTTGCGCCGCATCGACCGCCATCCGGTCCAGCGCAGTCCGTATTCGCTGAGCGGCACCCCGGTCAGCCGTTCCATCAGCGCGGCGGTGTCCTCGCGCAGTACGACGGTGCGAGCGGCCCGCTGTTCGTCCTTGCCCGGGCCCTCGTCGAGGACGACGGACGGCACCTCCTGGCGCGCCAGCGCGAGCGCGAGCGAGAGCCCCACGGGTCCCGCGCCGACGATGATCACCGGGTCCACGGTGTGGCGCCCCCTGCCCGTGGCGGTGTCCCGTGGGACGCCTGTGAACAGGAGATTGGAGCAGGGTGCACGATCACAGAACGTATGCAACCTATTGCCACTGCTTGCGTCAAGCCACGGTGGCTGCCGCGTCGCTGACGGTGCTTCAGTCGGTGACGTCCTCAGGCGGGCGGGGTCGCGATGTCGGTCTGTCCAGCGATGCGGACGGCGTGGATCCGATGGGCGGCGCGCAGTTTGACGCACAGGGTGTGGACGTGGTCCTTGACTGTCTCCCGACCGAGGTGAAGGGCTCGAGCGATGGTCGATGACGCCGATCGCAGACCGGCGGTGCCCCAGTCTTGTCCGAGGGGCAGGCGGCGAAGACCCGATCCGGCAGGTCTCCGCGCGGCCGGCCCTGTCCGAGTACTGCCGGTGCACAGCGTCCCGGGACGTCTCAGCGTCCCGGGACGCACCGTCCTGCACATGCTGGCTCCGCGGCTACTTCACCGTGCGGTCCGCAACGCCGTCGGCCGGGCCGATGGGCCCTCCGGCGACGTCGAGCACTCCCGGCTGCTCGGCCGGCTCAGCCGCCGCCGCGACGGCGACACCGGTCTTGGTACGACGCCCCCGCCGTTCGATCCAGGTCGCGAGCGAGGAGAGTGCGAGGCACATCGCGATGTAGATCGCGCCGGAGACGATGACCACCGCTGTGAACGGGTTCTCCCCGTTGACGATGATGTTGGAGGCCATCGTCCGAGTGGCGAACAGAAGCTCCGTGTACGTGATGACGTAGCCCAGTGAGGTGTCCTTGAGGGTGACCACCAGCTGGCTGATCATCGTCGGGAGCATGGAGCGCACCGCCTGCGGCAGCAACAGGGTCGTCATCACCTGGTACTTGCGCAGACCGAGCGCGTAGGCTGCCTCGACCTGTCCCCGGGGCACGGCGTTGATGCCGGCGCGGAACACCTCGGCCTGGACGCTGCCGTTGTAGACGGACAGACCGATGACGAGGCCCCAGAACGCGGTGTTGTCCCCGACCGTGCCGAGATCGTTCTTGTAGGTGAGGAACACCACCCACAAGGCGTAGATGGTGATGAGCAGCGGGACGGCCCGGAACAGCTCGATGAAGCCGGTCGCGAACCAGCGGACCGGCCGGTGCTCCGACAGTCGCGCCACGGCGAGCAGTAGCCCGAGCACCAGGGACAGCGCGCCGGCCACGGCGAACACCTTCAAGGTGGTGAGAACGCCGTCGCGGATGTTGGTGCGCACGCCCGCGTTGTTGAAGATGTTCCAGATCTTCGGGTCCAGCTGGCCCTTGGCGTCGAGCCGGTACACGACGAAGGCGAGCAGGGCGACCAACGCCAGCGCACCGAGCACCGTGAAGACGCGGTTGCGCACGCGGGCCTTGGGGCCCGGCGCGTCGTAGAGAACGCTCGCGGTCATCGTGCGACCTCCATGCGTCGCTCCAGCAGCCGGAACAGGCCGCTGATCGAGAAGGTGATGACGAGGTAGCCCAGGGCCACCCACACGAAGATCCAGGCGATGGCATAGCCCTGGTCGCTCAGTGTCTTCTGCCAGCCGAACAGCTCGGTGACGCTGAACGCGCCCGCGATCGCCGAGTTCTTGGTCAGAGCGATGAAGATCGAGCTCAGCGGCGCGATCACGGTGCGTGTCGCCTGCGGCAGGACGATCAGGCGCAGCGTCTGCGAGAAGGTCATGCCGAGGGAGCGGGCGGCCTCCGCCTGGCCGAGGGGCACCGTGTTGATGCCCGACCGCACCGCCTCGCAGACGAAGGCCGAGGTGTAGAAGCTCAGGGCCAGCAGCGCCTTCGTCCACGGGTTCATGCCCGGCACGAAGATGACCGGGACGACGAACCACGCCACGAGGAAGAGCAGCGTCAGAGGGGTGTTCCGGAAGAGGGTGACCCACGCGGTGCCGAACATCCGCAGCGGAGGGACGGGGGAGACACGGAACCCGGCGATGATGACACCCAGCACCATCGCGAGGAGTCCGCTGGCCAGGGTCAGCAGTACGGTGCCTATGAACCCTTCGCGGAAGTCCGCGAGATGGTCGAGCAATACGTTCACGGGGAGGTCCTCGTGGCGGTGTTCGGGCAGGGAAGGCCGCCTCCGGGGCGGTGCGCCGGACGGCGTCGCCGGCACGGGCCGACCGGCCGCAGCGGACCCGCTGGGTGGTGGGTCCGCAGCGGCCGGCTCGGTCGACGCCGGGCCGGCGTCTCAGCGGTGCGTCAGTACCGGTTGACGGCCGGCGGCTCCGAGTACGGGGAGCCGGACAGGCCGAGCGTCGCCTCGTACGCCTTCTTGTAGTCGTCGTTCTTCTCGTGCTTCTCCAGCGCGTCGTTCACGGCGTCGCGCAGAGCCTTGTCGTCCTTGTTCATGCCCACGCCGTACGGCTCCTCGGTGAACGGCTTGCCGATCACCTTGAGCTTCGTGGGACGCTGCGCGGCATAGCCCTTGAGGATCGCGTCGTCGGTGGTGACGGCGTCGACCTCGCTGTTGAGCAGCTGCTGCACACACTCGGAGTACTTCGACAGCTCGACGGTCTTCGCGCCGTACTTGGGCTTCTTGATCTCCTGAAGCGGCGTCGAGCCCTTGATGGAACAGACCGTCTTGCCCTTGAGCGAGTCGGGACCCGTGATGCCCGTCTCGTCCTTGCGTACGAGCAGGTCCGCGCCGGCGTGGAAGTACGGGCCCGCGAAGCCGACCTGCTTCTTGCGCTCGTCGTTGATCGTGTACGTGCCGACGTACAGGTCGACCTCGCCCTTGGAGATGGTGGTCTCACGGACGTTGGAGTCCACGGTCTTGAACTCGATCTGCTCGGGCTTGAAGCCGAGGTCGGCGGCGACCATCTTGGCGATCTCGATGTCGAAGCCGGAGCGCTTGCCCGTCGTGTCCTCGAAGCCCAGGAACGGCTGGTCGTTCTTGGCGCCGATGACGAGCTTGCCGGCCTGCTGGGCCTTCTTCAGCGTGGGGGAGTCGATCTTCACGTCGGTGGCGACGGCGTACGTCGGCAGCTTCGGCGCGTTCGCCCCGGTGCTCTCGCCGGCGGGCTGGTCACCGGCGTTTCCGGACTCGCCGCCACAGGCCGTCAGGGCCAGTGCGAGGGTGGCGAGGACCGCCGCGGGGACGGACTTGCGGAACTTCATGGGTGGACATCCTTCGGGTCGGCAGGTTGGGCGTTGCGCGGAACCGGGCACACGAGGGCACCGGAGCCCGCGGCGGCGATGGGTCGGTGTCAGTGGTGCAGGATCTTCGACAGGAACTCTTTGGCCCGGTCGCTGCGCGGGCTGCTGAAGAACTGGTCCGGCGCGGCCTCTTCGACGATGCGGCCGTCGGCCATGAAGACCACCCGGTTGGCGGCCGAGCGGGCGAAGCCCATCTCGTGGGTGACGACGACCATCGTCATGCCGTCCCGGGCGAGCTGCTGCATGACCTCGAGGACCTCGTTGATCATCTCGGGGTCGAGGGCCGAGGTCGGCTCGTCGAAGAGCATGACCTTGGGGTCCATCGCCAGCGCGCGGGCGATCGCGACGCGCTGCTGCTGGCCGCCGGAGAGCTGCGCGGGGTACTTGTCCGCCTGGGCGCCCACACCCACCCGGTCGAGCAGGCCGCGTGCCTTCTCCTCGGCCTTCCGCTTCTCCGTTCTGCGGACCTTGACCTGGCCCAGCATCACGTTCTCGAGCACCGTCTTGTGCGCGAAGAGATTGAAGGACTGGAAGACCATGCCGACGTCGGCGCGCAGCCGGGCCAGTTCCCTGCCCTCCTGGGGCAGCGGCCTGCCGTCGATCAGGATCTCGCCCGAGTCGATGGTCTCCAGGCGGTTGACGGTGCGGCAGAGAGTGGACTTGCCGGACCCCGAAGGCCCGATGACCACGACGACCTCGCCGCGGGCGACGGTCAGGTCGATGTCCTGGAGCACGTGCAACGCGCCGAAGTGCTTGTTGACGCCCCTGAGAACGACGAGTTCGTCGGTCGCGGCCACCGAGTCCTTGGCCACCGATACTTCGGTCATGTGCTGACTCGCTCCGTCCTCGCTCGGTTTCGGAGGACAGTAGTGATGCCGTGCGACCAGCGTCATTACATCTGAGGGAGATCTGAGCATCACGATCCGGTAGCGGCCGGGCACGAACCGTAGTGGCCGCGCGCCGGGCGCGTACCGGCTGGGTAACGGAAGCCGCCCGCACCCCGAACCCTCTTGACGGCGTCCTTGTTCATCGGCGTGACTGCCTTGGTGCATGCACGCGGGTGCACGCGTTCGCGTGGATGACGCTTTCCAGTACAAGGCGAGAGCACGTTCTTGTACAGGCGGGAGCGAGGGGACCGCGAAGCCGAGAAACCGGAGGGGGCCGGATGAGACTGCTTCTCGTCGAGGACGACAACCACGTCGCGGCCGCCTTGTCCGCGGTGCTGGCCAGGCACGGTTTCGAGGTCACGCACGCCCGCAGTGGCGAGGAGGCCCTCCAGGCGCTGGTGCCCGAGGGCGCCGGATTCGGCGTCGTGCTGCTCGACCTCGGTCTGCCCGACCAGGACGGCTACGAGGTCTGCGGCAAGATCCGCAAGCGCACCAGCACCCCGGTGATCATGGTCACCGCGCGCTCCGACGTCCGCTCCCGGATCCACGGCCTGAACCTCGGCGCCGACGACTACGTGGTCAAGCCGTACGACACCGGGGAACTGCTCGCGCGGATCCACGCCGTCAGCCGGCGCACCCCGCACCTGGACGACACCGGCGCGACCGAGACCGCGCTGCGGCTCGGCCCGGTGCACATAGAACTCCCCAATCGCCGGGTCAGTGTGGACGGTTCCGTGATCCAGCTGACCCGCAAGGAGTTCGATCTGCTCGCCCTGCTGGCCCAGCGGCCCGGCGTGGTGTTCCGCCGCGAGCAGATCATCAGCGAGGTGTGGCAGACCAGTTGGGAGGGAACCGGGCGCACCCTCGAGGTGCACGTCGCCTCGCTGCGCTCCAAGTTGCGCATGCCCGCGCTGATCGAGACCGTGCGCGGCGTCGGGTACCGGCTCGTCGCCCCGGCCGCATAGCGGGGACAGGTTGGGCGCACGACTGCTCCCGCTGCTCATCGTCCTGATGGCGGCCGTGCTGCTCGCGCTCGGCGTGCCGCTCGCGGTGAGCCTCGCCGCCGCGCAGCAGCAGCGGGTCGTCGTCGACCGCATCGACGACACCGCGCGCTTCGCGGCCCTCGCCCAGTTCGTCACCGACCGGCCGGGCAACGGCCTCCGGGTGGGCGGCGACAGCCCCGACAGCGGCGACGGCGACACCAGGGACGAGCGCGGCGAGACCCTGCGCAAGGAACTCGCCATGTACTACGGCGTGTACGGCATCCGGGCCGGTGTCTTCTACCGGGACGACGTGCCCATGGCCAACGCGCCGGAGGACTGGTACCTGCCCAAGACGGGCGACGGCCGCGACGCCTTCAACGAGGCCCTCCTCGGGCGCCGCAGCCACGACCCCCGGCAGGTCTGGCCCTGGCAGCGCGCCCGGCTGGTGGTCGCCTCGCCGGTCATCCGCGACGGCGACGTCATCGCCGTCGTCGTCACCGAGTCGCCCACCGGGCAGATGCGGTCGAGGATCCTGCACGGCTGGCTGTTCATCGGTGCCGGTGAGATCGCCGCGATGCTGCTCGCCGTCGGCGCGGCGCTCCGGCTGACCGGCTGGGTGCTCAGGCCGGTGCGGGTCCTGGACGCCACGACCCACGACATCGCGACCGGACGCCTCAAGTCGCGTGTCGCGGCCGCGGGCGGACCGCCTGAACTCAGGCGCCTGGCCCGGTCGTTCAACGAGATGGCGGACAACGTCGAGGAAGTCCTCGAGCAGCAGCGGGCCTTCGTCGCCGACGCCTCGCACCAGCTGCGCAATCCGCTCTCCGCGCTCCTGCTGCGTATCGAGCTGCTCGCTCTCGAACTGCCCGAGGGCAACGAGGAGATCGCCTCGGTCCGCACGGAGGGCCGGCGCCTCGCCCAGGTCCTGGACGATCTGCTCGACCTGGCGCTGGCCGAGCACGCCGAGGCGGACCTGAGGCTCACCGACATCGGCGCCCTGGCCGCCGAGCGCGTCGCGGCCTGGGACCCGGCCGCACAGGCCAAGGGCGTACGGCTGACCGGGAACTGCCCGCCCACCACCGCCTGGGCGGACCCCGTCACCCTGTCCAGCGCCCTGGACGCGGTCATCGACAACGCGGTGAAGTTCACGCCCGAGGGGGAGTGCGTCGAGGTGGAGGTCACGGCCGTCGGCGACACCGCCTCGGTCGTGGTCACCGACGGCGGGCCGGGACTCAGCGACGAGGAACTCGTCCGGGTCGGCGATCGCTTCTGGCGCAGCGCGGCGCATCAGAACATCAAGGGGTCGGGGCTCGGTCTGTCGATATCACGGGCGCTGCTGGAGGCGGGTGGGGGTTCGATCGCGTACGGGCGTCATGTGCCGCACGGACTCAAGGTGACGGTGAGTGTGCCGCGGACGGTGGACGGCGAGGCGTCGTGAGGGTCCCGGCTCGGTCGGCTTCGAGGACGCGGCCGATGCGGCCGCGGCGGGGGTCCGCAGGCGCCGGGCCACCGTCCGCTTCGCCGTACGCGTGGGGTGCCCGGGGGCGAAGGCTACGGCTTCACCGACTCGTAGTACCGCCGCGCGCCCTCGTGCAGGGCCAACGGGTCCGTGTAGATCGCCGTGCGCAGGTCCACCAGCTGGGCCGCGTGGACCTGCGCGCCGATCCGGTCCCGGCTGTCGATCACGGCACGGGTGAGCTGCTCGGTCAGGCCCGGGTCCATGTCCTTTCGGGTCATGAGGAGGTTCGCGACGGCCACGGTCTGCACGGCGGAGCCCTGCTGGGCGTCCGGGTAGGCGTCGGCGGGCATCACCGAGGCCCGGTAGTAACGTGAGGCGCCGCCCTGTGCGTGCAGTTTGGCCACCAGATCGGTGCTGATCGGCACCAGACGGATCGCGAAGTGCTTCGACAGTTCCGTGATCGCGCCGGTGGGCAGCCCGCCGGACCAGAAGAACGCCTCGATCCGGTGCCGCCTGAGCAGGTCGGGCATGGTCCCGATGCCGTCGGACAGGGGTGTGATGTCCTTCTTCGGGTCGAGACCGGCCGCCTCGAGCACATGCTCCGCGATGAGTCGTACCCCCGACCCGCCCGGGCCGATGGCGACCCTGCGCCCCTCGAGATCCGCGACGGACCGCACGGTCGACGAGCGCGGCACCACCAGGTGCACATAGTCGTCGTACAGCCGTGCGCAACCGCGCAGCCGGCCGGCCCCGGCCTTGTGTTCCAGCTTGTACGTCTCCACCGCGTCGGCGGCCGCGATCGTGAAGTCCGCCGAGCCCGTGGCCACCCGTCGCACGTTCTCCTGGGACCCGTCGCTGTTCAGCAGCCGGACGTCCACCCTCGGCAGGTCCTTGGCGATCGCCTGCTGCAGCAGGGTGCCGTACTTCTGGTAGACGCCGGTCGGGGTGCCCGTACTGAAGGTGACCGTTCCGCTCGGGGACTCCTCGCCGATCGGCAGCAGCCACCACAGCAGCAGCCCGAGGGCCGCGAGAGAGGCCGCCGAGCCCAGCAGCGCGCGGCGCCGGCGGATGCGGGGGAGTGGCGTGAACATGCGCGCGATCCTGCCAGTCCGGGGGCGCCCCTGACCAGGGCGGCAGACCACGGGCCCACGGGAGCGGGCCGTGGCAGCGGGTAGGGTCGCCGGATGCACCCATCGCCCGCCTCCCTCGTCCGTGAGTTCCACCGCGCCTTCGGGCTCGACGCCCGTGCCGTGCCGACGGAGGTCTCCCCGGAGCTGGCCGCGCACCGCGGGGAGCTGCTCGCCGAGGAGGCCGCGGAGGTCGCCGAGGTGTCCGTCAGCGGACCGCTCGACCGGCTGGCGCACGAACTGGCCGACCTCGTGTACGTGGCCTACGGAACGGCCCTCGTGCACGGTATTGACCTCGACGCCGTCATCGCCGAGATCCACCGCGCCAACATGACCAAGATCGGCCCGGACGGCACGGTCTCCCGCCGGGCCGACGGCAAGGTCCTCAAGGGCGACCACTACCGGGGCCCGGATGTCTCGGAGGTCCTGCGGCGCCAGGGCTGGACGCCGCCCGCGCAGTCCTGACGACCGGTTTCCGGCGCGCTTACGACGACCGGACCGGGTGGCGAGCCGATACGGCGAGCCCCTGTCGGACCCGTCGGCCCGCCGTCCACAGCCGCCTAGACTGAGGCGACCCGTACGGTACGGCGGGGTGGGACAGGAGGGCGACGGTGGCGGCAGATGGCGGTGGTTTCCAGGACCCGTCCGCCGAGGTGCTGACGGAGGCGGCCGCCGCCTTCGGGCTTCTGGCCTCGCCCGCGCGGCTGCACATCGTGTGGGCGCTCGCGCAGGGCGAGAGCGATGTCACCGGGCTCGCCGAGCGGGTCGGCGGCGCGCTGCCCGCCGTGAGCCAGCATCTGACCAAACTCAAGCTCGCCGGGCTGGTCCGCTCCCGTCGTGAGGGCCGCCGCCAGGTCTACTTCGTCGACGACGCGGACGTGGTGACCGTGGTGCGGCTCATGGTGGGCCAGCTCACCGATCGCGCCGCGCAGAGCGGCGCCGCGGCACCCCGTCTCCGTGGCCTCTGACACGGCCGCTCCGTCGGCGTCGACGCCGGGTGCGGGCGGCACGGCCGCCACCTCGCTGCAGGAGCTGCGGCGGCTGGAGAGCACGCCGCGCGGACTCACCGACGCGGAGGCCGCGGCACGGCTCGCGGACTTCGGGGAGAACGTGCTCCCCGAGACCCGTACGACCTCCTGGGCCCGTCTCTTCCTACGCGGTCTGCGCGACCCGTTCACCACGGTCCTCCTCTGCCTCGGCCTCGTCTCCGCCACCGTCGCCGCCTGGGGCACCGCCTGCGTGATTCTCTTCCTTGTCGTGGTCAGCTGCGTCCTGCGCGCCACCGGCGAGCAGCGGGCCGATCGTTCGACGGCCGCGCTGCGCGATCTCGTCGCCGCCACCGCGGCCGTGCTGCGCCGCCCGGACACGGCGCTCGAGCCGGCGGGCCGCGCCGGTGCCGAAGGGCAGGGCGCGCGCCGGCCCGGGCCGGCGCGGGAGACACCCGCCGCCGAACTGGTGCCCGGTGACGTGATCCGGCTCGCGCCCGGCGACCTCGTCCCTGCCGACGTACGACTGCTGCGGTCCAGCGGCCTGACGGTGCATCAGGCAGCCCTCACCGGGGAGTCGGCGCCGGTGGCGAAGCGCGCCCTCGACACCCCCGCGGCCTGCGACGGCGGGCCCTTCGACCAGCCCCACCTCTGCTTCCAGGGCAGCAGCGTCGCATCCGGCAGCGGCACCGCGCTCGTCCTCGAGACGGGGGCCCGGACCCGGTTCGCCAAGGCGTACGCCGTCGGCGCCCGGCGCGGGGCGAGCGCCTTCGACCGGTCCGTGCGCGGCATCTCCTGGGTGCTGATCCGGTTCATGCTGCTCACCCCGCCGCTGGTCCTCATGGCCAACGCGGCGCTGCGCGGCCGGGGTCTTGAGACGCTCCCCTTCGCCGTCGCGGTCGCGGTCGGCCTCACCCCCGAGATGCTGCCGGTCATCGTCACCACCTGTCTGGGCCGCGGCGCCTCCGGGCTCGCCCGCGCCCACGGGGTGATCGTCAAACGGCTGCCCGCCCTGCACGACCTCGGTGCTGTGGACGTGCTCTGCCTCGACAAGACCGGCACCCTCACCCAGGACCGGCCGGTCGTCGAACGGGCCCTGGACGCCGCGGGCGAGGACGCCCCCCAGGTGCTGCGCTGGGCGGCCGCTGGCGCCTGGTGGACCCTCCACATCGCCGACCTGCCCCTCGCGGACGCCCTGGACGAGGCGCTTCTGGACGCGGCCGACGGGGCCTGGGAGGAGTACGAGGGAGTGGCCGCCCTGCCGTTCGACCCGGTCCGCCGGCTCGCCACCGCCGTGGTCCGGGGCCGCCTCGGCAGCCACACCCTCCTTGTCAGGGGCGCTCCCGAGGACGTACTGGAGCGCTGCGCACTGGAGCCCGCGGAGCGGGAACGGCTGCTCGCACGGGTCGCGCGCGAAGCGGCCGGCGGTCTGCGACTGCTCGGCGTCGCGACCGCCGACCGTCCCGCCCGCGTCCGCCCTTACAACCCCGCCGACGAACGCGGCCTGACCTTCCGGGGCTTCGTCACCTTCCGGGACGCCCTCGCACCGACCGCCGAGCGCGCCCTACGGGACCTCACCGCCCGCGGCGTCACCGTCCGGATCCTGACCGGCGACCACCCGGGCACCGCGGCCCGTGCCTGCCGCGACCTCGGTCTGGACCCCGGTGACATGCGCACCGCCGGCGCGCCCGACGAACTGGCCGCGACCGTCGTCGCCCGCTGCACCCCCGAGGACAAGGCGCGGATCGTCGCCGGGCTGCGCGCGGCGGGGCACACCGTCGGCTTCCTCGGCGACGGCGTCAACGACGTGCCCGCGCTGCGTGCCGCGGACGTGGGCATCGCCCCGCGCGAGGCCGTCGCCGTCGCCCGCGAGAGCGCGGAGGTCGTCCTCGCGTACAAGGACCTGACCGCGATCGACCACGCGGTGGCCGCCGGACGCCGCAGCGGCGGCAACATCGCCACGTATCTGCGGGTCACGCTCTCCTCGAACCTCGGCAACGTCCTCGCGATGCTCGCCGCGGGCCTCCTGCTGCCCTTCCTCCCGATGCTCCCGGCCCAGGTACTCGCCCAGAACCTGTGCTTCGACGCGGCTCAACTCGCCTTCGCCCACGACCGTCCCGCACCACGGGAGCTCTCACGCCCCACCGTGCTGCGCCCGCACGACCTCCTGCGCTTCATCACCGGCTTCGGCGTGGTCAACGCGGTCGCCGACCTCGCCACCTTCGGCGTCCTCGCCCTCAGCCTGCGCGGTCCCGACGCGCTCGACGACGCAGCGGTCTTCCACTCCGCCTGGTTCACGGAGAACCTCCTCACCCAGGCCCTGGTCATGCTGCTGCTGCGGTCCGGCCGGAGCCTCGCCGAGGGCCGCCGCCCGGGCCCGGTCGGCGGGGCAGCCGGCGCGCTCGCCGCCGTCGGGCTCCTGTTGCCCGTGACCCCGCTCGGCGCACTCCTCGGCCTGCCGGCGCTTCCGGTCGCGTACTACCTGCTGGTCGGCACCGTCCTCGCGCTGTACGCCCTGGCCCTGTGGGCGATCAGGGCGCGCTACGAGCGGCGTTGGGGCTACGACGGGCAGAGCCTGCGCTTGGACCGGCCGTAGGGCCGGATGAGGAGCATGCCGACACTCGGCGCCGTCTCGGACCGGTAGGGTCCGCTGGACAGTTGTACAGTTGTACAGTTGCGCAATGTAGCAATCATTATGGGACGGGCGAGCGGCGCACGCGTCCTCCGCCCAGGCGAGGAAGGGCGGGCGCGCTCATGCTCCGCAACGGACTGGAACCCTGGCACCTGCTGGTCGTGGCGATCGTCGTCATCGTGCTGTTCGGCTCGAAGAAGCTGCCCGACACCGCCCGCGCGCTGGGCAGGTCGATGCGCATCCTGAAGAGCGAGGCGAAGGCGATGAAGGAAGGGGACGCGCCCGCGGACGTCGTTCCCGTGACGCCCGCGGCCGTCGGCACCTCCGCGGAGGCGACCCCGGAGCAGCCGTCGTCCGCCGCCCGCTGAACCGGTTCCGTCAGGGGCTGGCGCAGTCGTAGCCGTACGTCAACGGTTCACCCTGCACGCCGAGTCGGCGCCGGTAGACGTAGACCGCCTCCACCCGCACACCGTCCTGCGGGGAGTCGACCTGGCAGGGGTAGGTGACCTGCAACACCGAGGGCCGGCCCGCGACCTGCATGCGCAGGCCGTCGGCCGGCCCTCCCGCGAGCACCGCGGTCTCCCACTTCGTCGCGACGTGAAGATCCATGGCTGTACTTTAAAGTTACGCATTCGCGGCAGTGTTGTGAGCTCTACCACGTGGTTCACCGGGCGTGCGGCAAGCCGGTCCACCGGCGAGGCCGGCGCGTCCCGGCGCCTGCCTTCGCCGCGCGCTTCGCCGCCTTTGATGCTCGTATGGTGGGAACTCTGGGGTCATGAGAGTCCATCGGTGCCCGGCCGGCGCCGACCGAGCGGAGAGGCCCTCCATGCCGACCCAGCCCCGGACCGCCGAATCCGCCGTCCCCGCCTCGTCGGGCCGACGGCGCCCGGGTCTGCGCCCGGTCGGACAGGGCGCCGGATTCTGGTTCGTGGCGGCGGCGTTCGCCGTCCTGATGGCGTTCGGTACGGCGCCCACCCCGCTGTGGCCGCTCTACGCGTCCCGCGACGGGTTCGGGGTGACCACGATCAGCGTGGTGTTCGCCATGCTGGTCGGCGGTGCCGCCGTCGGCTTCCTCGCCCTCGGGCATCTCTCCGACCGCTTCGGGCGCCGCCGTGTCGTCGTCCCGGCCCTTGCCGTGGCGCTGGCCGCCGCCCTCCTCCTGACCTGGTGGAAGGACCTCCCCGGCCTGATGACCGGCCGGTTCCTGAACGGGGTGGGCATCGGCCTCATGGCCTCCACGGCCACCGCGTACCTGCACGACCTGTACGCCGGCGCGCACCCCCACCGGCCCGAGGCCGTGCTCCCGGAGGTGGTCGCGACCGCGGCCAACCTCGGCGGCCTCGCCCTCGGTCCCCTGGTGGCCGGAGCGGTGGCGCAGTGGGTGCCCGATCCGCTGACGGTCACGCAGTTCGGTTTCGCGCTGGCCCTCGCGGTGTGTCTGGTGCTCAGCCTGGTCACGCCGGAGACCGTGGACCGGAGCCGTACGGTGCGGCAGAAGCCGGAGCGGTTCGCGCTGTGCCCCGGCGGGCGCCCGGTGTTCGCCTCCGCCGCGGGGCTCGGCTTCTGCTCCTTCGCCCTCTTCGGCCTGGTCACGGCGCTGGGCGCGGTCATTCTCCACACCGAACTGCGAGTCTCCTCGGAGTTCGTCGCGGGCCTCGCGCCGTTCCTGATGTTCAGCGCCGCCGCGCTGGCCCAGCTGGCCCTTGCCGCGCTGCCGCCGCGGCGCCTGCTCGCCGTGGGGATGGTGGCCTTCCCGTCCGGGCTGGCCCTGGTGGCCCTGTCCGTGTACGGCTCGACGCTGTGGCTCTTCCTCACGGCCGCCACGTTGGCGGGCGCGGGCTCGGGCATCCTGTTCAAGGCCGGTCTCGTCCAGTCCGTGACCGCGGCCGCCCCCGCGTCCAGGGCGGGCGTCCTCGCCGTCTACTTCGTCGTCGCGTACGCGGGCCTGGGTCTGCCCTCGATCCTCTTCAGCGAGCTCATCCGCCATCTGAGCATGCCGGCGACGATGGTCTGCTTCTCGGTGGTGCTCTCGGCGGGCGCGGTCCTGGCGGCGGCGGTGGCCGTGCGGAGCGAACGCTGACCACGGTGCTGCCGCGTTCGCCGCACCCGGTGACGGTGTCCGACGGCGCGGTCCCGAGCGCGGTGTCGAGCCGGGCTCTAGGTCCCACCCTCACAATGCGCCTGTTCCGGAAAGCACCGGAACGGGCGGCGCAGAGCCGCAGGCTGAGAGCACACGGGGGTTGGTCTTCTTGCAGTTCCGGATCTTGGGCACGATAGCGGTCGGCATCGGTGGCACGTTCCACGCCGTTCCAGGGCTGCGACAACGCTGTCTGCTGGCGAGCCTGCTCATCCAGGCCCCGGCGGTCGTGCCCGTCTCGACGCTGTACAGCGAGCTGTGGGGGGAGAACCCCCCGGCCACTGTGGAGAACGCGCTCCAGGCACATGTGTCGCGACTGAGACGAACACTGGTCCAGCTGGTGGACGGCCCGGCGGCGGACGTGCTGCGCACCCGGGCGTCCGGCTACAGCCTCGACGTGGAGCCGGAGGACATAGACCTCAACCGCTTCCGCGGGTACATACGCCGGTCCCGCCGGGCGATGGAGGGCGAGGACCTGCCCGCCGCCCAGGAACTCCTGGAGCAGGGGCTCGGGCTGTGGCAGGGCGCGCCGCTGGGCGACGCGGCCGTCGGACCGCTGTGCCAGAGCGCGGCCACGGAGTGGGAGGAGGAGTACCTGTCCGCGCGGGAGGACGCCTTCTGGCTGCGTATCCGCGCGGGTGAGCCGATGCGGGTGGTCGGGGAGCTGAAGCGGATGAGCATCGCCCACCCGTGGCGGGAGCGGATCACCGAGCTGCTCATGGTGGCGCTCTACCAGTGCGGGCGCCAGGCCGAGGCGGTCGGTGTCTACAACGCGGCCCGGCTCCGGCTGGTCGACGAGCTGGGCATGGAGCCGTCGCCGAAGCTGCGCCAGCTGTTCCGGCAGATGCTCAACCAGGACCCGGGGCTGCACCGCTCCACCGCCCTGCTGCGCCGGACCGCCTGACCGGCCCCTGACGGGGCACGGGCGCGGGTCTGCCGGGAGTACCCACTCCCGGCAGACCCGCGCCTTCGGTGCTGTCCGGGCTACTCGGTGCCGCCCCCCGGCAGCAGCCGGCGGAAGCCGGTGTAGGAGGCCAACGCCTCGGGCAGCAGCACCGAGCCGTCCGTCTGCTGGCCCTGCTCCAGCAGCGCGGCGACGGTCCGTCCGATCGGCAGGCCGGAGCCGTTGAGCGTGGCCGCGATCCTCCGGGAGCCGCCCGTCCGGTAGCGGATGCCGGCCCGGCGGCCCTGGAAGGTGCCGCAGTCCGACACCGAGGAGATCTCCCGGTAGGTGTCGCTGCCGGGCAGCCACACCTCGACGTCGTACGTCGTGCGCGCCGAGAAGCCGATGTCGCCGGCCGGCAGCAGCACCACCCGGTACGACAGCTCCAGCCGCTTCAGGCACTCCTCGACATGGCCGAGCATCAGCTCGAGCTGCTCCCCGGCGTCCTCGTCCCGGCAGACCCGCACCAGCTCGACCTTCTCGAACTGGTGCAGCCGCAGGATGCCGCGGGTGTCACGGCCGTAGGAGCCCGCCTCGCCCCGGTAGCAGGGGGTACGGGCGGTCATCGCCAGCGGCAGCTCGCGTTCGTCGAGCACCTCTCGCGCCACCAGGTTGGTGAGCGGGACCTCGGCGGTCGGGATCAGGAACATCTCCCGGCCGCCCACGGTCGTGGCGAACAGGTCCTCCTCGAACTTCGGCAGCTGTCCGGTGCCGGTCATGGTCTCCCGGCTGACCAGGTGCGGTACCGAGTACTCGGTGTACCCGTGCTCCCGGGTGTGCAGGTCCAGCAGCAGGGACGCAAGGGCCCGCTCCAGCAGGGCCCCGGGGCCGCGACTGACGCTGAACCGCGCTCCGGACAGCTTCGCCGCCGCCCCGGAGTCGAGCACGCCCAGCTTCTCGCCGAGGTCGGCGTGGTGCCGGCCGAGGCCGGGGCCCGAGCCGCGCTGCGGGCCGACCCGCCGTACCTCCAGCGCATCCTTCTCGCTGAAGCCGTCGGGCAGGTCGTCCGACGGCAGGTTCGGCACCGTCAGCAGCAGCCGCTCCAGCTCCTGGCCGGCCTCCCGGGCCTCGGCCTCGGCGGCCTGCACCTGCTCGCGCAGGCGACGGTTGCGCTCCCGCGGATCGTCGCCCGCCGGGCCCGCCCCGCCGGCGGCTGCCGGGCCCCCGGCCCCACGCGGGCCGCGGGACGCCTTCTTCAGCTCGGCCCGCAGCCCGTTCACCGCCTCCAGCGCGGCCAGCCGGCGCTGCTGCGCGGCCCGCAGCCCGTCGAGGTCCATCGGGTGACCGCGGCGGGCCAGCCGGCGCTCCGCCTCCGGGCCGCTCTCGATCAGCTCGCGTACGTCGTGCACGTCGTTTCCTCCTGATCGCCTGAACAGTGGCCGGCGTCAGGCCGGTTTGGAGACGGGGGCGGGGGCGGGGGTCTGGTTCGGCGCGGTGCGGCCCGCCTGGTCCTCGGGGGCGACATGCGCGGTGGCCAGCGCCCGGTAGCGCGCGGGGGCGATGGCGCGCAGCCGCAGCGCCCACAGCACCCCGAGCGCGGCCACCAGCGGGATCACCCACGGCAGCTGGATGACGACGCCGCCGGTCGCACCGGTCAGCACGTCGAAGTTGCCGACCACCAGATAGACCGTGGCGGCGAGGCCCGCGAAGCCCAGCAGCGGCAGCACCGTGCCCTGCCACCAGCCCAGCCGGATGCCCTTGCGGCGCAGGGCCACCGCGGACAGCGCGGCCAGCGCCTGGAGCACGACGATCCCGAGGGTGCCCAGGCCGAGCATGCTCGTCGTCATGTTCGCGTACGGGTCGAGGCCGCCGGCCGCGAAGCCGACCACGGCGGCGGCGCACACCGCCACCTGCACGACGCCGGCCAGGTGCGGTGAGCCGTGCTTCGGGTGCAGCCGGCCGAGGAACGAGGGCAGCAGGCCGTCGTCGGCCAGCACCTGCGCGTACCGGTTCGAGGCGCTGTGCAGCGCCAGGGTCGCGGCGAAGAGGCTGGAGCAGAGCATGATCTGCAGGACGGTGCTGCCCGTGGACCCGAGGTAGTCGTCGCCCAGGGTGAAGAAGAGGTCGCCGAGCTGCTTCCCGGCGGTCTCCCGCACCTGGCCCGAGCCGATCGCGCCGACCGCCTCCCAGCTGGTCAGCGCGTAGAAGCCGGAGATCAGCACCGCGGCGACATAGGTCGCGCGCGGCACGCTGCGGCGGGGGTTCTTGGCCTCCTTGCCGTACAGCGCGGCCGACTCGAAGCCGATGAACGACACGAAGGCGAACATCAGCGAGACACCGACACCGGGGCCGGTGGCCGCGTGCCAGGTGAACGAGGCGCCCGGCAGCGCGTGCACACCGTGCCGGACGAGTACGGCCACGTCCAGGGCGGCCAGGATGCCGATCTCGGCGAGCATCAGCACCGCCAGCACACGGGCGCTGATGGCGATGTCCCGGTAGCCGAGGACGGCGATCAGCGCCAGCCCGATCACAGCGCACCACTCCCACGACAGGTGCACCCCGTGGTCGGACAGCACCAGGCTGGTGAAGTAGCCCAGCGCGCCGACCAGGCCGATGGTGGCGCAGTTGTAGGAGACCACCGCCACCCAGCCGCTGCCGACCGCGGTGGGCCGGCCCAGGCCGTCGGCGATGGAGGCGTAGAAGCCGCCGGAGCCGCCGGTGCGGCGGGCGCTGATCGCGTACCCGACGGAGAAGCACAGCAGGGTGACGCCGGCGAACGCGAACGCGGCCGGGACACCTTCGGCCGTGCCGATCGCGAACGCCAGCGGGACGGTGCCGACCATCGCGGACAGCGGGGCCGCCGCGGCAACGATCACGAAGACGATGTAACTGGTGGTCAGGGATCTGGTGGGCGCGTGGGAGGGAGGGGTTCCGGCGGTCACGGCGTGCTCCTGAGGTGTCGGTTCGTCGTCGGCGGCCCGGACGGGGCGGGGCCCCGGGCCGATGGGGAGCGGGACGAGCGGGCCGGGCCGCCGACCACCCCGCTGGGCGGCGACCGGTCGGGCGTCGGCTGGGCCTGGCCGGCTTCAGGCGGCCGCGATGGCCAGCACGGCGTTCTGGCCGCCGAAGCCCATGGAGCTGCTCAGGGCGAGGTCGAAGCGTGTCTCCGTGGCCGTGGCGGCCACCTTCACCTCGCAGACGGGATCGGGGACGTCGAGGTTGGCGGTGGGCGGCACCACCTGCTCCTCCAGACTGAGCACGGTGAACGCGGCCTCGACCGCGCCGGCCGCGCCCAGCAGATGACCGGTGACGCCCTTGGTGGACGTCACCAGCGGATCGCCGAGCACACGGCGCACCACCCGGGCCTCGGCGAGGTCGTTGAGCCGGGTGGCGGTGCCGTGCGCGTTGACGTGACCGACGTCCGACGGCAGTGCGTCGGCGTCGGCGAGCGCCGCGCGCATCGCCACTTCCAGCCCGACCCCTTCGGGGTGCGGCGAGGTGATGTGGTGGGCGTCAGCGGAGGCGCCGTAACCGGCCACCCGGGCGCGGACCCGGGCGCCGCGGGCGCGCGCGTCGGCCGGCCGCTCCAGGACCAGCACCCCGGCGCCCTCGCCGGCCACGAAACCGTCGCGGTGCACATCGAACGGGCGGGAGGCGGCGGCCGGAGGATCGGTGCGCCGCGACAGCGTGCCCATACGGGCGAAGCCGGCCATCACCAAGGGCGTGATCATGGCCTCGCTGCCCCCGGCCAGCACCACGTCGCACCGGCCCAGCAGGAGCAGGTCGCGGGCGATCCCGATGGCCGTGGTCCCCGAGGCGCAGGCGGTGGCCACCACCAGGTTCGGGCCGGTGGCGCCGAACTCGATGGCCGTCTGCCCGGCCAGCATGTTCGGCAGCTGCATCGGCAGCAGCAGCGGGGAGACCCGGTCCGGCGAGTCCTCCACCAGCACCCGGTGCTGCTCCTCCACCGTGCCCGGGCCGCCGTCGGCGCAGCCGAGCACCACGCCGACCCGGGCGCCGTCCCATGTGGCCGGGTCCAGGCCGGCGTCGGTGACCGCCTCGCGCGCCGCCACCAGCGCGAACTGACTGAAACGGTCGAGCCGGTGGGCGCGTCGTGCGCCGAGCAGGGCGTCCGGGTCCCAGTCCGGCACCCGGCACGAGATCCGCACCGGATGGCTCTCGAGGACAGGGTCGAACGCCGCGGTCGGGCGCCCGCCGCGTACGCCCGCCCAGCTCGCGGCGGTGCCTGTCCCGGCCGGGGTGACCAGGCCGAGACCGGTGACGGCGATGTCGGTGCCGGCCATCACACCCGCGCACTCCGCTGCTCGATGAGCGCCACCATGTCGCCCACGGTCTCCGCCTCCAGCAGTTCGTCGTCGGAGACGGACACGCCCAGCTCGGTCTCCAGCACCAGCGACAGCTCGACGACGGCCAGCGAGTCCAGCTCGATGTCCTCCCGGGTGGCCTCGGGGGTTATCTGCTCGGGGTCGACCTTGAGCTTGTTGACCAGGATTTCCTTCACGTTCTCGAACATGGTGTGCTCGCCTCCGGTTGACGGGTCGTGTGGTGTGCGGGGTGGTACGGGACTGCGGATGCGCGGCGGGCGGGCCGGGCGCCGGCTACAGCTCGGGCCAGGTGAGGGTCGCCGCGCCCCACGCCAGGCCGCCGCCGAAGGCGGTCAGCAGCAGCCGGTCGCCGGCGGTCAGGCTGCCGTCGGCCGCGCTCTGGGCCAGGAGCAGCGGGATCGAGGCGCCGCCGGTGTTGCCGACGTGCTCGATGTTGGAGAGCCGGCGCTCCGGCCCGATGCCGAGCCGTTCGGCCACCGCGCCGAGGATGCGCGCGTTGGCCTGATGGGCGGCGAACCGGTCGACCTCCTCGGGCCGCCAGCCGGTGTGGCCGAGCGACTGCAGCGAGGCCGCCGTCATCCGCTCCACCGCGTGCCGGTACGTGGCGCGCCCTGCCATGTGGAAGAACTCGTCGCCCGGCTCTGGGGGAAGGCCCGAGGAGCGCTGCCGTGAGCCGCCGGCCGGCACGGTGATGAGGTCGCTCAGCTCGCCGTCGCTGCCGAGCACCACCGAGCCGAGCGCGCCCGGTTCGTCCGCCGCACCGGCCCGCAGCACCACGGCGCCGGCGCCGTCGGCGAAGATCACCGCGGTGCCGCGGTCGGCCGGGTCGATGATCGTGGTGAACGCGTCCGAGGCGATGACCAGCACCCGGCCGGCCAGTCCGCAGGCGATGAAGCCGGCGCCGGCGGCCAGGGCGTACAGGAAGCCGGTGCAGACCGCGGCCACGTCGAAGGCCGGCACCCCGCTCAGCCCCAGCCGGGTGGCCACCGCGGGGGCGGTCGCCGGGCAGGGGTGGTCGGGCGTGGTGGTGGCCAGCACCACCGCGTCGACCTGGGAGTCCTCGGCCGACTTGAGGGCCCGCCGGCCGGCCTCGACGGCGAGGTCGGAGGTGGCGGTGCCCGGGGTGACGACATGCCGGGACGCGATGCCGGTCCGGGTGCGGATCCACTCGTCGGAGGTGTCCAGACGGGCCACCAGGTCCTCGTTGGTGACCACCGTCGGCGGTACGTAGCCGCCGACCCCGGCGACCACGGCCGCCCGCCCGGCGGGGGCGCCGAAGGCCGGGAGGGTGGTGAACGGCGGCGGCGTCACGGACGCTCACTCCGCTCCATGGCGTCCGACGGCAGGCCCATGTAGGCCATCCGGCTCGCGGCCATCTCGTCGGTCCATCGCTCGGCCATGTCGTAGCGCTGCTCAGGGGTGGTGTCGAGCAGCCGCACGCCCGGCCAGACCTGGTAGTCGCCGATCAGCTCGGCCTGCTCCGTCATTCCCTGCTGGAACAGCTCCTCGCGGTGGATGACGTAGGGCCGGTCCGGCACCCGGTCCCACAGCTCGGTGCCGGCCGCGAGGATCTCCAGCAGCCGCGGCATGTACCCGGGGTTGTCGCGGATGTGGTCGCGCAGGATGGTGCTGGCCACCGTCAGATGCCGGATCTCGTCGATGGCGGTGCCCCGGGAGATCTCCTGGGTGGCCTCCGACAGCGGCGTCCACTTGCGCTCGCTCAGCTCGGCGGCCGGGGCGAGCACCCCTTCGATGACGATGGCGAACACGGCCACCCCGCCCGGGAAGTCGCCCTGGTCGCGGATGATCTCCAGGGTGAAGTCCTCCACCGGCTGGAGCACCTCCCGCCGGTAGTCGGCGGCCATCTCCTCGATGTCGGCCTGCAGCGTGCGCTCCGGCAGGCCCAGCTCCACCAGATGGTTGCGGAACACCCTGGAGTGGCGCGCCTCGTCCATCAGCTGGGTGGCGTAGAACTCCATCTCCGGGATGCCGGGGGCGCGGGAGACATAGTGGCCCAGCAGGCGGGTGGCGATCTCCTCGGCCAGGCTGCGGAAGCCGAACTCCAGGACCAGCGCCTCGCGCAGCGGTCCGGGCCGGCGCAGGAACTCCGGGACCTCGGCCTTCTCGTGGTGCCCGGTCGCCCCGCGGTCCCGCAGGGTGCCCTGCGCGACCTCGGTGAACCAGTACGCCAGATTGCACCGGTCCGGTCCGAGGGCCAGCTCCTTGGCGCCGTCGAGCAGGCCGGGGGCGGAGTCCCAGTCGGCCTCTTGGGCGGTGGGCGCGTTCATGACGGCACGTTCTCCTTGAGGGGCGGCGGGAGCGGCAAGGCGGGCGGGGCGAGCGGCAGTCGGGCGTCGACCAGCGCCGAGTCCCTGCCGAGAGGGGCGCCGCGGTCGCTCTCGGCGACCGGGATCAGGGTCCCGGCGAACATCTCGCCGGTGTAGCTGATCAGCGGGTCGCCCTCGCCGGTGTCGGCGTTGACGACCGCGCCGAGCAGCACCTCGTGGTCGCCGACCTGGAAGCGGCCCACCACCCGGCAGTCGTAGTGCGCCAGGGCGCCGGGGAACAGCGGTGCCTCCGAGTAGGCGGCCGGGTGCCAGTCGATGCCCTGGAACTGGGCGGCGCCGTCGGGCCGGGAGCTTTCGGCGAAGTAGCGGGCCAGCCGGTCCTGCTCGCTGCTGAGCACGTTGACCGCGAACCGGCCCTCGGCGGTGGCGAGGCCGGCCAGCACCGAGCCGGGCTTCAGGCACGCGCCCAGCACCTGCGGGCGGCGGGAGATCCGGGTGACCGTGCTGACGGTGGTGCCGTGCCTGCGGCCCTCGTGGACGGCGGTGAGCACCGACACCGGCACGGCCAGCCGGCGCAGGGCGCGGTCGTGGGCGCTCCAGCGGCTGCGCAGCGTCACGTTGGTCATCGGGTCGCCCCCTGTCCGGTCGGAACGGTCGCGCCCAGCGTCCGGGCGGCTGCGGAGGCGGGTATGTGGCCCACCGGGGCCGGGTCGCTCGCGTGGCCGACCGGCTTGGGGTGCTTCAGCCCCAGGTCGTCCAGCAGCCGCAGGTACCCCGGCTGGCGAACCGGCTCGAAGGGCAGCGCGAAGGACTTCATGAAGTTGCCGAACAGGCCGCGGTCGCCGAACAGATGGAAGGGCAGTACCAGCAGCGCCCACTCCGGCTCGACCAGCCAGCACCACAGAGCGGCGACGGCGCCCTGCGTGATCAGGCTGTGCATGACGTTGTAGGCGACGTAGTAGCCCTTGTGGATCGGGGCACCGCCGGAGCGCCGGAAGGCGATCGCGCCCGGGATGTAGCCGATCAGGTCGATGTAGAGGAAGAGCACGACGGCGGGCAGCCAGCGGATGTCGGTGGCGTGCGCGACGATCAGACCGGTCGTCACTGCCAGGCCGACCAGGTACTCGGCGCGGTGCAGGGAGAAGGTCTTCGGCGTCTCGAAGGGATTGGCCTGGTCCACGGTTGAACTCCTGTTTGACTCCGGAGAGATGTGCGGTGCCGGCGGCGGGCCGACCGCTCGCCGTCGGCCTGCGGTCAGCCCGCGCTCGGGGCGGCTGCCGTGTCGAGGTCGATGTCCGCGTCGAGGATCGTGGTGCCGGGGAAGAAGCCGGTGACGGCCCAGGCCACGGTCTCCCGGATGACGCGCTCGGCGATCGGGTCGAGGATGCTGGCGAGGCTCGGGATGCCGAAGTCGAAGTCGGCGTGGAAGACGACCGAGACGTCCGGGCCCTGCTGGCGGAGCGTCCACATGCCCTCGAAGCTGTCGAAGTCGCCGTCGGTCTGCTCGAAGCGGATCTCCAGCTCGTCGGGGAGGAAGGTGTCCTCCTCGGTCCAGCGCAACAGCCCGCTGCGGAAATGCAGTTCCCAGCTGGAGCTGCCGACCCGCTCGGGCAGGGTCGCGTGCACCTTCGTGGACCGGACGTGCGGGGCCAGTTCCGGGTAGCGCTCCCAGCGCGGGACGGTTACGAAGACCTCCTCGGCGGAGGCGAGGCGCACCAGGGCGTGGAGTTCGACGTGTCGCATGGTCAGTTGCCGCCTTCGGGCATCGTGGCCGAGCGCCGCACGAGGTCGACGGTGGCCTTGTCGAAGGAGTCGAGGAGGAATTCGACGTCCCGGTCGGTGAGGATCGCGGGCGGGGTGAACCGCACCACGGAGGAGCCGTTCATCGAGTGGTTGGCGACCACGCCGTGGTTGAACAGCTCGATCAGCAGTTCGCCGGCCAGCCCCGGCTCGACCAGTTCGACGCCGATCAGCAGGCCCTGGCCGCGCACGTCCACGACCAGGTCGGGGATGTTGCGCCGGGCGATCTCGGTGATCCGCGGCAGCAGCCGGGCGCCGAGCTCGCGGGCGCGGGGCACCAGCTCCTCCTCGCGGATCGCCCGGATGGTGCCCTGCACCGCCGCCATCAGCAGCGGCTGGCCGGAGAAGGTCGCGGTGTGGACGTAGGGGTCCTTGTCGAAGGGCCGGAAGGCCTTGCGGGTGGCGATGGCCGCCGAGACCGGCACCACGCCACCGCCGAGCGCCTTGCCGGCCAGCAGCACGTCCGGGCGGACGCCGTCGGCGTCCAGGCCCCACCACTCGCCGAGCCGGCCGAAGCCGGTCTGCACCTCGTCCAGCACCAGGAACCCGTCGAACTCCCGGACCGCCTCCTCGACTTGCTTGAGGTAGCCCTTGGGCGGGACGATCACGCCGCCTTCGCCCTGCACCGGCTCGAGGATCACGCAGATCTCGCCCGGGTGCTGCGACAGCTCCGTGCGCAACGCGTCGATGTCGCCGAACGGCAGGTGCACCACGTCGGGGATCAGCGGGCGGAAGGGTGCCTGGTAGACCTCTTTGGCGGTGGCCGACAGGGCGCCGAGCGTCTTGCCGTGGTAGCCGCCCTTCATCGAGACCGTCCGTTTGCGGCCGCCTGCCCGGGCGAGCTTCAGGGCGGTCTCCACCGCCTCCGCTCCGGACAGGGCGAAGTGCACGCGGTCCAGTCCCTCCGGGGCCACCGAGACCAGCGCCTCGGCGGCGCGGGCGACGGTGGGCTCCAGCAGGATGCGGGTGGCCACGGGATGGGTCTCCAGCTGCCGGCGCACCTCCTCCATGACGACGGGGTGGCGGGCGCCCATGATGAAGACGCCGTATCCGCCCGCGTTGAGGAAGCGTTCGCCGTCGGAGGTGGTCAGCCAGGCTCCCTGCGACGCGACCTCCATATGGGTGCCGAAGAGCTCGGCCAGGGTCGCCCGGCCCTTGCTCAGATGGGCCCGGTACAGCCGGAGGATCTCCTCCTCCTGGCCGACCGGGGTGTCGACGGTCGTGGTCATCGGTGACTCGCTTTCGGTCCGTGGGTGGGCCGGTAGGGGGTGGTCCGGGCCTCGTCCCGGTCTCAGGACAGGTCGAGGGGGGCGCCGCCGGCGTACGCCAGCAGCGGCTCGACGGTGGAACCCTGGGACGGCGGGTGGAAGGCGAGCGGGCGCACCGAAGCCGCCGCCCGGAGGTGCGCCGAGGACCGGATGAAGTCGATGCCGCCGAGCAGCTCCAGCGCCTGCTGGGTGGCGAGCGAGAGTGCCTCCTGAGCGGCGAACCGGGCGATCAGCACCTGGGAGACGGCGTCCTCGCCGCCGACCCCGTCGCGCAGCGCACGGGCGGCCCCGAGCAGCAGGTCGAAGGCGGACTCGGTGCGGATCAGCAGGGTGCCGCGCTCGGTCGCGCTGCCGCGCCCGCGGGCCAGCACCTCCTCGGTCAGCCCGGCGGCGGCTCCGGCGTACCCGGTCGACACCAGCATCTCGAACCAGACGAAACCGGCGTTCTGCAGGTCCTCGATCCGGTCCGGGTCGTCCGCGGTGGTGCGGACCACCATGTCCTCGGGCACGAAGACGTCCGCCAGACGCACCTCGTCGCTCTGGGCGGCGGCCAGTACCTCACTGGCCCAGAAGGGGTGGACGGTCAGGCCCGGCGAGGCGGAGTCCACCAGCGCGAGCGCCAGCTCCCGCGTGCCGTCCGGGCCGGGCACCGCGATGCTCGCGGTCAGCAGGCTCATCGAACGGGACAGGCTGCACGGCTTCTTGACGCCGTTGAGCAGGTAGCCGCCCTCGACCGGGTCGGCGGTGACCGCCGGGGTGAGGATGTTCTGCTGGGTGCGCCCCTCGGCCCAGCCGGAGGCCATCAGCCGCTGTTCCGGCACCACCGTTTGCAACACCTCGGTCTGGGCGGGCGTCAGCCGGCCCGGGCCGCCGGCCAGGGCGTAGAGCATCGCGGCGGTGAAGTGGTGCATGGTCGAGGCCGCCGCCAGCGACGGCGACAGCGCGCCGACGGCCCGCTGCACGAGCACCGCGTCCACCGGGTCGGCGCCCAGGCCCCCGTACTCGGTGGGGATCAGCAGCCCCACGCCGGCGGCCGAGCGGAACAGGTCGACCACCGGGCTGCCGGGGGCCTCGCGCTCCTCGAACGGCAGGGCCGACAGGGCCTTCACCAGTCCGGGGTGGAAGCGCTCGCAGGTGTCGCGGGCGGCGTCGAGAGTTCTCATGGGTGTCACCTCGTTCAAGGGTGTTCGCGGGTGGGGTCGGCCGACCGCCCCGGGGGCGGCCGGCGGGCGGGTCAGCTGCCGAAGACGGTCTGGTGGGGGCTGACGTCCCGCGCGAGGCTGACGCCCTGAATGTGGGAGGTCTTGAGCATCGGGTAGTTGGCCTCACCGAAGACCCCGCCGGTCAGACCGGTCCCGCCGTGGCTGGGGAGGTAGGGCAGGAAGCCGATGTGCGAGTCGTTGACCTTCAGCAGGCCGCCGTTGACCACCCGCTGCACGAAGGTGTCCACGACCTTCTCGTCCTTGGCCCACAGCGAGTTGCGCAGCCCGTACTCGTTGGTGTTGACGAAGTCCAGGAAGCGGTCGACCAGGACCTCGTCGGTGCCCGGCTCGGCCACCACGATCGGCAGCAGCGGGAAGAACGTCTCGTGCCGCACCACGTCGTGCTCCCGGGCCGCGCTCAGCCCGTCCACCCGCAGCACGGTCGGCTGCAGGAAGACGCCCGTCTCCGAGGGCGTGCCGTCCAGCTCGGTGCGCCTGCCGCCGGTCACCAGCTGCGCGCCCTGCTCCAGGGCCCGGTCCAGCAGGCCGAAGAACCGCTCGGTGCGGCGCACCGGCGACAGCAGCACGTCCTCCTCGTCGGGGTAGCCCGGCCGCACGCCGGCGACCTGCCGCTCGACCTCGGCGATGAGGTCGTCGGCGACCTCGGGGTGCACCAGCACGTAGTTGGGCACCATGCAGATCTGCCCGGAGCCGTAGAACGACTCGGTGATCGCCTCTGCGGCGTAGGCGAGGTCGGCGTCCTTCCAGACGATGATCCCGTCGTTGCCGGCCAGTTCCAGGATCGGCTTCTTGCCGTGCGCCACACACTGCTCCTGGAAGCGCAGGCCCTCCTGGCTGCCGCCGATGTAGAAGATGTCGTCGATCAGGGGGCTGGTGATCCAGCGGTCCAGGGTCTGCTTGGGGTTGGCGCAGACCACGTTGAGCGTTCCGGGGGGCGCCCCCACCTCGTCCAGCAGCGGCGCGGCCACGTCCCGCAGCACCCACAGGGTGCTCAGGGCGATACTGCGCGGGGCGCGCACCACGACCGCGTTTCCGGCCATCACGGCCAGCACCGCCAGGGCCGCGCTGGGCGCCGGGGCGTTCTGCGGCGGGTTGAAGGCGACCACACCGTCCGGCTGGCGGCGGACGATCAGCCGGCGCCCGCCGTCCTCGAACTCGGTGTGCATCTGCTGCGCGTACCAGCGGATGCTCGCCTCGCTGTAGACCTGGAGCAGGCAGCTGAGCTCCCACCGGGCCAGCTTCACCGGATGGGACTCGGCGACCAGCATCTCCACGAACTCGTCCTTGCGGCACAGCAGTTCCTCGCGGAAGAGGGTGCCGAGCCGCATGCGCCGCTCCAGTGGGACCGCCGCCCAGCCGGGGGCGGCCGCGGCCGCGGCCTCGGCGGCGAGGTCGATGGCCGCGTCGTCGGCGACCGCGCACCGGCCGATCACGTAAGGGTGGTTCGCGGCGGGTGAGTCCGCGTCCTTCTCGAGGGTGCGTTTGAGGCTGACACTGGTGAAGACATCCTCAAGAAGCGACTTGGCGCTCACGGTGTAAACCCAGCCGTCCCCCTCGATGTCTTTTCCCGCGATAAACAACCCGTAACTGCGGAGCTTTTTCCCCGGATTCATCCTGCGGACCCTTCGGAAATGCAATCGAAATCGGATTCCAGGCGAAATCGGATCGATGATTGCAGTCCGCTCTGACCGCGCACTGACGCGGGGCTGATCCGGGCTCGATAAAACCCGGTGAGCCGGGTGTGCGCGGTGATTTCCCGTCAGTCTCCGTACGGCCGGGCACCGGTGATTACCTGGTAGGTAATTGACCCCTCTGACAACCGGACGACACGCTTGACAAAGCACTCGGCCCACGCGTCCACCCGGCCGGGGGCGCCTGGTGAACATCCACGTGATCGATCTGGAGTACGAACGATGACCACCGAGACCAACCGCAGCGCCTCGGCGCCGTCACCGCCCACGCCGGCGGCCGGGAATCCGGCCGTGCCCCATCGGCTGATCCTGCCGACCGTGCTGGCCGGCGTCTTCATCACCACCCTCGACTTCTTCATCGTCAACGTCGCCATCCCCTCGCTGCAGACGGACCTCAAAGCGAGTGCCTCCGCCATCGAGTGGGTGGTCGCCGGGTTCGGCCTGGCCTACGGCGTGGGGCTGATCACCGGCGGACGTTTAGGCGACCTGTACGGGCGCCGCAGGATGTTCCTGCTGGGCCTGGGCCTGTTCACCGTCGCGTCGCTGTTGTGCGGCGTCGCCCAGTCCAGCGAGTTCCTCATCTTCTCCCGGGTGCTCCAGGGCCTGGCCGCGGCCATGCTCGCTCCCCAGGTACTGGCACTTCTGGGCACGATCTTCACCGGTGCGGCGCGCCTGAAAGTGTTCGCGGGCTACGGCCTGGCCATGGGTCTTGCGGCCGTCTTCGGGCAGCTGATCGGCGGCCTGCTGATCCAGGCCGACATCGCGGGCTGGGGATGGCGTTCCTGCTTCCTGGTGAACCTGCCGTTCTGCCTGCTGATCATCGGCGTGACCCTGAAGCTGGTCCCCGAGTCACGGGCCGAGGGCCGGCCGAAGCTGGACTTCCTCGGCGTCAGCGTCATCACCCTCGCGCTGGTCGCCCTGGTGCTGCCGCTCATCGAGGGCCGCCAGCACGACTGGCCGGCCTGGACCTGGATCTCCTTCGGTGTGTTCGCCGTGCTGCTGGCCGTCTTCGTGGGTGTCGAGCGGGCGATCGCCGCGCGTGGCGGCTCGCCGCTGGTCAACATCGCGATGTTCGGCGACCGCGCCTTCGTCGTCGGCCTCGCCTGTCAGCTGGTCTTCTGGATGGGCCAGGCGTCGTTCTTCCTGGTGCTCGCCCTGTACATGCAGGCCGGCCGCGGTCTGAGCGCGCTTCAGGCAGGCCTGCTCTTCGCCGCCATCGGCGCGGGCTACATGTACACCTCGATGAACGCGACCAAGTTCGCCGCCAAGCTCGGCCGTCAGGTGCTGGCCGTCGGCGCCCTGCTCATGGCCGTGGGCCTGGTCGTCATCGGTGTCACCGCCGCACAGCTCGGCACGGGCGGCCACACCCCGTGGCTCATCCCCGGCCTGGTCATCGACGGCGCCGGCATGGGCCTGGCGGTCGCCCCGCTGGCGTCCACGGTGCTCGCCCGGGTGAACCCGCAGTACGCGGGCTCGGCTTCCGGCGTACTGACCACCGGTCTGCAGATCGGCAACTCGATCGGTGTGGCGGTGATCGGTGTGATCTTCTACAACGCGCTCGGCGACCACCCCGTGGCCTCGTCCTACCCGCACGCCTTCGACATGGGGATCATCTTCCTCGTGGCGGTCGCCGCCACCCTGGCCCTCCTGGTCCAGGCGCTGCCCCGCACGAACGCGGGCAAGTGACCCACCCCGAATGATCTCCCGGAGCGGCGACCCCCGCGCCGCTCCGGGTCCGACGGAGAGAGAGTGTTGCACGTGAGTGCCAGTGAACTGCTGCAGCGTTACGTCGCCATGTGGAACGAGCCCGACTCCGCCGTCCGGCGGGCCGAGGTGGCGGACCTGTGGACCCCGGACGGGCTGCACTGCACCCAGACCCGCCGCTTCCAGGGCACCGAGGAGCTGGTGGCCCGTGTCACCGAGGCGTACGACCAGTTCGTGGGCGGCCAGGGGCTGCGCTTCCGGTCGGGCGGCGACCCGGTCGGGCACCACGACGCGCTGGCGTTCAACTGGGTGATGTCGCCGGGCGACAGCGATGCGGTGCTCGCGGTCGGCTTCGACGTCGTGTTGCTGGATGTCGAGGGCCGGATCGTCGCCGACTACCAGTTCAACGAGCCCCCGGTCGCCTCCACCGACCTCGACGGTCAGGCCGAGCGGCACCTGGCGGCGGTCGCCGCCGGAGCCGAGCGGCTGCGCAAGGAGATCGCGGACCTCTATCTGCCCGGTGCCCGACTCGTCGACGAGAGCGGTGTGTACGACGGTGTGGACGCCATCGCCGTCGCGCTCACGGCCGGCGGTCCGCGCCGCCCGGCGGGGAGCGCCTCGGCGCAGCACGACGCCTTCCGCTACCCGTGGCGGGCGGAGTCCGGCGAGACCGGCGTGGACTTCCTGCTCCGCGACGAGCAGGGCCAGGTCCGCGAGCACTACCGCTTCGCCGGGGCAGGTCAGCACCCGGCGTGAGCCCCTGGCCCGCGGCACCGGACAGGCGCCGCGGGCCAAGAGGCGGCAGGTCGCGGGCGGTGTCCCCCGTCACCGCCCGCGGCCCGCTTTCGTGGTTGTGCCTGACGCCCAGGATGATGCAGGGTGATGAGATGACCGAGGTGCAGGAAAGTCGGCAAGTGTCCCGCCCGGTGGGCGAATTGATGCGCTGGTGGCGGGAGCAGCGGGGCTACAGCCAGCTCGCACTGGCCACCCGGGCCGAGATCTCGGCACGGCACCTCAGCTTCCTGGAGACAGGGCGGTCCAAGCCCAGCCGGGACATGGTGGTGCGTCTGGGCCGGCATTTGGACCTGGCGTTGCGTGAGCAGAACCAGCTGCTGCTGGCCGCCGGCTACGCGCCCGCCTACACAGACTCTCCTCTGGACGTTGCCGAGATGCTTCCCGTGCGTGGCGCGCTCCGCCAGATCCTTTCGGGGCACGAACCCTTCCCCGCCCTCGTCGTGGACCGCAACTGGAACATCGTGCTCAGCAACAGCGGCTTCGCGCTCTTCGCCGAGGACGCCGCGCCCGACCTGCTGCGGCCTCCCGTCAACGCGCTGCGGCTGGCCGTGCACCCCGAGGGCATGCAGCCGCGGATCCTGAACTTCGCCGACTGGCGCGCCCAGTTGCTGCTGCGTCTGCAGCGGCGGGTGGAGCTGACCGCCGAGCCCGGCCTGGCCGAGCTGTACCGGGAGCTGCGCACCTATCCGGGTGGCGGCGAGCCGACCCGGCCGCCCCGCACCGACAACGCCGACCTCACACTCCCGCTGCGGCTGCGGTACCGGGACATGGAGCTCTCCCTGATCTGCACCATCGCCACCTTCGGCATGCCGCTCGACGTCACCGTCGCCGAACTGGCCGTCGAGGCGTTCCTGCCCGCGGACGGGCCCACCGGCGAGCTGCTCAACCGCCTGCACGCGTCTGCCCCCGCCGGGCAGGACCCGGCGGGGGCAGCGTGAGCGCAGGGCGCCGCGGGGCTCGCGGTCAGTTCTCCTCCCCGGGCGGCGGCACCACGTAGCTCGGCGGGACGTCGAAGTACTGGTGGTCGGAGAGGATGCGGCCGTCGTCGTCCAGGGTGACGAAGTCGAACCCGACGGCCTCCAGCGCGCCGGTGGACTCCGACACCATCACCCAGTTGAAGCGCAGCGTGTTGTGCTGCCCGCGCGCGTTGCTGCACGAGCGGAAAGTGAAGCCGCCGGCGGCGTAGGCGTCGTGGGCGTAGCCCACCTGGGTGGCGATGGCCTCGTGGCCGCGGACGACGGCGATGGCGTTGGCGTAGGCGCCGTCGTCCGCCCACAGCTCCTCGACACCCTTGCGGCGGGCCTCGGGGTCGGTCTCGGTCCAGACCGCGACATAGCGGTCGGCGAACTCGTTGGGATGGCCGGCAGTCATATGGGGCTCCTTCCTGGTTCTCCTCGGGCCGGCCCGGGGGTGTCCGGACCGGCACGGGTGGCGATGGGGTGCTGGTGCGGGTCAGAACGCCGGCTGGGCCCCGGCGACCCGGCCGCGCAGCAGGCGGACGAAGTCGGCGGTGATCGACGTCGTCTCCTCGTGGATGAAGAAGTGGCCGCCGCGGAAGAGGCGGTTGCCCAGATAGGACCTGGTGCGCGGGATCCACGACGCCATGGCCTCCGGGTCGACCAGCGGGTCCCTGTCGGCGCTGTAGGTGACCACTGGGCACGGCACCTCGGCGTCGTCGTCGCGGTAGCTGGCGCAGACCTCCAGGTCCGCTCGCATGGCCGGCATCATCAGGCTGAGCGCCTCGGTGTCGTCGAGGATGCTCTCCGGCAGCGAGCCGAGCCCGCGGGCCCAGTCCACCAGCTCGCTCTGCGGCACCTGGAGCTGCTCCGGGGGCGGGGTGCGGAAGCCCTTCGGCGCCCACGCGGAGGCGCCCAGCAGCACCGGCGGCCGCTCGCCGCGCTCGTGCAGCTCGACGGCCAGCCGGTAGCCGACCAGCGCCCCCATGCAGTGGCCGAAGACGGCGTACGGGCGGCCGTCCAGTTCGGCGGCGAAGCAGTCGGCGAGTGTGTCCACCAGGGGGCGGACATCGGTGAACTTCTCCTCACCGAGCCGTTCCTGACGGCCCGGCAGCTGGACGCACTGGGTGGAGACATCGGCGGGGATCAGCGGCGGCCAGTCGTGGTAGATCGACGCCCCGCTCCCCGCGTAGTGCAGCAGGAAGATCCGGGTACCGGCATCGGGCGCGCTCTCCGGCTGGAACCAGCGGTCCGCCACGGCGGCGACTGGCTCGGTCATCGTGCTCCTTCGGGTGGTTGCGGATGGGGTACAGGTCGCCGGTGGCCGCACGGGGACGGCGGCCACCGTCGACCGGCGCGGAGGGCGCTGGCGCCCGGATCAGCCCGCCGAGGCGGCCGCGGCGGCGATGCGTTCGCGCAGTTCCCTGCGCAGCACCTTGCCGGTGGGGTTGCGGGGGAGGGCGTCCAGGAACTCGTAGCTGGTGGGGATCTTGAAGTCGGCCAGCCTGCCGCGCAGGAAGACCATCAGGTCGCGGCCGGTGACCTCGCTGCTTGGCGCGGCGACCACGCACGCGCGGACCGTCTCGCCCCAGCGGGCGTCGGGCACACCGACCACCGCGACGTCGGCGACCGCGGGGTGCGCCCGCAGCGCGTTCTCCACCTCGACGGGGTAGATGTTCTGGCCGGCGACGATGATCGTGTCGTTGATCCGGTCGCACAGGAAGAGGTAGCCGTCCTCGTCGAGGTAGCCGGCGTCGCCGAGCCTGAGCCAGCCGTCCTCCAGGGTGCGGGCGGTGGCGTCCGGCTGCCGGAAGTACTCGATGAAGTGCGCCGGGGTCCATACGCTGATCTGGCCGATGGTCCCGGTCGGCTGCTCCTTGCCGTCCTCGTCCACGATCCGCACGACGTTGCCGGGGCAGACCCGGCCGGCCGAGGTCAGCCGCGGGTTGCCCAGCACATGGTCGGCCGGGGTCAGACAGGTGACCACACTGCCCGTCTCGGCCGCGGCGTACATCTGGGCCAGCTGGCAGCCGAACATCTCGAGGCAGCGCTCCAGTTGCGACGGCGAGATGGGTGCGCCGCCGTAGACGACCTTGCGCAGCGAGGCGAACGCCTCAGGACCGGCGGTGTGTTCGGCCATCATCATGTCGAGCATCGCGGGAGCCGCCCACACGGTGGTGACCTGGTGTGCGGGGATCAGCCGCACCGCCTCCTCGGCCATGAACATCCCCATCACCACGGAGGTCGCGCCCACGTTGAAGGCGTGCATGAACCAGGCCATGCCGCCCGAGTGCAGGCCGGGGAAGCAGATCAGCGTCCGGTCCTCCGGCCGCCAGTCGATCCAGTCGCAGCCGGCCTGCCGCATGTGCTCGATGAAGGTGAAGAACGTGCGGTGGGCCAGCACCACGCCCTTGGGCAGGCCGCTGGTGCCGCTGGTGTACATCTGCACCATCGGGTCCTCCGGCCCGATCTCCACCTCCACGTCGCTGTCCGGGGCGTCGCCCTTCCAGGCGAGGAAGCCCTCGGCCCGGTGCCCCTCGCCGTCGAAGCGGCGGACCTCCCGCAGCTGCGGCAGACCGTCGCGGACCCGCTCGACCGCGGGCAGGAACTCGCCCTGCACAAAGGCCGTCCGGGCGCCGGAGTCGCGCAGGATGTGGTCCACCTCGGCGGCCGTCAGCCGCCAGTTGATGGGCACCAGCACGACGCCGGTCTTCGCGCAGCCCAGGGCCAGGTCGTAGTAGTGCTCGTTCTCCCGGCCCAGGAAGGCGACGCGGTCGCCGAAGGACAGACCGGCCGCCTTGAGGGCGTGGGCGGTGCGGTTGCTCGCGCGGTGCAGCTCGGCATAGGTGGTCTCGCGGCCCTCGCAGACGATCGCGGGGTGGTCCGGCCGTCGGGCTGCGTGCAGCGTGGATCGGGCGGCGATGGTGTCCGTGCTCGGTCCGGCCACGGAAGTCTCCTTTTCGGTGTGCCGCGTGGTGCGTCGGTGTCGGGGCGCGGTGGGGGGCGGGCCGCCGCGGCGGCCTCGTCCCCGGCCGGCACAAGCGGGGCGGACGCCGGGGCCGGGTCCGCGACGGGCCCGGCCCCGGCGCCGTCAGGCCGCCGCCGCGGCCGTGAGCTGCTGCTCCAGGAAGGCCGCGAGCTGGGCCGGCGACGGGTGGTCGAAGGCCAGCTGGGGCGGCAGCGGCAGCCGCAGCGCCGCCTCCAGCGTGTTCTTCAGCTCCACCGCCACCAGGGAGTCCAGACCGAGCTGCACGAACTCGGTGTACGGGTCGATGGAGTCCGGGTCGTCCAGGTGCAGCACGTCGGCGGTCCTGACCCGCACGAACTCCTCGAGCGCCGCGAGCCGTTCGGCCTGCGTCTGCTGCCGCAGGGCCTCCAGGTCGAGAGTGTGCGCCTGGTCGCCGCCGGGCTGCACGAGCTTCTCGTACAGCGCGTTGCGCACCGGCTTGGCCGCGGTGAACCGGTCCCAGTCCGCCTCGCCGGCCACGATCTGGCTCAGCGGACGGCCCAGCACCGAGGCGAAGGCGCGCGCGCCGCGGCCGGGTGAGAAGAGCTTGATGCCCTCGTCCTCCCAGCGCCGGATCAGCGCCTCGCCCAGCCGGGCCGACATGCCGACCTCGGCCCACGGGCCCCAGTTCACCGAAAGCGCCGGCAGGCCCTGCGCGTGACGCCACCCCATCAGCGCGTCCAGGAAGGCGTTGGCCGCCGCGTAGTTGGACTGGCCCGGCGCGCCGACCACCGGCGCGGCGGAGGAGAAGCCGACGAAGAAGTCCAGTTCCGGGAAGGCCGCGGCCGCCTCGTGCAGCAGCCAGGAGCCGTACACCTTCGCCTGGAAGACCGCGTCCAGGGTCTGCCATGTCTGGTCGGCGACGGGCTGGTCGGCGGTCGTGCCGGCCGCGTGGACGATGCCGCCGACCGGCACTCCGGAGCGCAGCAGTTCGGCGCTGATCCGGCCGAGGTCCGCAGGGCTCGAGACGTCGCCCCGCAGGACGGTCACCTCCGCCCGCTCCTTCAGCCGCTCCAGCAGATGCGCCACATCCGGCACCGGTTCCGTGCGGCGGCCGACCAGGGCGACCCTGCGGGCGCCGAGGTCCACCAGCTTCTCCGCCGCCACCAGGCCGAGGCCGCCGAGACCGCCGGTGATCAGGTAGACGCGGTCCGGCCGGACCTCGACGGTGCGCGGTTCACGGGCCGACGGGTCGTCGAACTCGAGGACCAGTTTGCCGATGTTGGCGCCGCGGCTGAGCACGCCGAACGCCTCCTCGACCTCGTCGAGGGTGTAGCCGGTCACCGGCAGCGGCGGCAGCTCGCCCGCCTCCACCAGCTCGGTGACGACCTGCATGATCTCCTGGTTGAGCGGGATCAGCCGGTCCTGCGGCAACTCGCTGAGGTCGAAGTTGAAGTACGACACGTCCGGCCGCTCCGCCGCGACCTGTTCCGGCGTCCACGCCCCGACCTTGCCCAGCTCGACGAAGCGGCCGCCCGGCCCCAGGGACCGCATCCCCGCCGGGATGAAGTCCTTGTTGAGGCTGTTGAGCACGATGTCGACACCGCGCCCGCCGGTGATCCGCTCGATCTCGTCGGCGAAGTCCAGCGTGCGGGAGTTCATCAGATGCTCGACCCCCTGCTCGCGCAGCAGCGGCCACTTGTGCGGGCTGGCGGTGGCGAAGACCTCCGCGCCGGCCAGCCGGGCCAGATGGGTCGCCGCCTGCCCGACGCCGCCGGCCGCCGCGTGGACCAGCACCCGGTCGCCGGCCTTCATACCGGCCAGCCGGTGCAGTGCGTAGTACGCGGTGACGTACACCGATATCAGGCCGGCCGCCTGGGTGAAGTCCAGCCCCGAGGGCTTGCGCACGGCCACCGCGGACGGCACGGTCACCCGGCGGCGCATCAGGCCGAGGTAGTTCACGATCACCTCGTCGCCGGGGGCGAAGGTGGCCTCGGGACCGGCCGCGACGACGGTGCCGGCGCACTCGAAGCCGAGCGGCTGCTCGCCGAACTCCTTCATCATGCCGAGGGCGTTGAGCACATCCTTGAAGTTGAGGCCGATCGCCGCCACCTGGACCTGGATCGCGTCGCCGGTGGGCGCCACCTCCTCCACGCGCTCCGGCCGGATGCCGGCGAAGGTGCCGTACTCCTTGACGGCCAGGCCGAAGCCGTTGTCCCGGCGGGCCCGGGCATCGTCGGCCAGCAGCCGCCGCACATGCCGGTGGCCGCCGCGGTAGGCCACCTGGAAGTCGCCGGTCTCCCGCGCGGTCAGCTCCGCGACGAGCGCGCCAGGACCCGAGCCGTCGGCCGGCAGGTCGATCAGCGTGGTCCTGTACGACGGGTACTCGTTGAGCATCACCGCGCCGAAGCCCCACAGCGAGGCGCCGGCGAGCCGCACCCGATCCGGGTCGTCCCCGCGCAGCAGCTGAGCCTGCTCCGTCACCAGCCACAGCCGCTGCTCGCGGCCGAAGCCGTGCCGGTCCAGCACCGCCAGCAGGGCCAGCAGGCGGCCGTAGTTGCGCTCGGACTCCGCCCGCAGGCCGTCCGCGCCCGCCCGGTCCCCGTCCGTCTGCCAGAACCAGCACACATCGGTGATCCGCTCCTGGGCCAGCACCGCGCCGGCCTCGTCGGCGTCGTCGGCGAAGACCACCCGGCCGCCGCCCTCGACCAGCCGGGCCGCGGCCTCCTGGAAGCCGTCCGCCGAGCGGCCCACCAGCAGCACCCGGCGGTCGGTGACGCTGTCCGGGCCCGCCGCCGAGCGCTTGGTCCAGCGCAGTTGGTGGAAGAAGCTGCGGCGGGACGTCCCGGGTGTGTCGGCGAGCTGCTTCAAGCCGAGCCCCCGCAGCTCCATGACCGGCTCGTCGCCCTCAAGCACCAGCACATCGGCGCACACGTCGACGTCCGGCGAGTCGGCCGGGACCAGCCGCAGCAGGGTACGCAGCGACTCCGCCCGCGGCTTGCGGAAGAGAGTGAAGCGGCCGAAGCGGACCGGCAGATAGGAGTTGCCGTCGTCGGCGAGGGCGCCCATGTTGTGCATGGCCGCGTCGAGCAGCGCCGGCGGCACATGCTCCAGCGGACCGGCGTCCACGCCCTGCAGGTCGCCGACGGTCAGTCCGCTCGGGTAGCGGGTGACGGAGCGCATCAGCCGGAACGCGGGGCCGTAGTCGAGTCCCGCGCCCGCGTAGGCGGCGTACACGTCGTCGGGGCGCAGCAGGTCCTCGGGCCGCTCGTCCTGGCCGGCCAGATCCACCAGCGCCCGGGCCGCCTCGCTCGGGCCGTCCTGCGCCTCGTCCGCGGCCGACAGCACCGCCGTCGCGTGCAGCCGCTCGACCTCCTCCTGGCCGCTTCCGGCCAGGCTGGCCACCTCGACCACCGAGGTCCCGTCCGCGCCGGGGCGCAGCCGGGTCCGCAGCCGGGCGGGAGTGTCCGCGTCGAGCATCAGGGCCTCGCGCAGGCTGACGTCGCGGACCGCCCGGCGGGTGTGGCCGAGCACCGCGTCCTGCAGGGCGAGCACGATCTCCAGGTAGCCGGTGCCGGGGAAGACCACCTTGCCCATCGCCACGTGCTGGGCGAGGTAGCCGGGCCGCTCGGCGCTGATCACGGTGGAGAACTCCCGTATGCCGGCGGCGCGCTGCTCCGGGGTGGTGGTCTCGGCGCCGAGCAGCGGGTGCTGCACTCCGCTGGTGTCGGTGATCCGGGCGCCCAGGCCGTGGCGGTTGGAGCCGGTCGGCAGCCAGTACCGCTTGCGGTCGAACGCGTAGCCGGGGAGCCCGACGGCCGTGCGCTCCCGGCCCGTGTGGAAGCCGGTCCACGACACCGTGAAGCTGGCCGCGTAGAGCTGTGCCAGGGCGTTGCGCACGGTCCGGCCGTCGGTGTCCTTGGGGTGCAGGCTGGCCACCCACATGTGGTCCTGGGCGCTGACGCACTGCTTGGCCGGGGCACTCAGCCCCAGCGACGGGCCGATCTCCACCATCGCGTGCCGGCCGCGGCGCTCCACGGTGCCCATGCCCTTGGCGAACTCGACCGGGGCGCCGATGTGACGCACCCAGTAGTCCGGGGTGGCGATGTCGCGGAACCGGGCCACCTCGCCGGTGACGTTGGAGATCAGCGTCAGCGCGGGGTCGTGGAACTCGATGCCGGCGATCTCCGCGCGGAAGGCGTCGTACACCTCCGCCATCAGGGGGGAGTGGAAGGCGTGCGAGACGGTCAGCCGCTTGACCCGCAGGCCGCGCTCGGTGAAGGCCGCCATGGCCTCCTCCAGCGACTGCACGCCGCCGGAGATCACCGTCTGCTCGGGCGAGTTGACACCCGCCACCGCCAGGTCCTGGTACTTCTCCAGCAGCGGCGCCACGTCCTCGACCGGGGCGCCCACCGCGGCCATGCCACCCGGTGCGGACACCGACTGCATCAGCCGGGCGCGCGCGGCCACCAGCGCGGTCGCGTCCGCGAGGCTGAACAGCCCCGCCACCGCGGCCGCCGTGACCTCGCCGATGCTGTGGCCGATCAGCACGTTGGGCCGTATCCCCCACGACATCCACAGCTTCGCCAGCGCGTACTCCAGGGTGAACAGCGCCGGCTGGGAGTACAGCGTCTGGTTCAGCTCCTCGGCCGCCTGCTCGTCGGTCGCGAACATCAGCTCCCGTACCGAACGGCCCAGCTTCGCCGCGAACAGCCCGTCGCACTCGTCGACATGGGCGGCGAAGACCGGGAACTGCCGGTAGAGGGCGGCTCCCATGCCCGGGTACTGCGAGCCCTGGCCGGCGAAGAGGAACGCGGTCTTGCGTACGTCGTTGCGGCGGCCCCCGGCCTCGGCCGTCTCGGCATGCCGGGCCAGCAGAGCGGTCAGCGACTCGTGGTCGGTGACCACGCCGCCGATCCGGTGGGTGAAGTGGCTGCGGCCGACGTTGGCGGTGTAGCACAAGTCGCCGATGTCCACGCCCGGGTGGCGCTCCAGGTGCTGCTGGTAGCGCTCGATCTGCATGCCCAGCGAGCGGCGGGACTTCGCGGAGAGGGTGAACACGTGCCCGCCCTCGTCGGCCGTGTCCGCCGCGTCGCCCCGAGCCGGCGCGGGCGCCGGAAGGGCCGGCGGCTCCTCAAGGACAGCCGCGGCGATGCTGCCGGCGAAGCCGAAGCTGTTGACGACGGCCCGGCGGACGCCCTCGGCCTTCCACGGGTGGTTCTCGGTCGGCACCGTCACCGGGATGTTCGACCACGGGATACGGCCGGAGGGCTTGCTGAAGTTCACATGCGGGAAAATGGTGCCCGCCTGCATCTGCAGAACGGTCTTGATCACGCCCGCGATCCCCGCCACCGGTTCGGTGTGGCCGATGTTGGTCTTCACCGACGCCACGGTCACCGGGCGTTCGGCGGTGTGCGAGTCGGCGAAGACATCGCTGATGGCCCCCATCTCGATGGGGTCGCCGAGCGGGGTGCCCGTGCCGTGCGCCTCGACGTACTGGATGTCGGACGGCGCCAGCCCGCCGTTGCGCAACGCGGCGCGGATCACCGACTCCTGGGCGGTGCCGTTGGGCACGGTCAGACCGGCGCTCTCGCCGTCCTCGCCGATGGCGGTGCCGCGGATCAGGGCGAGGACCCGGTCGCCGTCGCGCTGTGCGTCCGACAGACGCTTGAGCACCAGCACGGCGCAGCCCTCGGCGCGCACATAGCCGTCGGCGTCCTCGTCGAAGGTCTTGCAACGGCCGTCCGGGGCCAGCATGTTGGCGTGCGAGAACATCACGAAGATGCGCGGGTGATGCAGGCAGTTCACCGCGGCGGCCAGCGCGACGTCGCACGAACCGCTGCGCAGGCCCTCGACGGCCAGGTGGGTCGCGGTCAGCGACGAGGCGCACGCGGTGTCCACGGTGAGGCTCGGTCCGCGGAGCCCGAAGAAGTACGACAGCCGCCCCGACAGCGGGAAGAGCGTGATGCCGGCCGCGAGGTGACCGTCCAGCTCCTCGTAGGGCAGGCCCTCCATCTCCAGTGCGTAGTCGATGGAGCTGGCGCCCACGTACACGCCGCCGTTGCCGTGCCGCAGATCGACGGGGTTGATGTTGGCGTGCTCCAGGGCCTGCCACGCCGTCTCCAGCAGCAGCCGCTGCTGGGGGTCGACGAACGCGGCCTCCTTGGGCGAGATGTTGAAGAACTGGGCGTCGAACTGGTCGATCCGGTCCAGGAAGCCGGCACCCGTTGTCCTGACCTTGCCCCGCTCCGGTTCCGCGTCGGCGCCGCCCTCGGCCAGTTCCGCCGCCTCCTCCGGGCGCGGCGACAGTGCGGCCACGTCCCAGCGGTCCTCGGGGACGGGGCGTATGCCGGAGCCGCCCTCCTTGAGGAACTCGGTGAACCCCTCGGGGGACTCGTTGCCGCCCGGGAGCCGGAACCCCATGCCGACCAGTGCGATGGGCTCGTTGTGCTGCTCGGCGGTCGTCATCGCGCCCGGCCCGCTGTTCTCGGACGCCGTAGTGCTCGACGTTTTCGACATGACGGTCTTCCCTCTTCTCGATGGCCCGCAGCGGTCACGGGATGAGGTCGCCGAGGACCTCGTCCGCCAGGTATTCGACCAGCTTTTCGACGGTGGGGCTGTTGAACAGCACGTTCGTGCTCAGCGTGCATCCCAGAACCTTCTCCAGCCGGGCCTTCACCTCCATGATGCGGAGCGAGGTGAAGCCCAGAGAGAAATAGCTCTGATCGGTGGGGAACACCTCGTCGCCGCCCATGAGGAGGACGTCCTTGAATTCCGCGACGACGATGCTCTCGAGGTATTCCGACCGCTCGGACCGGGGGAGCGAGGAGAGTTGCTCCACCGCCGGGGCCTGTTCGCTCATCACATGCTCCGTATAGCGTCACCGGCCCGGGCACCGGCTCCCATGGGCGGGACCTCCGGCGCTGCGACCGCCTCCGTCGCGGTTGGGCCTTGGGAAAGGGCGGATGGGGGAAAGGTGGATGGGGAAAGGCATATGGGGAAGGGGTAGTTGGGCTGATGGAATCAGCCCGCGCTGACGCCTCCCTGACCGGACCCTGATGGCATCCGGGCCCGGGCATGCGACAGGGCCGGGGGGCAGGAACCCCAGCCGCATGGGAATTCCTGCCCCCCGGCCTGCCGGCGGGGGAGTGCTCGCTGCGCGGAGAGGGCAGGATTCGAACCTGCGTGGGTCCGTGGACCCGACCGTTGTGTTGGTCCCCGATAAGCCGCTCCGGGCACCTCTCCTGGTGTGTTGCGCGGAGAGGGCAGGATTCGAACCTGCGTGGGTCCGTGGACCCGACCGTTGTGTTGGTCCCCGATAAGCCGCTCCGGGCACCTCTCCTTGAGTTCGTTCCGGTTTCCCGTCCCGCTCTCGAGAAATACTGTGCCAGCCCCCGCTGACACCGCGCTGACAGCCGCCTGACGTATTTCCCCGCATTCCCGCCGGCTCTACCGCCGCACTATTTTCCGGTGCTCTACTTTCCGGAGACGAACCGCGTCAACGAGGAAGGACCGCTGTGTCGACGACAAGCGCAACGACCCTGGACAGTCCCGTGCTGCGGGCGATAACGACGCACACTCAATCCGAGAACCCCAGCTCGTTCCTGGCCCTCAACACCGGGAACAGCGTCTTCAACCTCCCCGGCGTCGACGGCGTCGCCGTCTACCGCCGGACCGGCCGCTACCTCGTACAGTTCGGCGGCCCCTTCGCCGCCCCCGGCGACTACGGCAATCTCCTCTCGGGCCTGCGCCAGTACGCCCGGGACGAGCAGCTGCACCTCCTGTCCGTCCAGCTCCAGCGGCCCGACGCCGAGCAGTACCGGGAGGCCGGCTTCACGGTCAATCAGATCGGCGCCTCGTGGGCGGTGCACCTGCCCGAGTTCACCCTGCGCGGCACCCGCTTCATGCAGCTGCGCAACAAGATCTCCCGTGCCCTGCGCAACGGCCTGACGATCGAGGAGCTGCCGGCGGGCGAATGGGAGGAGGCGCTGCACACGATCGACAGCGCCTGGCTGGGCTCCAAGGGCGACCACGCCCGGCCCCTGGAGTTCCTCGTCGGCCAGGTCGGCGGTCCCGCGCAGGGGCACCGCAGGCTCTTCGTCGGCAGCATCGACGGCTCTCCGGTGAGCTACATCTCCTACTCGCCGGTCTACGGCAGCAGGAGCGGCTGGATGCACGACCTGAGCCGGCGCATCCCGGGCGGCTCCCCGGGCTTGATGGAGGCCATCAACGCCGCCGCCATCGAGAATTTCGTCACCGAGGGCGTGGAGTGGCTGCACTTCGGCTTCACCCCGTTCACCGGCCTGTCCGAGGACGACGAACTGCCCGGCAGCAGCCCTTCCTTCCAGTGGCTGATGCACTTCCTGTGGGCCGAGGGCGCCGCGCTGTACCCGGCGCAGTCGCAGCTGGACTACAAGCAGAAGTGGGCCCCGCACGCGGTGCTGCCCGAGTACGTGGCCTTCGACGGGCCCGCGTCCATCGCCGCCTTCGCCCACATCTTCCGCGCCTGCAACGCCTTCTGAGGCACGGCCCCACCCCACCCGCAGACACTCGGCGGCACCCGGCAGGCCCCGGCAGAGCCGCCCCACCCGCAGGAGGAGCACATGACGACCGCTACCGCCCAGGACCCCCGTTCCACGGACGAGCTCAAACAGGCCCTCGTGGAATCGCTGATGGCCGTGATCGGCGCGCCCGACGACGAGCCGACGGCGGAGTCGGCTGCCACGATCATCCGCACCCTCGACCAGCGGCTGGCCGCGGAGGCCGCTGCACACTGACCGCACGGCAGCCGCACGCCCGGCCGTGGGCCGGGGAGGGCGACGGACGGCGGACACGGCTTCGTACACGGCACGAGGAGGCGGCGGCCCCGGGGTGACCCGGAGGCCGCCGCCCCTGGTTGAGAAGGTGCCGTTGTCCGTCGGCGCTCCAGCCCTCCTGGCGTGCACCGGGCCGGCCGCCGAGCACTCGGGCAGTGCAGGAGTCGGGCCGCGCATCAGCCAGGCCGCGCATCGGTCAAGCCGTTCGGCAATCGGGCCGTTCGGCAACCAGCCCTTTCTGCCGTGCCGCTGTCCGGCTGCCGCCGCCGCATGACCGCCGCTCAGACGGCCGACCGCAGCGCCGCTCGTGGCACCGGCCCGGCCGGCAGCTCCACGTCCAGTGACCCGTCCGCCGCGACCATCGCGTCGTACAGCCTCCGCACCTGCGCGCTGGGCTCTATGCCCAGCTCGGCGCCGAGCGTGGTGCGCAGCCGCTGGTAGGTCTGCAGCGCCTGCCAGACCCGGCCCGAGGCGTACTGGGCCGCCATGAACTGCGCGTGCAGACCCTCGTGCAGCGGGTGCTGCGCCGAGAGCGCGGCCAGCTCGCTGAGCACCTGGCCGTACCGTCCCAGCCGCAGATCGGCGGCGATCCGGCTCTCCAGTGCCGTCATCCTCGCCTCGTCCAGCCGCAGCACGTCGATCTCCAGGACCAGGCCCGTCCTGACGTCCACGAGTGCCGGCCCCCGCCAGAGGGCGAGCGCCCGCCTCAGCAAGGTAGAGGCGGCAGCGAAGTCGCCGGCGACGAAGGCCGTCTGGCCGAGCTCCTGCAGCCGTTCGAACTCCTGCGTGTCGATCGCGCCCGGCTCGACATCGAGCTGGTAGCCGCCGTGCCGGGTGACAAGCACCTCCTTCGCGTGCGGATTGTCGGCTCCGGCCGTCCAGCCGTCGGCGGGTGCGCCCGGCACGCCGTCCCCCGGGGTCATCGCCCGCTCCAGCAGGCGCCGCAGCTTGTGGATGTAGGTCTGGAGCGTGGTCGGCGCGCTGTGCGGCGGCCGGTCGCCCCAGATCTCCTCCATCAGGGTCGCTGCGGTGACGACACCGCCGGCGCGCAGGGCGAGCAGGGCGAGGATCTGTCTCGGCTTCGCCGCGCTGGGGACGATGGAGCCATGGTTCTCCCGTGCGATGAACGGACCAAGGAGCTTGATCTGCACCGCTGATCCGCCTCCTTCCAGGGTGACTGGTGACGCCTGGCGTGATGCCCGGCCCGCGGTACTCCGCGGCTCGGGTCGCCGCGGCATCGGCCTCATCTCCTCCAGCCTGGGTGACGGAACCGCTTTCCCACCAGGTACGGCCTCTTGACTCAGGCGGGAGTTTCACCCTCCGCTGTCATGAAGAATCCACCCCCGAAACATGGCGGACGCACTTTTCCGCGGGCCGGGACCGGACCAGACTCACGCCGTCACACCGCACGTCCGCCTCGGGTGACGGACGGAGATCCCGCGCAATCGCAGGAGTGCGTCCGCACCCACCGCCGCCCGCCCCCGACGGCGGTCGTCGGGATACGGAGTGGCGTGGACCATCTCGTGCGCTGCCTCCGCACCGGTTCGAGGTGGTGTCGAGCGGAGTGGCCTCCGGGCCGTCGGCAGTTGGTGCCCGAACGGTTCGACAACGTTCTGCTCCGGGTCCCGGCGGCTCGCCGAGCCGACTCGGTCAAGCGTTGTTAAGAGAATTAATCAGCTTTCAATCATCTCCCGATGTCGAAACTCTCGGGAATACGGCCAGAAATCCTCTTGGAACCGGGCTGTGCATCGTCTGGGGCGGTTTGGCGTTCGGCCAAAAAGTATGCTGCCTGAGGGGATGAAAACACATGGCAACGGGGGCTGTGATGGTCAGGGGGAGAGAACCCGCAATTCTGGCGGAGCGCCGCGAACCGGCCGACGGCGGCACACCGTCTTCGAAGTTCGCCGACCTCATCCTGTATGCAGTACTGGCGGGATTCCTGGTCCAGGTATCGGTGAACATCTACACGTCCGGGGCTCGCGCACTTCAAGTCGTCATGGGCGTCCTGTGTTTCGCGGCTGTGTGCGCCCTTCAGATCCTGCACTCGCAGCCGCGCTCACGGGACGACCGGCGCGGCTGCCGCGTGGCCACGCTCACGGCGCATGTCCTGCTCACGTATGTGCCGCTGGAGTGGCTGGGCAAGACCTGGTGGGTGGCCGGCGGTTTCCTCGCGGCGTCCGTGCTGCTGCTTCTGCCCCCGCCGCTGAGCTGGCCGCTGTTCCTCGTGGTCGTGGCGGCCAACCCGGTGATGGCCGTGCTGCGCCACAACGGCATGCCGTTCGTCGTCTACACCATGTCGTCCACCCTGGTCACCGGTCTGCTGGTCTACGCCGTCAGCCGGATGGCCTGGCTGGTGTCCGAACTGAGCGGGTCCCGGATGAAGTTGGTCGGTGCGGTCTCCCAGGAGCGCCTGAGGTTCGCCCGCGACCTGCACGACCTGCTCGGTTACAGCCTGTCCGCGATCACGCTCAAGACCGAGGTGGCGATACGGCACGTTCCGCACCGGCACGAACAAGTCAAAGAGGAGCTGACGTCGATCCTGGCGATCTCCCGGCAGGCGCTCACCGACGTACGCCATGTGGCGCGCAGCTACCAGACGCTGTCGCTGGGCACGGAACTGGAGTCGTGCGTGACCATGCTGGAGTCGTCGGCGATCGAGGTGGAGGCGCAGATGTCCGCCCCGCTGCCGGACGGCCGGACCGGCACCGTCCTGGCCATCGTGCTGCGGGAGGCGGTCACCAACATGCTGCGGCACAGCAAGGTGCAGCACTGTGTCATAAGGCTCGACCGGGTGGACCACCGGCTGCGGCTGGTCATCGTCAACGACGGCACCGGGCTGGAGGCACCCGACGACGGCCTCGCGCCCCCGCCCACGGCGTGGCCGGACAGCGGCGGACTGGTGAACATGGAGACCCGGCTGGCGACGGTCGGCGGCACGCTGACGGCCGGACTGCGGTCCGGCGGCCGGTTCGAGGTGGTGGCCGAGATTCCGGACGCGCACGGGACGCCGACGGCCGGGGCGGGTGACGGCCCGTCGGGCGCGGACACCGGGGACGGCACGGCGAGTGGGAACGGCACGGTGAGCGGGTTCGCGAACGGCGCCGGGGGCTCGGCGGCGCGGGGACTGAACCGTGCCGAATTCCACGGCGGCACCGAAGCCAGGCATACGCGCCTCGGCAGGCGGGGGAACGCGGGTCCTGTGCCTGGACCGAAAAAGTATCCGGACACGCTTCGCGAGCACGGTGTCCGCCAGGCGCCGGCCTTCGGCCGTCCGGCCCCTCATGCGGACCGCGACCTCGGCCCCCACAGACGGGCACCGCGGGAATAGTCCTGCCGGGTCCTGGCCGGCCTCCGGGGCGGCGCCTGGAGTGCGACCACCGCCGGGCGTACCACACGGACGCGACACCGCAAGGAAAAGGCCGAGTTGGGGCGAGCCGACGACGCCCTGAAGGCCGCCTCGGTTTTGTCGCGAACGGCCCGCCCCGCACGTGGCCGAGACGGTGTCCGGCGCCCACGCGACGACCTCGGGACTCGACGCCGAGCGGAAGAGGTTCGGTCCGGAGGCAGCGTCCTGCCCAGGGCGGGCCGGCGGCCTGCCGCCGCTCAGGGCAGCCAGCCCGCCTCCTGCGCGATACGGATGGCGTCGACGCGGTTACGCGCGTTGAGTTTGGTGACGATCGTCGTGAGGTAGTTGCGCACGGTTCCCGCGGAGAGGAAGAGCGCCGCCGCGATCTCGCCCACCTGCGCACCCTGCGCGGCGAGTTGCAGCACCTCCACCTCACGGGCGGTCAGCGGGCTCTGCGCGTGGTCCCAGGCGGAGAGCACCAGCTCCGGGTCGACAACCCGTTCCCCGGCGGCCACCTTCCTTATGGCGCTGGCCAGTTGCTCCGGCGGTGCGTCCTTGAGGAGGAAACCGGACACCCGGGCGCTCAGCGCCCGCTTGAGCGTGCCGGGCTTGCCCAGGCTGGTCAGCATGAGGGTGCCGCACGACGGCAGCTGCTCGTGGAGCGAGCTGGCGGCGGACAACCCGTCGGTGCCGGGCAGGTCGACGTCGAGGACGGCGATGTCGGGCCGGTGCTTCAGTGCGGCCGGCACCACCTGGTCGCCGTCGTCCACCTCCGCCACGACGGCGATGTCCGGCTCCATCGACAGCAGAGCGACCAGCGCGCCGCGAACCATGTGCATGTCTTCGGCGAGCAGCACGCGGATCATGCGTCCCCTCCGGCCAGATACCGAGCCCCCGTTGTTCTCCCGGCGGGCACAACCGTACCTTCTGGGCCAACGGTGGCAAAGCATTGAACTGCGGTGCCCTCAGGCGCGCTTGTACCTGTCGGACCGCCGCCCGGCAGTCACCCGGGAATGGTCAGCGGCACCAGTCGGCCGCGCAGAAACAGCCTGCGCATCGCGGGCCGCTGGATCTTGCCGCTCGAGGTGCGGCGCACCGTCCCGGGTCTGACGAGCACCACCTGGGTGGCGCGCACCTCGAAGTCCCGTGCGACACAGGCCCGCACCTCCCGCTCCAGGGCGGCCAGATCCAGGTCGTAGCGGCGTCCTAGACGTACTTCCTGGACGACCACCAGCCCGTTGCGGCCAGGTTCCGCGCTGAACACCGCGCCGGCGCCGAAGAGTTCACTGAGCTGCTGCACGCGGTGCTCGACGTCCTGCGGGTGCAGGTTGCGCCCGGCCACCACCACCATGTCCTTGATCCGGCCGGTGACGAACAGCTCGCCGCCGTGCAGCACCCCGAGGTCGCCGGTCCGCAGGAAGCCGGTCTCGCCGTCCGTGGTGGTTCCGCAGAATGTCTCGCGGGTCTCCAGCGGGCGCTTCCAGTAGCCGTCGGCCACACTCGGGCCGCGGGTCCAGATCTCGCCGACCCGGTCCTCGGGCAGTGCCCGGCCGGTGTCCGGCTCCACGATCCGCAGGTCGTTGCCTGGCGCCACCGTGGTGCCGCAGCCCACGAGGGCGCGGGAGGACCGGCCCGGGACGGCCGGAGCGAGCCGCCCCGACTCCAGCTCCGCGATGTCCGCGTGGTAAGGGCGCGGCGGCCCGCTGGTCCCCGCGCGCCGGCCCGCGGTCAGCAGCGTGCTCTCGGCCAGCCCGTAGGCCGGTACGAACGCGCTCGACCGAAAGCCGACCTGTGCGAACCGGTCGGCGAAGGCGTCCATGGTCTGGGCCCGCACCGGCTCCGAGCCGTTGACGGCGACCTGCCAGCCCGTCAGATCGAGCTCGGCGAGCTGCTCCTCGCCGACCTTGCGGGTGCACAGCTCGTAGGCGATGTCCGGGCCGCCGCTGACGGTCACCCCGCACTCGCTCACCGCCTGGAGCCACCGGCCCGGACGGCGGGCGAAGTCGGACGTGGACATCAGCACTCCTGCGGTGCCCAGCCACAGCGGGTGCAGCAGCAGTCCGGACAGGCCCATGTCGTGGTGGAAGGGCAGCCAGCCCCCGACCCGCGAGTGCGGGCCGGTGCCCAGCAGCGCCCCCAGCTCGTGCTGGTTGGCCAGCAGATTGCGGTGGGTGAGCCGGGCGCCGCGCGGCTCCCGCGTCGAGCCCGAGGTGTACTGGAGGACGGCTACCGCGTCCGGGTCCCACCCGGGAGGCCGCCAGTCCGCCGCGGCCGGCAGCGCGGTGGAGTCGTCCAGGGCCAGGCAGGGCAGGTCGGCCCGGCCCACCGCCGACACCAGGTAGGAGACGGCCGCCGCCGACTCCCGGTCGGTGAGCAGCAGCGACATCTGCGCGTCCTGGACGATGCTGAGCACGCGCTCGTCGGCGCTGCGCCGCCCGTTCGGCACCGGGCACGGCGTCGGGATCGCGCCGGCGTACAGACAGCCGAAGAGCGACGGGATGAACAGCTCGGGCTGCTGCTGGAGAACGAGCACCCGCTGTCCGCCCAGCCCCCGCTCCAGCAGCCATGCGGCCAGCCGCCGGGCGGCCTGGTCCAGCTCCCCGTAGCCGATCTGCCGGCGGTGCATCCGCTCCGGACCGCCCTTCGGGGTGTGCCAGTCGAGCAGCAGGTACGCCGCTGCGTCAGGCTCCCGCTCCGCCCGCCGGAGCAGCAGGTCGGGCAGGGTGCGTACGGTCACCTGTTCCCCCCATGGTCCGTCAGTGACACGACTGCGCGGCCAGTTTGCCCGGGGCACCTTGAGTCCCGCTTGAGCGCACCGGTGCCGTGCTCGTCGGACGGCACGCGCACGAATGGACCGAGTCCAGCCCTGGAGGCCAGTACGTCCCGCTCGTGCGAACTGAGCCGGTGCTTCTCCCGATGCCTTCCGCCTGTACGGGCTCGTCCTGGTACGGCTATCTGATGTGCCGCAGGAACGCGGCGACCGCGGGGGACGGTTGCCCGTGCGGGTGGACGACTCTGATCGTCCATGCCGGCGCGTGCGCGGTGAAGTGGCGCACGGGGAGATCGGGGAACCGGGCGGCCACCGACGGGGGCATGATGCACGCCCCGAGGCTGTGCCGGACCAGGTCGCTGGCGGCCAGCAGGTCGTTCACCTCGAACGTGACGCTGCGTTCGAGGGACGCCGCACGGAAGGCCCTGTCGACCTCCTGCCGGATCGCCCAGCCGGGGGAGAAGTCCACCAGCGGCAGACGGGCCGCCTCCGGCAGGGTGACCGGCCCCTCGGGCGGCAGAGCGCTCGGCCTCGGGGCGGTCACCAGGACCATCTCCTCCCGCGACAGCAGCCGGGTCCCGAGACCGCGCGGCACGGTGTCCAGGGCGGCCACGGCCAGGTCGACGGTACCGGTGCGCAGGGCCTTCGGGAGGTCTTCGGCCGGGGCCTGACGCAGCCGGACCACCACGCCCGGGTTCTCCTGGTGGAAGTGCGCCAGCGCCAGTGCCAGGCCGGCGTACAGACCCTGCATCACACCGATGGTGATCTCTCCGCGGAGCTCTCCCTGGGCGATGTCCACCGCCGCCCTGGCCTCCTCGGCGGCGCGCAGGGTGGCGCGGGCGGCGGGCAGGAAGGCGTGCCCCGCGGGGGTCAGCGACACCCGGTGGGTGGTGCGCTGGAACAGTGACGCGCCCAGTTCGCGCTCCAGGGCGCGGACCGTGCTGGAGACCGCGGACTGCACGATGTGCAGCCGCCGGGCCGCGGCACTGAACCCGCCCTCCTCGGCGACGGCGACGACGACCTCCATCTGCCGCAGATCCATGACCATCCTCCTCGGCTATCTCACATTCAGATAACCATCATCTTGGATCATCTCTCCTGTATGGGAAACAACGGCTGCTCGTACATGTTGGCAACGGCAGGCGGTGAAGGAAGGCCGCCGGTTCCACGGTCGATGGAATCCACCGCCCATGGAATCCCCGTCAACGGATCGGAGTCCTCTGATGTCGATGACGTCGGTCAAGGGCCTGCGAACGGATGGTGTACCCGGCCGGAAGGCCCCGGCGCCGGAGCGCGAGCGTGGCGACCGCCGATACGGCGCCGCGTTCTGGACGGTGGCCGGGGTGTTCGTGACGGCCATGGCGTTCTCCACGCTTCCCACGCCGCTGTATCCCCTCTACCAGGCTCATGACGGGTTCTCCACGTTCACGGTCACCGTCGTGTTCGCCGTCTACGCCGTCGGTGTGCTGACCAGTCTGTTCCTTGCCGGACACGTCTCGGACTGGCTGGGCCGCAAGAAGGTCATGACGGCGGCGCTGGCGCTGGAACTGTTTGCCGCGGCGCTTTTCCTCGCCACCCCGTCACTGCCGGTGCTGATCGTCGCCCGGCTGGTCACCGGTCTCGGTGTCGGGATGCTGACGGCGACCGCCACCGCCTATCTGCACGAGCTGCACAGCGCTCACCGGCCCGGCGCCTCGACACGGCGGTTCGAGACCGTGTCGACCGTGGCCAACATCGGCGGCCTGGGCGTCGGCCCCATCGCCGCGGGCGTGCTCGCCCAGTACCTGGGTGCGCCGCTCCGGCTGCCGTACGCGGTCTTCGTCGTGCTGCTGCTGACCGGCGCGGCCGCCATCGCGCTGACACCCGAGACCGCCCGGAAGCCCGCCGTCAGGCCGGCCTACCGTCCCCAGCGGGTCGGGGCCACCCGCGGCGGCCCCGGCTACCTCGCCGCCGCCGCGGCCGGATTCACCTCCATGGCCGTGTTCGGCCTGTTCACCTCCGTGGTTCCCGGCTTCGTCGGCGGGACCCTGCACCACCCCTCCCGCGCACTGGCCGGACTGGTCGTGTTCGCCGTGTTCGGCGCCGCCGCGGCCGCCCAGACGGGCACCGGCCGGCTCCGTGCCCTCACGCGCTGGTACATCGGGCTGCTCGCCCAGGCCGTGGGCATGGCCGCCCTCGCCGTCGGCATGCACCTCGCCAGCCTGCCCGTGTTCCTGCTCGCCGGGATCGTGGCCGGTGCCGGTGCCGGGGTGCTGTTCAAGTCCGCCGTCGGGCACGTGGCAGGTACGGCCGCCCCGGCCCGGCGCGGCGAAGCCCTCGCCGGGCTGTTCCTCGCCTCCTACCTCGGCCTGGCGATCCTGCCGGTGGGCCTGGGCCTCGCCAGCCGTTCCATGAGCGTGACCACCGCGACGACGTGGTTCACGGCCGTCGTCCTTGCGCTCCTCGCCGCTGTCGCCGCCGCGACCGTCTCCGGCGTCAGGCATGTGATCGGCACCAGGGCCTCCTGACCGGATCAGCCCGATCGCATCGATCAACCAGAAGCCGCCTGCGCCCGCTGGTCGGTCCCGGACGGGCACCCGTGGGGGACCACCTACCCTTGAGGCATGACCAGCAGCAGCGACCGGAGCCTCGCCGTGGACGTTCCAGCACCCAAGAGCTACGAGATCCGCACCTACGGGTGCCAGATGAACGTCCACGACTCCGAGCGATTGTCCGGGCTGCTCGAAGAGGCCGGCTATGTGCGGGCGCCGGAGGGTTCGGACGGCGACGCGGACGTCGTCGTCTTCAACACCTGCGCCGTCCGCGAGAACGCCGACAACCGTCTCTACGGCAACCTCGGCCGCCTCGCACCGAAGAAGGCCACGCGGCCCGGGATGCAGATCGCGGTCGGCGGCTGTCTCGCGCAGAAGGACCGCGACACCATCGTGAAGAAGGCGCCCTGGGTGGACGTCGTCTTCGGTACGCACAACATCGGCAAGCTGCCCGTCCTGCTCGAGCGCGCCCGGGTGCAGGAGGAGGCGCAGGTCGAGATCGCCGAGTCGCTGGAGGCGTTCCCGTCGACGCTGCCCACGCGCCGCGAGAGCGCGTACGCGGCGTGGGTGTCGATCTCCGTCGGCTGCAACAACACCTGCACCTTCTGCATCGTCCCGGCGCTGCGCGGCAAGGAGAAGGACCGCCGCCCCGGCGACATCCTGGCCGAGGTCGAGGCACTGGTCGCCGAGGGCGTCTCGGAGATCACCCTGCTCGGGCAGAACGTGAACGCGTACGGCTCCGACATCGGCGACCGCGAAGCCTTCAGCAAGCTGCTGAGGGCCTGCGGCAAGGTGGAGGGGCTGGAGCGGATCCGCTTCACCTCGCCGCACCCCCGCGACTTCACCGACGACGTCATCGCGGCCATGGCCGAGACGCCGAACGTGATGCCGCAGCTGCACATGCCGCTCCAGTCCGGCTCGGACACGGTGCTGAAGGCGATGCGCCGCTCGTACCGCCAGGAGCGCTACCTGGGGATCATCGAGAAGGTGCGGGCCGCCATCCCGCACGCGGCGATCACGACCGACATCATCGTGGGCTTCCCCGGCGAGACCGAGGAGGACTTCGAGCAGACCCTGCACGTCGTCCGCGAGGCGCAGTTCACGCAGGCCTTCACCTTCCAGTACTCCAAGCGGCCCGGCACGCCCGCCGCCACCATGGAGGACCAGATCCCCAAGGAGGTCGTCCAGGCGCGCTACGAGCGTCTCGTCGCCCTTCAGGAGGAGATCTCCTGGCAGGAGAACAAGAAGCAGGTCGGCCGCACCCTGGAGCTGATGGTCGCCGAGGGCGAGGGCCGCAAGGACGGTGCGACCCACCGCCTCTCCGGCCGTGCCCCCGACAACCGTCTGGTCCACTTCACCAAGCCGGACGAGGAGGTCCGCCCCGGCGACGTGGTGACGGTCGAGATCACGTACGCCGCCCCGCACCACCTCCTGGCCGAGGGACCCGTCCTCGGCGTACGCCGGACGCGCGCGGGCGACGCGTGGGAGAAGCGGAACGCCGCGGCGGCCGCCAAGCCGGCCGGGGTGATGCTCGGGCTGCCGAAGATCGGCGCCCCCGAGCCCCTGCCTGTGGCGTCCGCGGGCGCGTGCGGCTGCGACTGACGTCGCGGTCGGCGGGGCGGGCGCGGTCCCGGCGGACGCTGTCGGCCCGGCCACCCTCCCTTCACCGTTGTGCGCTGGGCGTCACCGGCCCGATCGTCGGCAACGCCCGGTGGTCACCGGCGTGTGTTCGGTTGCGCCCTTCTCGTCGTCGGCTCTCGGGTCCACTTGCGCGCACGCAGGGCAATGACGTGCCGCCGTCCGGCGGGGTTACGCTGCGGATCATGCTTGTCGCCGCCGCCGTCTGTCCCTGTCCGCCGCTGCTCGTGCCCGAGGTCGCCGCGGGCGCCGCTCCCGAGCTGGACGGTGCCCGTGCCGCGTGTCTGGACGCGCTCGGCGTGCTCGCCGCCGCGCGGCCGGACCGGCTGGTGATCGTCGGACCCGCCGAGGAGGGCGGGCACGTCCCGTACCCCGAGGGCACCCGGGGATCCTTCCGCGGGTTCGGCGTGGACGTCGGTGTACGGCTGGGCACCGGCGGAGCGGACCCGGCGGGGTCCGGTCGCGAGCTTCCGCCCGCGCTCGCGGTCGCCGCGTGGCTGCTGGAGCGGACCGACTGGGCGGACGCGCCCCTGGAGGGGCTGGGCGTGGCGGAGTCCCTCGCCCCCGAGCGGTGTGCCGCGCTCGGAGCCGAGCTGGCCGGTCCGGACGAGCGCGTGGCCCTCCTGGTCATGGGCGACGCGAGCGCGTGCCGCACGCTCAAGGCTCCCGGCTACCTGGACGAGCGCGCGGCCGGCTTCGACGCGGAGGTCGCGCGTGCGCTCGCGGCGGCGGACACGGCGGGCCTGAAGGCGCTGGACGCGGACCTGGCCCGGGAACTCAAGGCCTGCGGCCGGGCCCCCTGGCAGATCATGGCGGGCGCCGCCGAGGGCGCGGGCCTGTCGGGCGCGCTGCTGTACGACGACGCACCGTACGGGGTGGGGTACCTGGTGGCTGCCTGGTCCTAGCGGATGCGTGGCCCGCGTCCCGATACGGCGGACGGCCGGGAGGCTGAGCGCCTCACGGCCGTCCGCCGTATGTGCCGTCTGCCGGGTCAGGAGGCCGACGGTGGCCGATTTTCCGGCGGCGTCTCTCCCGTGCCGGACTCCGGTGGCATACCCGCGGCGTCCGCCGGGCCCGTGTCGCGGTGGGCGATGCGTTCCATCGCGCCCTTCGCCTTGTCCGTGCCGGTGTGGATCTTGTCGCTGTACTTGCCCTTGGTCCTCTCGTCGATCACCTTCGCAGCCTTTTCCAGGCCGCGATCGACCTTCCCCTCGTGCTGCTGCGCGAACTCCGAGACCTTGACTTTCAGATTGTCCACGAGACGCATGATCCACCTTCCCTTGCGGAGGCAGTTACGTGCGGGCGCCCTCGTCGGCCTCGCGGTCGGCGGCCATGTCCACGGACTGCTGCCTGGGAATCCCGACACCCTTCTCGACGGCGGCCTGCGCCGGCTCCTCCACCGTGACCCCCGGCGCGGCCTCGGTCCCGGATGTGACCGGGTCCTTCGCCTCGTCCGGCGTCTGCGGCTGGGCCGGGGCCGTCGGCTGCGGAGCCTCCGCCTCCGAGGGCCGCACCTCCTCCGTCGTCCTCGACCTCGGGAAAAGCCGTGCAAAAACGCCCATATCAACTCCATACATTACTCGTGCGGGCGAAATACCGCGTAGCTCGGAGTGCCCACTTGCATCTCCCGGCCCACCCGCTCTCGAAGCGGCGGCCGGGACCTCGCAACGGGCAACGAACTCGCATCCGGGCGTCACCTAACTCGTTCGAGGCGAGGCCCGGAGGTTTGCGAAACTGTTGCGGTGAGTAGTGCAACGCCCGCGCCGCGGGTCATCGCCGTCGTGGGACCGACCGCGGCCGGAAAGTCCGATCTGGGCGTGTTCCTGGCCCAGCGCCTCGGTGGGGAGGTCGTCAACGCCGACTCCATGCAGCTGTACCGCGGGATGGACATCGGCACCGCCAAGCTGACGCCCGAGGAGCGGGGCGGCGTTCCGCACCACCTGCTGGACATCTGGGACGTGACCGTGACGGCGTCCGTGGCCGAGTACCAGCGCCTCGCCCGCGCGCGGATCGACGCACTGCTCGCCGAGGGCCGCTGGCCCGTCCTGGTCGGCGGCTCCGGGCTGTACGTGCGCGGCGCGGTCGACAACCTGGAGTTCCCCGGAACCGACCCCGAGGTGCGCGCCCGGCTCGAGGAGGAGCTCGCCCTGCGCGGCTCCGGAGCGCTGCACGCGCGCCTGGCCGCCGCCGATCCGGAGGCGGCACGGGTGATCCTGCCCAGCAACGGCCGCCGTATCGTCCGGGCCCTGGAGGTCATCGAGATCACCGGGCTGCCCTTCACCGCCAATCTCCCGGGTCACGACTCGGTCTACGACACCGTGCAGATCGGCGTCGACGTGGCCCGCCCCGAGCTCGACGAGCGCATCACACGCCGCGTCGACCGCATGTGGGAGGCCGGGCTCGTGGACGAGGTACGCGCACTGGAGGCGCAGGGCCTGCGGGAGGGGCGCACGGCGTCCCGCGCGCTCGGATACCAGCAGGTGCTCGCGGCGTTCGCGGGGGAGTGCACCCTGGAAGAGGCGCGCGCCGAGACCGTGCGCGCCACCAAGCGCTTCGCGCGCCGTCAGGATTCCTGGTTCCGTCGCGACCCGCGCGTGCACTGGCTCAGCGGTGCTGCGGCGGACCGAATGGAACTCCCGCACCTCGCACTGGCGTTGGTCGAACGACCGGTTACAGCCTGATCACGTGATGGCATCGGGACGCTCCGGCCGTCATTCGGGCCTCCTGTGGCATGCCATCATCGAGCTTCGATCGACCAAGTGAGTCCGAGTTGGGAGGGCACGTGGCGATGGAGGCCGGCCCTCGCGACACCGCTCAAGGCGCGGAGTACGGCAGCGGCGAGGGCGTGGACGACAGGCTCAGCTCCGACGGGCCCGACGAGCACCCGACCGGCGGCGTGACCGCCGACGGGCCGGAGGCGCACGAGCTGACCGCCGGGCACGAGGTCGAGGTCGAGCTGCGCCCGCAGCGCCGGCTGCGCACCTGGCAGCTCGCCCCGATCGTGGCGCTCGCGGCGGTCGGCTCGCTGATGTTCGCCTTCCCGCTGGCCTTCGAGTTCGGCGACGGCGGTGCCGTGGTCGCCATGCTCGGGCTGCTGATCTGCTCGTGCGCGGCGGGCTGGGGCATGATGGCCGCGCGGCGTGTCGGCTACACCTGGCCCGGCGTGCCCCAGCGCGGCTCCGGGCGCCGTCCGGACTGGCGGGTGGCCCTCGCCTACGCCGGGCTGGTCGCCGTGGTCGTGGTCCTGGCCGTGTGGCGGGTGGCCCGGCTGCGCTGAGGCCGCGCGGTCCGTCTGCCGGGCAGCCGTACCGCTGCCGTGCGGTCCGTGGTGTCGTACCGACCCCGTACGATCGAGGAATGAGCACGCGGATCGCCTTCCTCAAGGGGCACGGCACGGAGAACGACTTCGTGATCGTCCCCGACCCGGAGAACGCCCTCGACCTGCCCCCGACCGCCGTCGCCGCCCTGTGCGACCGCCGCGCGGGCATCGGCGGCGACGGTCTGCTGCACGTGGTGCGTTCCGCGGCACATCCCGAGGCCCGGGAGATGGCCGCCGACGCGGAGTGGTTCATGGACTACCGCAACGCGGACGGCTCGATCGCGGAGATGTGCGGCAACGGCGTGCGGGTCTTCGCCCGCTACCTCCAGCGCGCCGGGTACGTGACCGAGGGGGATCTCGCGGTCGCCACGCGCGGGGGTGTGAAGACCGTGCACATCGCCAAGCCCGGGCCCGGCAGCGACTCCGCCGAGGGAGACATCACCGTCGGCATGGGCAGAGCGGTCCTGCCCGAGGGAGACGTCACGGTCAGCGTCGGCGAGCGCAGCTGGCCCGCGCGCAATGTGAACATGGGCAATCCCCACGCGGTCGCCTTCGTCGACGACCTCGCCCATGCGGGCAATCTGTACAGCCCTCCGCCCTTCAGCCCGGCCTCGGCCTACCCGGACGGAGTCAACGTCGAGTTCGTGGCGGACCGGGCACCCGGACACGTCGCAATGCGCGTCCACGAGCGCGGTTCGGGTGAGACCCGCTCCTGCGGCACGGGCGCCTGCGCGGTCGCCGTCGCCACGGCCCGCCGCGACGGCGCCGATCCGGCCGTGACGGGTGTACCGGCCACGTACACCGTGGACGTCCCCGGCGGCACCCTGGTGATCACCGAGCGCCCGGACGGCGAGATCGAGATGACCGGACCGGCGGTGATCGTCGCCGAGGGCGAGATCGACACCCAGTGGCTGGCTGCCGCGACCCGCTGAACCGCAGGCGCCGCGCGCCCCGCTGAACCGGGGGGCCCGCGCCCCGCTGAACCGGAGCGCCGCGCCATCCGCCGACTGGAACGGCGTGCCGTGCACCGCCGCCGCCCGACGGCCGGCCGGGGGATCGTCGCGGATGGCGAACGCGAGCCGTCCAGCGGCTTCTCTGGGGCGAACCGGCGGCGCGCCGAAGCACGGTGTGGCACGTGGACGGTGACGCCGCGTTCCGCCGATTGGCCGGAAAGCGCGGTCGGTGGCACGGCCGCGCCGTTCCGTAGCGCAGCCCGGAGGGCTTCTGAACGCTCCTATCCGCGGCCCGGCGCCACCGGGAACGATCGAATCGACGGTCGGCGCTCCTGCCCGTGGCGCAAAACCGTAAACCCTCCATCCTTTCGCTCGAATGGGTGATCCGTTTCACGCTCGGCGAGAGCCGGTCGGCCGGGCGTGGTGGGCTCGGTAGCATCAAGCACCGGCCCGGGCGGGGGACCGTTGCCATCCCCCGCGCCGCGTACGCCATGCGGCACCCGTCCGCCGGTCCACGCAGCCGGAGGTGCCCAATGAGTGCGGAGGCCACGAACCCTGCCAACCCCGTCCCCGCGACGCCAGGGGAGCACCGCAGGAAGAGCCGCCCCCGGATCGACCTGCGCCGACTGGGGCGGGCCGCACTGCTCGGCACTGCGGCCCGCGACCGGCTGCCCGACGCCATCGGCCATGTCGCCGAGGCACACCGCGCCCACCACTCCGACGCCGACCTGGAACCCCTGCGGCGTGCCTACTTGTTGGCGGAGTCCTCGCACCGGGGGCAGATGCGCAAGAGCGGCGAGCCGTATATCACGCACCCCCTCGCCGTCACTCTGATCCTTGCCGAACTCGGTGCCGAGACCACCACCTTGACCGCCTCCCTGCTGCACGACACGGTCGAGGACACGGACGTGACTCTCGATCAGGTGGGCGAGGAGTTCGGCGAAGAGGTGCGCTATCTGGTGGACGGCGTGACCAAGCTGGAGAAGGTCGACTACGGGGCCGCCGCCGAACCCGAGACCTTCCGCAAGATGCTCGTCGCCACCGGCAACGACGTCCGGGTGATGTCGATCAAACTGGCCGACCGGCTGCACAACATGCGCACCCTCGGGGTCATGCGCCCCGAGAAGCAGGAACGCATCGCCAAGGTCACCCGCGACGTCCTCATCCCGCTGGCCGAACGCCTCGGCGTCCAGGCGCTCAAGACCGAACTGGAAGACCTCGTCTTCGGGATCCTGCATCCCGAGGAGTACGAGCACACGAGGGAACTGATCGCCGAGAACGCGGCGCACGGCGACGACCCCCTCGCCGCGATGACCGAGCAGGTACGGACCGTCCTGCGTGAGGCCGGAATCCAGTCGGAAGTCCTGATCAGACCCAGACACTTCGTCTCCGTCCACCGCATCTCCCGCAAGCGGGGCAGGCTGCGCGGCGCCGACTTCGGCCGCCTGCTGGTGCTGGTGAACGAGGACGCCGACTGCTACGGCGTCCTCGGTGAACTGCACACCTGCATGACCCCGGTGGTCTCGGAGTTCAAGGACTTCATCGCCGTCCCGAAGTTCAACCTGTACCAGTCGCTGCACACCGCGGTCGCCCGCGAGGACGGCGAGGTCGCCGAAGTCCTCATCCGCACGCACCAGATGCACAAGGTCGCCGAGTCCGGCGTCATCGCGCTCGGCAACCCCTACGCTCCGTCCTCCGACGACCCGGCCGACGGCGAGCGCGCCGACCCGACCCGCCCCGGCTGGCTCTCCAGGCTCCTGGACTGGCAGGAGGCGGCCCCCGACACCGACACCTTCTGGTCGGCGCTGCGCGAGGACCTCGCACAGGACCGGGAGATCACCGTGTTCCGTGCCGACGGCGGCGCACTGGGGCTTCCGGAGGGCGCGAGTTGCGTGGACGCCGCGTACGCGCAGTACGGCGAGGACGCGCACGCCTGTATCGGGGCCCGGGTCAACGGACGGCTGGCGACCCTGAGCACGGTCCTCAAGGACGGCGACACCGTTCAGCTCCTGATGGGCCAGGACCCGGCGTCGGAGCCCTCCGAGGAGTGGCTGGAGCACGCGTACACGCCCGTCGCGAGGATCGCCATCCAGCGTCGGCTCGCGGCCCGTCCGGCCTCGGGCGACACGACCGACGGCGCGTCGGAACCGGGCGACGCGCGGCACGGCGCCGAGGACTCGACGGTCGGCGCCACGGTGCGCGGCACCGCGCACCTGACCGCCACCCGCCCGCCTGCGCCGCCCGCGGGCCCCAGCCCGGACGCGCCGGGCGCACGCACTGCCAACGCCGTTGTCGACCTGCCCGGCGCCTCCGTCCGCATGGCGGGCTGCTGTACACCCGTGCCGCCCGACGAGGTCACCGGATTCGCCGTCCGCGGGGGTGTGGTGACGGTCCATCGCATCGAATGCGCCGGAGTGGCGCGTATGAAGAGCGCCGGGCGCGCGGAGGTCGGTGTGCGCTGGGGCGACACCACACACTGCCGGGTCACGCTCGTCGCCGAGTCCTTTGTGCGCCCGCACCTCCTCGCGGACCTCACCGAAGCAATCGCCCTGGAGGGCGCGGGGATTGTCTCCGCCACTGTCGAACCGCCCAGCCAGCAGCGCGTGCGCCACACATACACACTCCAACTCCCGGACGCGGCACACCTACCGGCCCTGATGCGAGCGATGCGCAACGTGCCCGGCGTCTTCGACGTGAGCCGCGCGCAGCACCCCGCGGCCGCCCACTAGCCTTCCGACCTGCGGGGCCAACGCGCGGGACGGCCCGGGCTGAACCGTTCGGGTGGGCCCGGCGCGCGCCGTCACCTCGCGAGCGGTGCGCGCTGGTAGCCGTGGTCCATGCCGCTCAGCCTCCGCTCCGTGATCCCCCGTGCCCGCCGCGCCAGAACTGCCCTGCTGGTCTCCGCCGTTTCCGGCTGTCTCGTCGCCGCCGGCGCTTCCCCGCCCGCCGCACCGCTCGGCCTCGGCGACCGACTGTTCCCGACGCTCGGCAACCCCGGCTACGACGTGCTCTCGTACGACCTCGCCTTCACCTACCCCGGCAGCAACAGCAAGCCCCTCAGCGCCGTCACCACGATCCGGGCGCGCGCCACCGAGCGCCTGGATCGCGTCAACCTCGACTTCGCACGCGGCACGGTGCAGTTTGTCGAGGTCAATGGCGCTCCCGCGGCCTTCACCGGCGCCGGGGAGGACCTGGTGATCACACCGGAGATCCCGCTCCCCAGAGGCAGCGTGCTGCGGATCACCGTGCGTCACACGAGCAACCCGGTGTCCCCGGACGGCCAGGACGGCGGATGGGTGCGGACCGACGACGGGCTCGCCATGGCCAACCAGGCCGACGCCGCCCACCTGGTCTTCCCGTGCAACGACCACCCCTCCGACAAGGCGGTCTTCACCTTCCACGTGACCGCACCCGACGGCTACACGGCCGTGGCCAACGGTGTGCCGCTGGGCAGGCAGCGCACGGGCGGAGCCACCACTTGGACCTACCGCACCCTCCACCCCATGGCGACCGAACTGGCCCAGGTCTCCATCGGCCACACCGCCGTGCTGCACCGCAGGGGACCGAACGGACTGCCCGTCCGCGACGTCGTACCCGCCGCCGACGCGAAGGTCCTCGAACCGTGGCTGGCGAAGACCCCCGACCAGATCGCCTGGCTGGAGGAGAAGCTCGGCCCCTATCCCTTCGAGACGTACGGCCTGCTGATCGCCCAGGCCCAGACCGGTTTCGAACTGGAGACACAGACGCTCACCCTCTTCGAGAAGAACATCTTCACCGAGCCCGCGTACCCCAAGTGGTACGTCGAGTCGATCATGGTGCACGAACTGTCCCACCAGTGGTTCGGGGACAGCGTCAGCCCGCGCACCTGGTCCGACCTGTGGCTGAACGAAGGGCACGCCACCTGGTACGAGGCCCTGTACGCGGAGGAGACCGCGGGCAAGGCCCTGGAGACCCGTATGAAGGCGGCCTACACCCTCTCCGACACCTGGCGCGCCGTCGGAGGACCGCCGGCCGCCCCCAGGTCCCCGAATCCGGGCAAGAAGATCAGCATCTTCCGCCCGAACGTCTACGACGGCGCCGCGCTCGTCCTGTACGCGCTGCGTCAGGAGATCGGACGCTCCGCGTTCGAGCGTCTGGAGCGGCTCTGGGTGGCCGTGCACCGGGACCGTACGGCCACCACGGCCGACTTCGAACGCCTGGCGTCCGACGTCGCCGGACGCGACCTCGGTGCGTTCTTCCAGGGCTGGCTCCACGACGAGAAGACCCCGCCGATGCCGCGGCACCCGGACTGGAAGAGCGACCCGGTGCAGCCCTCCGCGAGCACGCGGTAAGTCGGATGACGGGGCGGGCCGCGCCGTGCGACCATCGTCGGGTCGGCGGCGCGGCCCCCAGAACGCGGGCGGCCGGGAATGTCCCGGTCCGCTCGAGCGTTGTGCAGGGTGGCGAGGTGTGCGGCCCAAGCGGCCGGCTCCGCCGCCGCAAGCGGTATCCCCAACGACGTAAGGACCCAATGACCTCCTCTTCTTCCCCTTCCCAGGACACCCAGCGCTTCGCGCACGCCTACCCCGAAGGTCTTCGGGCCGATGCCCTGATGGAAGAGGACGTCGCCTGGAGCCACGAGTTCGACGGAGAGCGGGACGGCGACCAGTTCGACCGCTCCGAGCGCGCGGCGCTGCGCCGCGTGGCGGGCCTGTCCACCGAGCTCGAGGACGTCACCGAGGTCGAGTACCGGCAGTTGCGCCTCGAACGCGTCGTGCTCGTCGGCGTGTGGACCTCGGGGACCGTGCAGGACACGGAGAACTCGCTCGCCGAGCTGGCGGCCCTCGCGGAGACCGCGGGCGCGCTGGTGCTGGACGGTGTGATCCAGCGCCGCGACAAGCCCGACGCCGCCACGTACATCGGCTCCGGCAAGGCCCAGGAGCTGCGGGACATCGTGATCGACACGGGCGCCGACACCGTCATCTGCGACGGTGAGCTCAGCCCGGGCCAGCTGATCCACCTCGAGGACGTCGTCAAGGTCAAGGTCATCGACCGCACGGCCCTGATCCTGGACATCTTCGCCCAGCACGCGAAGTCCCGAGAGGGCAAGGCGCAGGTCGCGCTCGCACAGATGCAGTACATGCTGCCGAGGCTCCGAGGCTGGGGTCAGTCCCTGTCCCGGCAGATGGGCGGCGGCAGTGGCGGCCTGGCGACCCGTGGTCCCGGTGAGACCAAGATCGAGACGGACCGGCGGCGGATCCGCGAGAAGATGGCGAAGATGCGCCGGGAGATCGCGGAGATGAAGACCGGCCGCGAGATCAAGCGCCAGGAGCGCCGGCGCCACAAGGTGCCGTCGGTCGCCATCGCGGGTTACACCAACGCCGGCAAGTCCTCTCTGCTCAACCGCCTCACGGGCGCGGGCGTCCTGGTCGAGAACGCACTGTTCGCGACCCTGGACCCGACCGTGCGCCGGGCCGAGACCCCGAGCGGGCGGCTGTACACGCTGGCCGACACCGTCGGTTTCGTGCGGCATCTGCCCCACCACCTGGTCGAGGCGTTCCGCTCCACCATGGAGGAGGTCGGTGACTCCGACCTGATCCTGCACGTGGTGGACGGCTCCCACCCGGTCCCCGAGGAGCAGCTGGCCGCAGTGCGTGAGGTGATCAGCGACGTCGGCGCGACCGACGTTCCCGAGATCGTCGTCATCAACAAGGCGGACGCGGCCGATCCGCTGGTGCTCCAGCGGCTGCTGCGGACGGAGAAGCGCGCCATCGCGGTCTCGGCGCGCACGGGCAGGGGCATCGCGGAACTGCTCGCGCTCATCGACAACGAGCTGCCCAGGCCGTCGGTCGAGATCGAGGCGCTCGTGCCCTACACGCACGGCCGTCTGGTCGCGCGCGCCCACTCCGAGGGCGAGGTGATCTCCGAGGAGCACACCCCGGAGGGCACCCTGCTCAAGGTACGGGTGCACGAGGAACTGGCCGCGGAGCTCGCCCCGTACGCTCCGGCTCCGGCGCTCTGAGCCACGACGGAGCGCTGCCGGTCCCCGTCAGGACGTGACCGGCGGCGGTCCCAGGCATGACGCGGTCGGCGACGCCGGAGTCCCACGGGACCGACGACTGCCCGAGTCCCGCCGGACCGGTACGTCAGGGTGACCCACCTGCACGAAAGGCCCGCTCCCTGTCCAAGGGAGCGGGCCTTGTGCGTGGCGTTCAGCCTGTCACTGGTTCGCGAACTTCTTGCTGACCGACGTGTAGATGCCCTTGGCCACGTCCCCCAGGCGCGGGCCCGCCAGCCAGCCGGAGGTCACCGGGCCGATCGAGGTGTTGGACACCAGCGCCGGCTTGCCGTCGCTGCCCCTCTCCACCCAGCCGCCGCCGGACGAACCGCCCGTCATGGTGCAGCCGATGCGGTACATCGTCGGATCCGTCCGCACGATCGACAGCCGGCCCGGCTTGTCCTGGCACTGGTACAGCTTCTGGCCGTCGAACGGCGCCGCGGCCGGGTAACCGGTCGCCGTGATGCTGTCGACCTTCGGTACGGCCGGCGCGTTGAAGTTCACCGGAAGGGCCGAACCGACCGTCTCCTCCAGGGACTTGCCGCCGTTGCCCTGCTCCGGGGTCACATGGATCACGGCGAAGTCGTACGGCGCGCCCTGGCCACCGGTCTCGTTTCCCCGCTCGATCCACTGGTCCGAGGTCTGCGCCCAGTCACCCCACCAGACGCCGTACGGGGCGATTTGCTCCCGCGTCGCGCTCTGCAGTTCGGCTTCCGTCCTGCCCGCGTTGTTGTACGCCGGCACGAACGCGATGTTGCGGTACCAGCCGCCCTTGCGGCCCGCGTGCACACAGTGGCCCGCGGTCCACACGAGGTTGGACTTGCCGGGATGGGCCGGGTCCTCGACCACCGTCGCCGAGCAGACCATCGTGCCCTCGGGCGAGTCGAAGAACACCTTGCCCGCCGTGGGCGCGCTGTCGTGATAGGCGGGCCGCACCGCCTGTGCCTGCACCGGCGCCGGGGTCGGGTCGGTTACGCCCTGGTCGCCCGAGAGGTCGTTGGCGTCGACACCCTTGTCCGGGTCGTTGGCCTTGCGCATCCGGTCCGGGTTCCACAGCCCCTGGATGATCGGGTTGACGAACTCGTCGGCCTCGCGCAGCCAGTCGTCCTTGTCCCAGTTCTTCCAGGCGCCGTTCTTCCACTTGTCGATGTCGATCCCGTGTTCCCGGAGCTTCCGCTTGATGTCGTCCGGGATCTTGATCTTGCCGGCGCCCGCGGCGGAGGCGGAGACGGACGCGCTCGCCTCACCGCCCGCCTTGGCGTCCCCGCTCGAGTCGCACGCGGTCGCGGTCAGCGCCAGTGCCGTGGCCAGGCCGACTGCGGCCAGCACGGGGGAGGTGGTGCGACGAACGCTCCTTTCCCGGCGGGCGGCGAAGAGTGGGCGTATGGATCGCATGGTCTGAACTCCCCCTGGAATGAACCCGTCTGACAGGATCGGCGCACCGCCGTGGGACGGCGGGACATCTTGGATGATCATCCGATGTCACTGAACGACACCAGACACTATGCGCTCGCTGTGCGGGACTTCCCGCGGAACGGCAACGGTTCCGTCACGGCCGCGATCATCGACGCACCTCCGTCGCACAGGACGGGTCCGGCATCGGGACCCGGGTGACGGCTGGTGCGAAGCGCCCGCCTCGCACGGCCGTTCAGGGGATCAGCGGTATGAATTTCGCCCCCGACCGCTTCCACAGGCCGTTCACGTCGTTGGTATGTACGGGGGGAACTGCCGACCGCGCTCAAACGCTCGCCCCCATTCCCTCTGGACAGCGGGAGGAACTGTCGTCGTGACCGTGACGGAGACTGCGTTGGTGCCGGTGGAGGGCGAACCGGAGGAGTGCGGGGCAGCCGAGGCGGAGTGTTCCGTGCGCGAGACGACGCGCGGGACCGGAGCGGTGCGCGCCGCGCACGAGGGCATTCTGCGACGCCAGTCGGCGCGCGAATCGGCTGCTCGCACCTATGCGCGCGCCCTCCCGATCGTGCCCGTGCGGGCGCGCGGACTCACGATCGAGGGCGCGGACGGCCGCCGCTACCTCGACTGCCTCTCCGGCGCGGGCACGCTGGCCCTCGGGCACAACCACCCGGTGGTTCTGGAAGCGATCCGCAACGTCCTCGACTCCGGTGCGCCGCTGCACGTCCTGGACCTGGCCACGCCCGTCAAGGACGCTTTCACCACCGAGCTGTTCGGCACCCTGCCCCCCGGCTTCGCCGACCGCGCGCGTGTGCAGTTCTGCGGTCCGGCCGGGACCGACGCCGTGGAGGCCGCGCTCAAGCTGGTACGCGCGGCCACCGGCCGGAGCGGGATCCTCGCCTTCACCGGCGCCTATCACGGGATGACCGCCGGGGCACTGCAGGCGTCCGGAGGCGCGACCGACGTCCGGGTGACCCGCCTGCCGTTCCCGCAGGACTACCGCTGCCCCTTCGGTGTCGGCGGCGATCGCGGTGCCGAACTCGCCGCCCGCTGGACCGAGTCCCTCCTCGACGACGACAAGTCAGGCGTGACACTGCCGGCCGGGATGATCCTCGAACCGGTTCAGGGGGAGGGCGGCGTCAACCCCGCGCCCGACGCCTGGATGCGCCGCATGCGCCAGATCACCGAGACCCGGTCGATCCCGCTGATCGCGGACGAGGTGCAGACCGGTGTGGGCCGCACGGGACGTTTCTGGGCGGTCGAGCACAGCGGGGTGATCCCCGATGTGATGGTCCTCTCCAAGGCGATCGGCGGCAGTCTGCCACTCGCCGTCGTCGTCTACCGCGACGATCTGGACGTCTGGCGTCCCGGCGCCCACGCCGGCACGTTCCGCGGCAACCAGCTCGCCATGGCCGCCGGCACCGCGACCCTCCGATACGTCCGTGAGAACGGCCTCGCCGAACGCGCCGCTGCGCTCGGCACCCGCATGCTGGCCGAACTGCGCTCCTTGGCGGCGGAGTTCGGGTGCATCGGCGATGTGCGCGGCCGCGGTCTGATGATCGGCCTCGAGCTGGTGGACCCCGAGTGCGCACCCGCACCGGCACTCCCGCTGGCCCCGACCGACGATCCCGGGGGCGCAGGACCGCGTCCTGCCGCGCCCGCACTGGCCGCCGCCGTCCAGCAGGAGTGCCTGCGGCGCGGCCTGATCGTGGAACTGGGCGGCCGCCATGCGAGCGTCGTCCGGCTGCTGCCGCCGCTCACCATCAGCGACGAGCAGACGAGCGCGGTCCTGGACCGGCTGGCGGACGCCGTGGCCGCCGTGGCCCGGGGGCCTGTCATCTCCTGAGCCGCGCATCTCCTGCTGCGCGAACCGACACCACTGCGACACCACAGCCGAGGAGTCACTCGCCCTTCACTCTCATCTCGCCCTCGCCCGTGCCTTCCGACTCCGGCCCGAGGCCCTCAGATAGGTCCAAGGCACCGCATCCGCCCGCACGCCCGTACCGCTCGGCCCTCGCCGCACGAGCTGGACATCTCACGAGGAACGACCTTGAACGCCACCCCGATCCCCCACGGCGGTTTCCGGAGCCCCGAGAGAGAGGCCGGTCCCACGCGGAGGGCCGGCTCCGGGGGAGAGTCCGGCCTCGAGCGGGAGTTCGGCAGCATGCAGGCCACCGCCCCCGGGTTTCACACGGTGCCCGCGCAGGGGACCGCGTCACCGGAGGCCGACGAGAGGCGCGGCGCCAGCACCGACCTGCTGGAACACCCCGATCCGCACACGGCGGCCCACGCCGCGACCGTGGAGAACCTGCTGCGCTGCTGGGTCCGCGAGCACGACCTCTCCGCTCCCGTCGACGGCACTCTGCGCATCCCGCTCCCCGCCAGCGGTACGGCCCTCCTCGTCCCGGTCTCCTACTGGTCCCCGACCGGCTGGCACCGGTTCGGCCCGCCGTACCTGGCCGGCGCACCCGAGACGGCCCCGCCCGCGGACGCGCTGACGGTGGCCACCCTGCTGGCGCGCGAGACCGGACCGGCTCCCTCGTCCGGCTCCGCTCCCGGGCATGTCGCCGATCTGGTGGCGCGCGTCGCCGACTCCGTACGCCACACGACGGCCTTCGTCGCGGCGCGCCGCGAGCGCCCCGTTGACGGAGCGGACCTCTTTCTCTCCGCAGAGCAGGCGCTGGTGCTCGGGCACCCGTGGCATCCCACGGCCAAGAGCCGCGAGGGACTCTCCGATGCGGAGGCACGGCTCTACTCGCCCGAACTGCGCGGCTCCTTCCCCCTGCACTGGCTGGCCGTCGCGCCGCCGGTGCTCGCGGCGGACTCGGCATGGACCAAACGCGGCCGCCCCGTGCCCGCCGGCCGACTGGCCCAGTGGCTCGCCGGCGCCGGGCTTCCACTACCCGACGGATTCACCCCGCTGCCACTGCACCCCTGGCAGGCGCGTGAGATCCGGCTCCGCCCCGAGGCCGCGGCGCTGCTGGACGCCGGACTGCTCCGAGACCTCGGTCCGCACGGCGGCCCCTGGCATCCCACCTCATCCATTCGCACGGTCCACCGCTCGGGCGCCCCGGCGATGCTCAAGCTCTCGCTGGGCTTGCGCATCACCAACTCCCGCCGTGAGAACCTCCGCAAGGAACTCCACCGTGGCGTCGAAGTGCACCGTCTGCTGCGTGGCGGCCTGGGCAAGCAGTGGCGGTCCGTGCACCCCGGGTTCGACATCGTGCGCGACCCGGCCTGGATCGCCGTCGACGACACGGACGGCACCCCGGTGCCCGGACTGGACGTGGTCATCCGCCACAACCCGTTCGGTCCCACGGACGACGTCTCCTGCGTCGCGGGTCTCGTCTCGCCGAAGCCCCGCGTCCAGGCGGCGGGGCAACGGCATCCCGTGCTGCGCTCGCGGCTCGCCGAGACCGTCACCCGCCTCGCCGGGCGCACCGGCCGCTCGCGCGGAGCCGTCGCCACCGAGTGGTTCCTGCGCTACCTCGAACGAGTGGTGCGCCCCGTGCTGTGGCTGGACGCCGAGGCCGGTGTGGCCCTGGAGGCACACCAGCAGAACACCGTGGTCCTGCTGGACCCGGAGGGCTGGCCCACGGGCGGCCGCTACCGTGACAACCAGGGCTACTACTTCCGGGAGTCCCGCCGCGCCGAACTCGACGCACGGCTGCCCGGCATCGGCGAGCACAGCGACACGTTCGTCTCCGACGAGGTGACCGACGAACGCTTCGCCTACTACCTCGGCATCAACAACGTGCTCGGTCTCATCGGCGCGTTCGGCTCGCAGCGGCTCGCCGACGAACGGGTGCTGCTCGCCGCCTTCCGGCGCTTCCTCGCCGAGGCCGCCACCGGGCCCGACCGGCTGCGCACTCCCTTGCCCGCCCGCCTGCTCGAATCACCCGTCCTGCGCTGCAAGGCCAATCTGCTGACCCGGCTGCACGGCCTGGACGAACTTGTCGGCCCGGTGGACAGCCAGTCCGTCTACGTCACCATCACCAACCCCCTGCATTCCTGAGGAACGTGACCCATCCCGTCTCCTGAGAGGAGCCTCGCCGTGCCTCCCATCGATATGAGCAGCGGCGCCGGCACCGCCTCCGCCCCGGAGCCCGACACCGAGCGGGGCTCCGGACCGGCTGCCGAAACCCGTCCGGTTCCGGGTTCCGGCCCGGCGGGCCCGGACTGCGAGGACACCCTCGACCTCCGGCTTCCCGACCAGTTCACGGCGCTCCGCGCGGACGAGGAGGGGGGACCGAGCAGGGCGGCCGGTCCCACCACTGCCACCGAGTCGACCGAAGCGCCCCCTGTGTCGGCCGCCCCTGCCGTATCTGACTTATCCGTCACGCGTCTTGGCACCCCGCAGGACGACGACCTCCTCGACCACGTCTCGGACTGGGGCGAGGTCGCCACCTCCGTGGGCGTCTTCCACCTCGTCCCCGTCCGCCCCGAGCGCGACCTCGCCCTGATCGCCCGTTGGATGAACGACCCCGCCGTGGCGGTCTTCTGGGACCTGGCAGGAGACGCGACGGTGACCGAGCGGCACCTGCGCGCCCAACTCGTGGGTGACGGACGCAGCGTCCCCTGTCTGGGCGTGCTGGACGGGACACCCATGAGCTACTGGGAGATCTACCGCGCGGATCTGGATCCCCTGGCCCGCTACTACCCGGCCCGGCCCCATGACACCGGTCTGCACCTCCTCATCGGCGGTGTCGCCGACCGTGGGCGCGGACTCGGCTCCACTCTGCTGCGCGCCGTCGCCGACCTCGTACTCGAACGGCGTGCCGCCTGTGCACGTGTCATCGCCGAACCCGACATCCGCAACACCCCTTCCGTCGCCGCTTTCCTGAACGCCGGTTTCCGGTTCTCGGCCGAGGTCGACCTGCCCGACAAGCGGGCCGCCCTGATGGTCCGGGACCGGGCGCTGCGGCCTCTGCTACAGCACCATCACTCTCTGTAACGATCCGCGTCCGGCCCCGGTTCCCGGTCGACTGCGGATCCTCAGCCGAGGGGTGACGGCTGGTTTCCGGCGTCCCCAGTCGCGAGGGCGTCCACCCGTCCTCGACGTCCCCGGCCGAGGAATGGCCGCTTGCCCTCAGCGCCCCTGGGCCGAGGTGACCACCGGCCCTCAGCGTTTTCAGCCGAGGGGCGACCGCCTGCCCTCGGTCCCCCAGCCGAAAGGTGACCGCCTGTCCCTCATTCGAGGGGGACCGCCGTCCTCAATCCAGGAGTTCCCTGTCGTGTCCACCGGCCGCACCGCGCCCACCCGCCGCACCGGAACGCGTTCCGAACCCCGCGCGCCCCGCGTGAGCCTCCTGTGCGCTGTGGGCTTGAGAGCCCGATTGTCGGTGGCGGGTCGTAGGGTGGTCGCGCTATGACGAAGCCCTCACTCCCCGAACTCCTGCATGCAGCCGTCACAGCTGTCGGCGGCACGGAGCGCCCCGGCCAGGTGACCATGGCCCAAGCCGTCGCGGAGGCCATCGACGACGGATCCCACCTGCTGGTCCAGGCCGGCACCGGTACCGGAAAGTCCCTGGGCTATCTGGTGCCCGCGCTCGCCCACGGGGAGCCCGTCGTCGTGGCGACCGCCACCCTGGCGCTGCAGCGTCAGCTGGTCGAGCGGGACCTGCCGCGCACGGTCGAGGCGCTGCACCCGCTGCTGCGCCGCCGCCCCGAGTTCGCGATGCTCAAAGGCCGGTCGAACTACGTGTGCCTGCATCGCCTGCACGAGGGCATGCCGCAGGACGAGGAGGACGGCCTCTTCGACCAGTTCGAGGCCGCCGTGCCCTCGAGCAAGCTGGGCCAGGACCTGTTGCGGCTGCGCGACTGGTCCCAGGAGACGGAGAGCGGCGACCGCGACGACCTCACCCCGGGCGTCTCGGACCGCGCCTGGGCCCAGGTGTCGGTGTCGTCCCGGGAGTGCCTGGGCGCCTCGAAGTGCGCGTACGGCGCCGAGTGCTTCGCCGAGCTGGCCCGCGAGCGCGCCAAACTCGCGGAGGTCGTCGTCACGAACCACGCGCTGCTCGCGATCGACGCCATCGAGGGCGCCCCGGTCCTCCCGCAGCACGAGGTCCTGATCGTCGACGAGGCCCACGAGCTGGTCTCCCGGGTGACGGGCGTGGCCACCGGCGAACTCACCCCCGGCCAGGTCAACCGCGCCGTGCGGCGCGCCGCCAAGCTGGTCAACGAAAAGGCCGCCGACCAGCTCCAGACCGCCGCCGAGGGCTTCGAGCGGCTGATGGAGCTCGCCCTGCCCGGCCGCCTCGAGGAGATCCCGGAGGACCTCGGCTACGCCCTCATGGCGCTGCGGGACGCCGCCCGTACCGTGATCTCCGCGCTCGGGACGACTCGCGACAAGTCGGTGCAGGACGAGGACGCGGTCCGCAAGCAGGCGCTTGCCTCCGTGGAAGGCGTGCACGACGTGGCGGAGCGGATCACCAACGGCTCCGAGTGGGACGTCGTCTGGTACGAGCGCCACGACCGCTTCGGCGCGACGTTGCGTGTCGCCCCGATGTCCGTGTCGGGGCTCCTGCGGGAGAAGCTCTTCGCGGACCGTTCGGTGACCCTGACCTCGGCGACGCTGAAGCTGGGTGGCGACTTCAACGGCGTCGGGGCATCTCTCGGTCTCGCCCCCGAGGGCACAGAGGGAGACGATCTGCCCCAGTGGAAGGGCGTGGATGTCGGCTCGCCCTTCGACTATCCGAAGCAGGGCATCCTGTACGTCGCCAAGCATCTGTCGCGCCCCGCACGCGACGGCGATCGCGCGGACATGCTGGACGAGCTGACGGAGCTGATCCAGGCGGCCGGCGGCCGCACTCTGGGCCTGTTCTCATCGATGCGGGGCGCCCAGCTCGCCGCCGAGGAGCTGCGCACCCGCATCCCCGAGTTCCCGATCCTCCTGCAGGGCGAGGAGACGCTCGGCGAGTTGATCAAGAACTTCGCCGCCGACCCGAAGACCTGTCTGTTCGGCACCCTCTCGCTGTGGCAGGGCGTCGACGTCCCGGGTCCCAGCTGCCAGCTCGTCGTCATGGACAAGATCCCCTTCCCGCGCCCCGACGACCCGCTGATGAGCGCCCGGCAGAAGGCCGTCGAGGACGCCGGAGGCAATGGCTTCATGGCCGTGGCCGCGACACACGCCGCGCTGCTGATGGCACAGGGCGCGGGGCGGCTGGTGCGGGCCTCAGAGGACCGCGGTGTGGTCGCCGTACTGGACCAGCGGCTGGCCACAGCTCGCTACGGAAACTATCTGAAGGCGTCACTGCCCGGCTTCTGGTACACCACGGACCGTAATCAGGTGCGCAGGTCCCTGGCGGCGATCGACGCGGCGGCGAGGGCGCAGGACGGGTAGCCGGGTGGGCCCGCGTTTGTGCAGGTCACTACGCTGTCCCCCGGCCGCGGCCGGGGGACAGCGTAGTGACCTGGTGTGCCACGGCTGAGGACAGCATGGGCCCCGGAACCGGCGCAGGGGTCCCGGGGCCCGGATCGAGGGCGGGCGCGGTGCACATCCGCCCGCCACGGCGGCGTCACACGCGCCGCAGCACCGCCACCACCTTGCCGAGGATCGTCGCCTCGTCACCGGGGATCGGCTGGTACGCGGAGTTGTGCGGCAGCAGCCACACATGGCCGTCCTCGCGCTTGAAGCGCTTGACGGTGGCCTCGCCGTCGAGCATGGCGGCCACGATGTCGCCGTTCTCGGCGACGGGCTGACGGCGGACCGTGACCCAGTCGCCGTCGCAGATGGCGGCTTCGATCATGGAGTCGCCGACGACCTTCAGGACGAACAGCTCACCGTCGCCGACGAGCTGCCGGGGCAGCGGGAAGACGTCCTCCACCGACTCCTCGGCGAGGATGGGGCCACCGGCGGCGATGCGGCCGACGAGCGGGACGTACGACGCGGCGGGCTTGCCCGCGGTGTCCGTGGGCTGGACGGAGGCCGGCTGGTCCGATCCGCGCACCTCATACGCGCGCGGGCGGTGCGGGTCGCGGCGCAGGAAGCCCTTGCGCTCCAGAGCCATCAGCTGGTGTGCCACCGAGGAGGTGCTGGAGAGGCCCACGGCCTGGCCGATCTCACGCATGGACGGCGGGTAGCCGCGCCGCTGCACCGAGTCCCGGATGACTTCGATCACCCTGCGCTGCCGGTCGGTCAGCCCTGAGCTGTCCGCCCGGATGCCTGGAGGCCGACCGGGCAGGGACCTCTTGGCCCCCTCGGGGTTCGTGGCTTCGTTCATGGCATGCACCGGCTCGAGTCGGCCCTGGGAGCGGTCCTGGGCAGTGATGGTGGCACTGTCTGTGGTGGTGGTCACGTCGGCCCCTCTCGATGGTCTCCCGTGCAGCACAACGGTAGTTGCTTTCGAAAGGTTGCGCCAAACACACGTTCGAGTGAAAAACCACGAATTACCTGACGCGATCAGGTGTCCGGGTGTACGGCCGACGTCACCCCCGGGTGGGGGAATCTGCTCCTTGCCGTACTGTGCAGCGCCGGGAAGATCGCCTTGTGAGCCGCCGTAGCCGGCGCCCAGTCTGCCATCCGGTGTCCCGTGGATGGGGAACCGACTCCCATCTCCATGCCGTGTCCACCGTATCCGCGCATGGCTCGTTTCGGTATGGCCGTGCGGCATGTGCCAATCACGCTCGATCTGCGTGTCGTCGCCGAATGTACGAGCCAATCGCTAGATGTAGTGGTTGGATTGCAGTCGTAGCCCACAAGTTGTGGTCCCCCCGGTCACCATGGCTCGGGTGATCGCCTATGCTTGGGGCTGCTTCAAGAGGCCCATGGGGCCCGAGAGGCCAATGAGTCATGCTGAAAAGGAGGGATGGAGCCATGCACTGCCCCTTCTGCAGGCACCCCGACAGCCGTGTCGTCGACAGTCGTACGACCGATGACGGCACGTCCATTCGCAGGCGCCGCCAGTGCCCGGACTGCTCCCGTCGTTTCACCACCGTGGAGACGTGCTCTCTCATGGTGGTCAAGCGGTCCGGAGTCACCGAGCCCTTCAGCCGCACCAAGATCATCAACGGTGTGCGCAAGGCATGCCAGGGGCGGCCGGTCACCGAGGACGCACTCGCCCAGCTCGGCCAGCGGGTCGAGGAGGCGGTGCGGGCCACCGGTAGCGCCGAGCTGACCACCCACGACGTGGGCCTGGCCATACTCGGCCCCTTGCAGGAACTCGACCTTGTGGCCTTCTTGCGATTCGCGTCCGTCTACCGGGCGTTCGACTCGCTGGAGGACTTCGAGGCCGCCATCGCGGAACTCAGGGAGCAGCAGCGCGGGCGCGCCGCCGGGGTCGACGACGACCACGGGAACGCCGTCGCGGAGCGCCAGGGAACCGACCGCGGGTCCGGAGCGACGGCCGACGTCCCCGTGCCCGCCGCCGCCGACTGATCGGGGGGCCGGGGGGTACCGGCTCGGCCGGCGGCACACACAGACCCGTCACGCGCCCCCTCATGGCGCGCGTGACACGTTGACACATAAACCGTGCCTGGGAAGAAAAGGGCACGTCAGGGCGTTTTTGCCTGATATAGGGAGGCGGCATGACAGAGACGGCGAGCGGTCCGGCACGAGGTTCCCGAGCGAAGGGCGCCAAGGCCACCAAGGGGCTGCGTATCGAGCGCATTCACACGACCCCCGGGGTGCACCCGTACGACGAGGTCGAGTGGGCGCGCCGTGACGTCGTCATGACCAACTGGCGCGACGGCTCGGTCAACTTCGAGCAGCGTGGCGTCGAGTTCCCCGAGTTCTGGTCGGTGAACGCGGTCAACATCGTCACCAGCAAGTACTTCCGGGGTGCCGTCGGCACCCCGCAGCGCGAGACCAGCCTGAAGCAGCTGATCGACCGCATCGTGAAGACGTACCGGAAGGCCGGTGAGGACTACAAGTACTTCTCCTCGCCCGCCGACGCGGAGATCTTCGAGCACGAGCTGGCCTACGCCCTCCTGCACCAGATCTTCAGCTTCAACAGCCCCGTCTGGTTCAACGTGGGCACCCCGCAGCCCCAGCAGGTCTCCGCCTGCTTCATCCTGTCCGTCGACGACTCCATGGAGTCGATCCTCGACTGGTACAAGGAAGAGGGCATGATCTTCAAGGGCGGCTCCGGCGCCGGCCTGAACCTGTCCCGCATCCGCTCCTCCAAGGAACTGCTCTCCTCGGGCGGCAACGCCTCCGGTCCGGTCTCCTTCATGCGCGGTGCCGACGCCTCCGCAGGAACGATCAAGTCGGGCGGTGCCACTCGCCGCGCCGCCAAGATGGTCATCCTGGACGTCGACCACCCGGACGTCGAGGACTTCATCGAGACGAAGGTGAAGGAAGAGGAGAAGATCCGCGCCCTGCGCGACGCGGGCTTCGACATGGACCTCGGCGGTGACGACATCACCTCCGTGCAGTACCAGAACGCCAACAACTCGGTCCGCGTCAACGACACCTTCATGAAGGCCGTCGAGACCAGCGGGAAGTTCGGCCTTCGTGCCCGTATGACCGGCGAGGTCATCGAGGAGGTCGACGCCAAGGCCCTCTTCCGCAAGATGGCCGAGGCCGCCTGGGCCTGCGCCGACCCCGGCATCCAGTACGACGACACGATCAACCACTGGCACACGTGTCCGGAGTCCGGCCGTATCAACGGCTCGAACCCCTGCAGCGAGTACATGCACCTGGACAACACGTCCTGCAACCTCGCCTCGCTGAACCTGATGAAGTTCCTGAAGGACGACAGCAAGGGCCACCAGTCCTTCGAGGTCGAGCGCTTCGCCAAGGTCGTCGAGCTGGTCATCACCGCGATGGACATCTCGATCTGCTTCGCGGACTTCCCGACCCAGAAGATCGGCGAGAACACCCGCGCCTTCCGCCAGCTGGGCATCGGCTACGCCAACCTCGGCGCCCTTCTGATGGCGACCGGCCACGCCTACGACTCCGACGGCGGCCGCGCGCTGGCCGGTGCCATCACCTCCCTGATGACCGGCACGGCGTACAAGCGTTCCGCCGAGCTGGCCGCGGTCGTCGGCCCGTACGACGGCTACGCCCGCAACGAGCAGCCGCACCTGCGCGTCATGAAGCAGCACTCGGACGCCAACGCCGAAGCCGTCCGCATGGACGACCTCGACACCCCGGTGTGGGCCGCCGCCACGGAGGCCTGGCAGGACGTGCTCCGCCTCGGTGAGAAGAACGGCTTCCGCAACTCCCAGGCGTCCGTCCTCGCGCCGACCGGCACCATCGGTCTCGCGATGTCCTGCGACACCACCGGTGTCGAGCCCGACCTGGCGCTGGTCAAGTTCAAGAAGCTGGTCGGCGGTGGCTCGATGCAGATCGTCAACGGCACCGTGCCGCAGGCGCTGCGCCGCCTCGGCTACCAGGAGGAGCAGATCGAGGCGATCGTCGCCCACATCGCCGAGCACGGCAATGTGATCGACGCGCCGGGCCTCAAGCACGAGCACTACGAGGTCTTCGACTGCGCCATGGGCGAGCGCGCCATCTCCCCGATGGGCCACGTCCGCATGATGGCCGCGATCCAGCCGTGGATCTCCGGCGCCATCTCCAAGACGGTCAACATGCCGGAGACGGCGACCGTCGAGGAGGTCGAGGAGATCTACTTCGAGGCCTGGAAGCTGGGCATCAAGGCGCTCGCGATCTACCGCGACAACTGCAAGGTCGGCCAGCCGCTCTCCGCCAAGAAGAAGGAGCCGGCCCCGGAGAAGGCCGAGACGCCCGCCGCCGAGGCCAAGGTCGAGAAGGTCGTCGAGTACCGCCCGGTCCGCAAGCGTCTCCCGAAGGGCCGTCCCGGTATCACCACGTCCTTCACCGTCGGCGGTGCCGAGGGCTACATGACCGCCAATTCCTACCCGGACGACGGTCTCGGCGAGGTCTTCCTGAAGATGTCCAAGCAGGGCTCGACCCTCGCGGGCATGATGGACGCCTTCTCCATCGCCGTCTCGGTGGGCCTGCAGTACGGCGTGCCGCTGGAGACCTACGTCTCGAAGTTCACCAACATGCGCTTCGAGCCGGCCGGTATGACGGACGACCCGGACGTGCGGATGGCGCAGTCGATCGTCGACTACATCTTCCGCCGCCTCGCGCTGGACTTCCTGCCCTTCGAGACGCGCTCCGCGCTCGGCATCCACTCCGCCGAGGAGCGTCAGCGCCACCTGGAGACCGGCTCCTACGAGCCCGCCGACGACGAGGTCGACGTCGAGGGCCTGGCCCAGTCGGCCCCGCGCACCCAGGAGTTGAAGGCGGTCGCCACACCGAAGGCGGAGGCCGCCACGGCCAAGCCGGCCCCGCAGCAGGCGCACACCAGCGCCGAGCTGGTGGAGATGCAGCTGGGCATCCAGGCGGACGCCCCGCTGTGCTTCTCCTGCGGCACGAAGATGCAGCGGGCGGGCTCCTGCTACATCTGCGAGGGCTGCGGTTCTACGAGCGGCTGCAGCTGAAGAACGACCGGCCTTGTCGTGCCCCCCGGTCATCCGTCGGCGTGAACCTCAGGTGAGGCACCGGCTGATGGCAAGGTGACCGGACAGTTGTCCCCTCGAAGCCCTGGTGCTTCGAGGGGACAACTGCGTGGGCCATGCGTAACGGGGATGCGACTCGTTGCCGTGCGGCACCGGTCCGGTCCTGGTCGGTGCTCGACGACAGGGAGCCGGAGTCAGCACTCCCAGTTCGCGTAGTCGCCGTGAGCCACTCCCTGCTGGGTCGGAGCGTCGTGGTCGGCCCATGCGGCGGCCTACGGCGATCACTGTCTCCGTCCCGGGCGGGCGGGGGCGCGTCCAGGCTCGGACGTGCCTACTCCGGCGAATGATGCCCGGTCGCGTCGGGGGCGGCGGGGGCTGTGAAGGCGTTGACGAGGGCCCGGACACGGTTCCGGAAGGCTTCGTCCTGGCGGATGATGCGGTCTTCCACTCCCGAGCGGATGATCCGCGCGTCGCCGTCGGCGAGGGCGGACAGCCGGCGCAGATGGTCGGCGGTCAAGGCGGCGGCGCCGAGGGACTCCAGGGCGTCGCAGGCACCCGTCGGGTCGGCTTCCAGTTCCGCGGACCGCAGGACGGCGCCGGCGAGTTCCGTACGGTCCAGCGAGTCGGGTTCCGCCACTGCCGTGAGGGCCAGCACCGCGGCCGGTACCTGCTCGGGATGGTCGAGCAGGGTCTTCAGGCGGGAGGTGAGCGGCCGCCCTGCCGGGCCGAGGAGGGCGGTCGTACGAGCGGCCCGCACCACCGACCACTGGGACCAGCGGTTCTGTTCGGCCCGGGCGAAGACCGAGTCCAGGGCGGCGACCACCGCGGCGGCGTCCTCCGTCACACGCCACAGTGTCTCGGCGAGCGCCGTGTCCGCCTCCAGCGCGGGCGTGACCGTTTCGCGGTCCGGGCCGCCGAGCGCCTCGCGTAGGGCCGGCGCCAGGTCCGCCGCCCAGGGACCGAGGGCGCCGACCGTCCCGAGGGCTTCCCTGAACCGGCGGCCGCTGCTCCGGATCTCCTGGCCGAGGCAGTGCACAAGGGGCTCGTACTCGCCGACGAGGTCGTACAAGGCCTTTGCGACAGGGAGTGAACTCTGCCCGCCCGCCTTCCGCAACGCCGCGACCGCCTCGACGCGTTGGCCGGGCGCGCTGTCAGCGGCGATGGCGGCGATGGCCGGGGCGACCTGGCCCGGGAAGTGCGCGAGCGCCTTGTACAGCTCGGGCAGTGCCGGCGTGGCCTGGGCGCCCCATCTGCCCAGAAGGCTGGTCAGCAGCCCCGGTTCGTTCCCGCTCAGGGCCTCGGGCCGCAGGAGGCGGCGCCGGATCGCACCGAGGAGCTCAGCGTCGTACGGGAAAGCGGGGTCCGGCCGACGCAGGAACCCGGCAGCCGCGTCGAGCGCCCGCGGCCTTCGCCCGAGCCCGGCGGCCAGGAGTGGCGCGGCCTGGGCGGGCGCGACAAGGACGAGCGCAGCCAGGGCGCGGTCCGCATGGTCGTCCGCCTGCTGCGGGTTCCGGCCGGCGAGCGGGATCAGGACGTCCGCGGCCGTCGCGGCGGCGGTGTCCAGACGGCCCAGCAGCGACGCCATCGCGACCACGGCCTCCTCGTCGACGGCCGCGGCACACAGGCCCGCCAGCAGTCGCGGTGGAGCGCTGCGGGAGAGCATGCACGCGCGGTCGGCCGCCCACAGGGCCTCCGCCCGCACCTCGGCCCGGCCGTCGCGCAGGGCGGCGTCGAGCAGCGCGAACGCCGCCTCCCGGTCCGCGTGGCGGTGCCTGTTCAGCAAGGCCTCCACGACGGCCGCGAACGGCTCGTTGCGTTCGAGGTCGAGGCAGTCGCCGCCAAGCGGATCGGCCGGCAGAAGGGACAGCATCGTCGTGTGGTGTGCCTCGGTCCAGGGCAGGTCCGCGTCGAGGCAGGCGAAGACGGCGGCCATACGAAGCTCAGCCGGCCGGCGCGGGTCAAGGACGGTGGTGGCCACCGCCGCACCGGCCTGCGGGTCGAGCCGGGAGATCCCGGCAAGGATCTCGGAGAGCACGAGCGGCTCGGGCTCCTCTTCCCAGCGCCTGCGGAGGGCTGGGAGCAGGAGTTCGGTGGCACGCGTGTGGGACACCGCCCACGCCGCGGTCCGGCGGACCTCCGGCTCGGCGGCGTCCATCAGGGGCAGGAGCAGCGGAAGCTGTCCCGCCACGGCGGCCCGGACCGTGCCCGGTACCACGCCGTGCTCGTCCTCGCTCTCGGCCATGCCTCCGAGCAGCATCAGCACGTCCGTCACCTGGTGGCCGGCCGCCGCGATCCTGGCCAGGAACGGCGCCACTTCCGCACTTGCGGCATAGACCGTCCCCTGATGCAGCACGCTCCCGTACAACTCCGACAGCGCTTCGCCCGCCGGACCCGCGTCGGTCTCCACCAGGGCCCGCAGCAGATCGGGGAGGTCCTCCGCGCTGCCGTAGGCGTGGGAGAAGGAGGACCAGGAGTGGGAGTCCACGCCGTCGAGCGGGTGTACGAGTGCCATGCGAAGCATCGTGCCAGCCACGTCTGACAGCAGAACCCGTCGGCCACTGACAGCGGAACCGGTCGGCCACTTGAAGCGCTCGCGCCCCGTCACTTGCTTGCGGGATTTCAAAGGGCGGCACGACCGGTGGTTCGTGCCGCCCTTCGCGGTCTGTGCTCTCTCGTGGGACGGCGCTCAGGAATCGCGCGGACTGCCCATCACGCGGGCGAAGTCTGCCGGGTCCGTGTCGTAGCCGTGGATGCCCGGGTGGAAGGTCCACTCACCGGAGGCGTCGCGGACGAACTCGGCCACTGTGGCCGCCGTCGCGCCCAGTACGCCGCCGAAGTCGTCCTCGGTCAGGACGGTGTAGCCCTCACGCAGGCGCAGCGCCGGGTTCAGTACGCCGACGAACGTCCTGCGGCCCGACTGCTGCTGTATGACCACGCCGGCCACCACGCGCGCGTACCGGCCGTCGAGCCGGTAGAGCTCCAGGGTCATGACCTCGTCCCAGCCGAAGCCCTTGCCGTCGAGGCTGTCCCGGTTGAGGTAGATCGTGCCGTCGGGGGCGCGGCTGCCGAAGTGCACGACGTACGCGGGATCCCCGTACGGGTCGGACGCCGAATAGGTCGCGGCCACGATGTCAAGGTCGGTGGGCGGCTGTCCCGGCGGACTCGGGTCCCACTTCACCGCCAACTCGGCCTTACGGATGCCCTTGTTGAGGCCGCTCATCACCCGTCCCTCCCGTTGTCGGCGCCCTCGGCGTGAATTGCCGTGCACTGAGGGTCAGTTGTCCATTGTGCCTCGTACATCGGGCGCTCGCCCGGGTGCACTCCGCCGGAGAGCGACCGACGCCACGCACCGTGGCCTTACGATGGCGCGGTGCTGGTCAAGTGGATTCGCTGCACCGTGGTCGACCGCCGCGGTTTCGAGCGGGGGCAGCGAAAGTGGGCGGGGCTTCCGGGGGAGCCGGGCTTCCGGGGACAGGGCGGAGGCTGGAGTCGGGGCAGGCCCGGCGTGGCGCACATCTTCGCGTTCTGGGAGAGCCGTGCCTTCTACGACTCCTTCATGGCGCGCTCGCACGACCGGCTGGCCGCCGCGCAGTCCGGCACGTTCAAGGACCAGCAGGTCAGACTGTTCGACTACCGCTTCGACGTGAAGACCGGGTTCGAGCCCCGCTTCAGCGACGCCGACCTGGTGCGGGTCGCGCACTGCAGGGTGCACGAGGAGCGGGCCGAGCACTTCGCACTGATGCAGGAGAAGGTCTGGAATCCGGCGATGGCCGGCTCACCGGGCATGATCCGCGGACTGTTCGGCGAGGCACCGGGCCGTGAGTTCCTGATCCTGTCCATGTGGCAGTCGGCCGCCGAGCACGGCAAGTACCGCGAGGAGCGGGTGGAACGTCTGGCGCTGAGGGCGCAGACCGAGGCCGATGTGGCAGCCCTCACGGGTGACATCGTGGACCTCGAGCCGACGTGGACCGTGTGAACCCGTGGTGCCGGCACGTGCGGGCGCCGGGGCGAATCCTGCGAGTTTGAGAACTGGACCGTGCGGATGAGCGCCGGCCGAATGTGACCTATGCCGTAGAGAGGCCCCTCGGGTGCCACTTCGGCCGTCACTCGATCTAGGGTTTTGGCATGGCACGACCACGGCGCATCGTCCTTGTCCGACACGGCGAGTCGGTGGGCAATGCCGATGACTCCGTGTACGAACGCGAGCCCGACCACTCACTGCCGCTCACCGAGAAGGGATGGCAGCAGGCGGAGGAGACGGGAAAGCGACTGCGGGAGCTGTTCGGCACGGAGCGCGTCAGCGTGTACGTCTCCCCGTACCGCCGCACCCACGAGACCCTCCGCGCCTTCCATCTGGACCCGGAACACGTCCGGGTTCGCGAGGAGCCCCGGCTGCGGGAGCAGGACTGGGGAAACTGGCAGGACCGCGACGACGTGCGGCTTCAGAAGGCGTACCGGGACGCCTACGGTCACTTCTTCTACCGCTTCGCCCAGGGCGAGTCGGGCGCCGACGTGTACGACAGGGTCGGCGGCTTCCTGGAGAGCCTGTTCCGGAGCTTCGAGGCGCCCGATCACCCGCCCAATGTGCTGCTGGTGACCCATGGCCTCGCCATGCGTCTGTTCTGCATGCGCTGGTTCCACTGGACGGTCGCCGAATTCGAATCACTGTCCAATCCGGAGAACGGCGAGACGCGCATGCTCCTCCTCGGAGAGGACGGCAAATACCGGCTTGATCGCCCGTTCGAGCGCTGGCGGGAGCCGCTGCCGTACTGGATCACCGGATAGAGTAGTAATGCCATGATCGCTGACTCCTCATTCCACGGGCGCCGGGAACGCGCTCTGGCCGCCCTGCGCGGGCTGGCGGTGGGGGACGCGCTGGGCGCACAGTTCTACATCCCCGGGCACTATGCGCTGCTCAAGCGCCGCGAGCTGCCGCCGGGCCCCTGGCAGTGGACGGACGACACGGAGATGGCCTGCTCCGTGGTGTCCGTGGTGGCCACGCATCGCCGCGTCGACCAGGACGCCCTGGCGCATTCCTTGGCGGAGCACCACGACGCGGCCAGAAGGCACGAACCGCCGATCGACCGGATCCTTGAGCAGGTCGGTGCCGGCGGTGACTGGCGCGAGCTGGCCGCCGCGCTGTTCAGGGGGCATGGCTCGTGGGGCAGCGGTGCCGCGGTGCGGACGGCCCCACTGGGAGCCTGGTACGCGGACGACCCCGAGCAGGCCACCCATCAGGCGGAGATCTCGGCCTACCCCACGCATCAGCACCGCGAAGCCGTGGTCGGCGCCATGGCCGTCGCGGCGGCAGCCGCCCTGGCCGCGGACCCTGCGGGGCCGCCGAGCCCGGAGGCCTTCCTCGACGGGGTGATCGCGCTCGTACCGAAGAGTGCCGTCGGCATGGGTCTGCGGCGCGCCCGCGACATGTTCGACTACGACGACGCGGCCACCGTGGCGGCCGTGCTCGGCTGTGGGCGGCGTACGACGGCGCATGACACGGTGCCGTTCGCGCTGTGGTCAGCCGCGCGCGCCCTCGGCGACTACGAGCAGGCGTTCTGGACGACCGCGCAGGTGGGCGGGGATGTGGACACGACCTGCGCCATCGTCGGGGGAGTGCTCGCCGCCGGGAAGGCGGGAGCGCCGCCCGCGGAGTGGCTGCGGCGCACGGAGCGGCTGCCGGCCTGGATGCCCCCGTCGGCGTAGACGATCGGGGTCGAGTCGGACGCCATCCCGCGCGGGCTCGGGGTGAAACCGCCCTACCTTCTTTCCTGGGGACGCCGCCGCAGTGGGAACCCGTACCGGGTGCCGAGCCCTCGTCCTGGGAAGGTGCGACCGGGCCCGGGCGGCCGTTGTGGGGGAAGGCGCGACTTGGCCCGGGTGGGCAGCGCGGCAAGGTCCGAACCGGAGCCGGGCAGTCGTCCTGGATAGGCCCGGTCAGTCCCGGGCGATTGCCCTGGGAAGGCGCGCACGAACCGGCCCCAGGCCGCGGGCGTGGACGGCCGAAGCGGCGCCCCGGCCGTCCTCGCCCGGGCGGGCCGAAGCGGCGCCCCGGCCGTCCTCGCCCGGACGCCGCTTCCGACGTCGTGGTGCTCCCGCCACCGGTCCGCGCTGAGCGGGGGCAGGAGCGAAGGGGTCGCTCAGCCCCCGGCGGGTCCCGCCGCGCCGGCCAGGGCCTCCAGGTCGCTCTTGCGTACCCGGATGACCACGGTGGCCGTGATCAGGGCCAGTACCGCCATCGCGGCGGCCGGGATGAACGCCGTCGAGATGCCGTGGGCGAGTACCTCGTGTCCCCAGGGGGCCGGCAGCAGGTGTGTCTTGGCGAACTCCGCCTTCTGCTCGGGCGCGCCGTTCGCCATGAACTTCGGTATCTGCTTGTCCGCCTCGTTCTGGCTGGCGGTGCCGAACACCGTGGTCAGGATGGACAGTCCGAGCGAACCACCCACCTGCTGCATGGCGTTGAGCAATCCGGAGGCCGCGCCTGCCTCGTGCTGGGCGACGCCCGACACCGCGGTCACTGTCAGCGTCACGAAGTTCAGGCCCATGCCGAAGCCGAACAGCAGCATCGGGCCGAGCACGCCGGAGACGTACGAGCTGTCGGGGCTGATGAACGTCAGCCAGCCGAGACCGAGCGCGACGAGTGTGGCGCCGACCAGCATGAACGGCTTCGGGCCGAGCACCGGCAGGAACCGCTGGGACAGGCCCGCGCCGATCACGATCGCCACCGTCACCGGCAGGAAGGCAATACCGGCGGAGATGGGCGAGTAACCCAGCACGTTCTGCACGAACAGCACGATGTAGAAGAACATGCCGAACATCGCCGCGGCGAGGCTGAGCATGATCACGTAGGTGCCCGAGCGGTTGCGTTCGGCGAACATCCTCAGCGGGGTGATCGGCTCCTTGGCCCGCATCTCGATCAGGGCGAACGCCAGCAGCAGCACCGCGGCCGCACCGAAGGACCCGATCGTGAGGTTGTCCCGCCAGCCCTCCTCGGATGCGCGGATGAAGCCGTACACCAGCGACGCCATGCCGGCCGTCGAGGTGAGCGCGCCGGCGATGTCGAAGCGTCCCGGATGGCGTTGCGACTCGTTGATGTACATCGGGGTGAGCGCGGCGATCAGCAGACCGATGGGCACGTTGACGAAGAGGACCCAGCGCCAGTCGAGCCACTCCGTGAGCATGCCGCCGGCCAGCAGGCCGATCGCGCCGCCGCCGGCCGAGACCGCGGCGAAGACGGCGAAGGCCCGGTTCCGCTCCGGGCCTTCTGGGAAAGTGGTGGTGATGAGAGCCAGCGAGGTGGGCGACGCGATGGCGCCGCCGACGCCCTGCAGAGCGCGCGCGGCGAGCAACTGCCAGGGTTCCTGGGCGAGTCCGCCGAGCAGCGAGGCGAACGTGAACAGCAAGATGCCCGTCATGAACACCCTGCGCCGGCCGAGGATGTCACCGGCCCGGCCTCCGAGCAGCAGCAGTCCGCCGAAGGTCAGCGTGTACGCGCTGACCACCCATGTCAGGTCGGTCGTGCTGAACTGCAATGCGTCTTGAATGTGCGGGAGCGCGATGTTCACAATCGTCGCGTCGAGTACCACCATGAGTTGGCAGGCCGCGATGACGGTGAGCGCGATGCCGGGACGCCCTGTCCGGCGTGCGGTTTTGGCTGTTTGTTCCTGGATCAACGGAGAGGTTGTCACTATGGGTCCCCCATAAGTGCGTTAGTGAACGCCCGCGTTCACTGTCGCGTCAACGGTAGTGAGTCCCCGTCAGTGAACGCAAGCGTTCACTGACTTCGTTGCCGTCGACACCGCGAAGACCGCACGTCCCCTTCCCTTCAAAGCCCCCCGCTTCCCCATGCTCAACGGAGACATACAGATGGGTACTTCGTCCTGGATGGCCGCCTCCGCTCAGTCGGCCTCGCTCCGCCGGCGTGGTGCCGTGCTCGAGCGCGCGATCCTCGACGCCGCCCTGGAACAGCTCAGTACGGTCGGCTGGAACGGCCTCACCATGGAGGGTGTCGCCGCCGGTGCCCAGACCGGCAAGGCCGCTGTCTATCGCCGCTGGGCGTCCAAGGAGGACCTCGTCGCGGACGCGCTCCAAGCCGGACTGCCGCGCCTTGACGAGGTGCCCGACCTCGGAAACGTCCGCGAGGATCTGCTCGCGTTGTGCCGGCAGGCACGCGAGGCCATGTACTCACGCCCAGGCTTCGCGCTCCGCGCGGTCATTCACGAATGCGACAGTCGGCAGGCCGAGCGCTTCCACGGCGTGATCTACGAGGGTGTGGTGGAACCCGCCATCAAGCTGCTCCGTGAGGTGATCAACCGCGGTATCGAGCGGGGCGAAGTCCGGCCCGACTCCGCGAACGGATATGTCTTCGACGTCATTCCGGCGATGATGATGTACCGCTCAAAGGTGTGCGGAAGCGAATGGGGTGAGCAGGACATCGAGGAGATGATCGACCAGTTGATGATGCCGCTGCTGCGGCCCGGGCAGGGCTGAACCGGGTCTTGCGGACTGCGCGGGCGTGGCTGTGTCGGGGCCGTGGCCGTGCGCCCCGAACGGGCTGTCGGCCGGTGTGCCGTTGCCCGGGGAAACCGGGGTGTCGCTCGGCGATCCTGGCGGCGTAGGCTAAGGGCGCCATGCTGTACGAACCACCTACTCACACCGTCGAGCGCTCCCTTCGCGCAACGACCGGAGCGAAGATCATCGCCGGTGTCGACGAGGTGGGGCGCGGTGCGTGGGCCGGCCCTGTCACCGTCTGCGCGGCGGTCACGGGTCTGCGCCGACCGCCCGAGGGCCTCACCGACTCCAAGCTGCTGACCGTCAAGCGGCGCACCGAACTCGCGGTGCTGCTGGAGAAGTGGGTGACGGCGTACGCCCTCGGTCATGCCTCCCCCGAGGAGATCGACGAATTCGGGATGACGGCCGCGCTCCGGCTCGCGGCGGTACGCGCCCTGGAGGCGCTGCCCGTCCGCCCCGATGCGATCATCCTCGACGGGAAGCACGACTACCTTGGGGCGCCCTGGAAGGTCCGTACGGTGATCAAGGGTGACCAGTCGTGTGTGGTGGTCGCGGCGGCCTCGGTGATCGCCAAGGTTCACCGCGACAAAATGATGGCCGAACTGGGTATCGACCATGCAGACTTCGGTTTTGCGGCCAACGCCGGGTATCCGTCGCCGGTGCACAAGGCCGCACTGGAGGAGCGGGGCCCCACCCCGTACCACCGCTTGTCGTGGGCGTATCTTGATGCGCTGCCCCAGTGGCGGCATCTCAAGAAGGTCCGCAACTGGGCGGTCGGAAGCGCGTCGGAGATCGAGGGCCAGCTCGGCTTCGACTTCTGACCGGTTCCGATCGCACTCATGTGCCACCCGCCGGGGCAAGCCGCACCGGCGTTTGATAGATATCAGCTCATGCCTCTCATTCCCGAGGAGCCTCAGATTCACGAGAGTGCCCAGGGTCCCCGCGCCACGCCGGCTGCCGGCCGCACCGCGCCGACCCCTCGTCCTGTACCCGGCCCCCGCCCCGCGGCCCCCGCACGTCCCGGCCGTCCGGGGTCCGTACGGCCGATGCCGGCCCAGCGCGCCTCGCGTGAGCAGGCCAAGTCCGGACCGTCCGCTCCCTCCGCCACCCCGCAGATCCAGCTGATCCCGGCCTCGGCCGAGGGCGCGCTCGACGCCGCTGAGGAAGCAGTCGACCTGCTTCTGGAGTCCGGTCGTGCCCCCGGCGACGTGCTGGTGATCACCACTGGCGAACCACACCCATGGGCCACGCACGAGCTGTCCTTCGGTGATGGCGCGTACTGGGCGCAGCACGACGCCGGTGACGACGTCTTCTACGCCGACGCCTCCGCCGCCGGCCTTGCCGCCGCCCGTCCGGTGGTCGTGGTCGCCGTCAACGGCGGCGCCGGCGACACCGTGGCGACCGCGCTTCCGCTGGCCCTCGGCCGGGCCGGTGCCCTGCTGATCGTCTGCGGTGACCCGAAGCAGATCAACTCGGTGCTGGGCGCGGGCGTCTGAGCGGTCCGGACCCGGTCCGGTCCACTCGCGTCCCGCCCGTCCGCGCCGGAAGTCCGGAGCCGGTCCGCCGGTTCGGACGTCGGTGGGCCGTCGGGAAGAGCGCCACATCGGTGGACCCGAACGGCGGTCGCTTCGGCATGCGTGCGCGCGGAAAGCCCACCGTGGCATGAGTACCTGGCACACAGTCGCCGGTCACCGCGGTCCTCCGGCCACCCCAGTTGCCGGGTCACCGCGTCGACGGGCCGCCGCGCCACAGGTCGCCGCAGTCGCCGGGCTTGCGGACCGCCTGTGCCGTCGGACTGAGGCGAGGCGAGGATCCCGTGTATCGCTCTTCCGCACCCTCGCCAGGCGGTGCTCACCGGACGTGTTGCCGTGGGACTGCTACGGCACCTGCCATCCCCTCAGCGGTCGGTACGCCCCCGGATCGTACGAGGCTCGCGACGGTGCCGTGTCCTTCAGCGGGCGGCGGCCCGGCGCAGAATCTCCGAGGCGACGCCCCCCGTTCGCGGCGATGGAGAGGGTGCTGTGCCCAGGTCGAACGCCTCCGGTGGTGGGTCCGCATTGGGGCGGCGTCCGCTGCGACCCTCGCCCAGGACCTGCCAGCCGTCACGCGTCAGCGTGATGTACGCACCGCACCGCAGCCCGTGGAGCGTGCATGCATCGCGCAGACCCCACATCCAGGCCCCGTCCTCCTCCGTCCAACGCCCGTTCCCCTCACGGCAATAGACCAATACGGCCGTCCGCACAGGGGTGCGGCGCCGCAGGTCGTGCGGGATGACCCGGCGCAAGTGGTCCAGCAGCGAATTGCGGAACGTCCACCCGTCCGCCGGAGCGGGGCGCCGGATGAACGAAGCGCTCGCCAGCAGCCGTTCCTCTGGATCCAGCACAGCCACCATGGCCATGGAGGGACGCGGCCGGTGCAGGCCGTGCAGCTCGCTGACGACTTCACGGGGGTTGCGCAGCAGCGGAATCCCCGCCGCAGCCCACTCGGCCGGCTCGAGCATCCGGTGCAGAGGATTGGCGGACGCGGCGAACGGTCCGGCGGAGGCCGACATCGACGCCGCCGAGGACGGAGCGAATCCGAAGGTCACGATTCTCCCTTCGGCTACGCGCCCAGACTTCGGGCGGGGGTCGGACGGGGGGCGCACACCGCAGCAGAGCCCTACCGAACCATGGACGAGCCGTGCGGGGAACAGAGCACAATTCTTCCCGGCGAAGGGGAATGCAGCAACGCGCAGTCGGGTCCTCCGACCGATTTCTAGTGTTGGGTGGCCTATATCCCCTGCGTACCTCTGCTCCAGGCGATCCTGGAGACGACACGGGTCACGCCTGCACGGCCAGCACCAGCGGCAACACTCCCTTCGCTCCGCCCTTCCGAAGCATGCGCGCGGCCACCGCCAAGGTCCAGCCCGTCTCGGTCATGTCGTCCACGAGGAGGACCGGACCATCCGCCTCCCGGAGTGCCGCGGCCAGCGCGGGCGGCACGGTCAGTGCCCCGTCGAGGGCCTTGAGCCGCTGCGCGCTGTTGCTCCGGGGCACCCGCGGGACATCGCCGGCGTACTCCACGGAACCCAGCAGGGGCAGCCGCCCGATCTCCGCTATCCGCCCCGCCAGGGTCTGGATCAGCCTCGGGCGCGTACGCGAGGCCATGCTGACGACGCCGACCGGGCGCGGCTGTGCGTCGGGACTGCCCGCCGCCCAGCCGCCCGGTCCCTTGGCCCAGTCGGCCAGTACGCCGACCACAGCCCGCGCGATGTCGTCCGGCACGGGACCGTCCGGGGCTTGAGGTGCCAGCATCGGGCGCAGCCGGTTGCCCCAGCCGATGTCGGAGAGCCGCCCGAGGGCCCGTCCCGGCGTCGCCTGCTCCCCGGCCGGGATACGCCCCTTCAGATCCACACCGACCGCCGGCAGACCGGTCGGCCACATCTTCCGCGGCTCGACCTCGACGCCCGCGCGGCCGAGCTCACCGCGCGCCGCGTCCAGCGCGGACGGGGAGACGGAGTCCGAGAACCGCGGTCCGGCGCAGTTGTCGCAGCGTCCGCAGGGCGCGGCTCCCTCGTCGTCCAATTGCTGTCGCAGGAACTCCATGCGGCAGCCCGACGTGGACACATAGTCGCGCATCGCCTGCTGCTCAGCCTCGCGCTGCTTCGCCACCCAGGCGTATCTCTCGGTGTCGTACGTCCAGGGGACACCCGTCGCGATCCAGCCGCCCTGCACCCGGCGCACCGCACCGTCGACGTCGAGGACCTTCAGCATCGTTTCCAGGCGGGACCGGCGCAGTTCGACCACTGGTTCGAGAGCGGGCAGCGACAGCGGCCGGTCCGCCCGCGCGAGGACGTCCAGCGTGCGCCGTACCTGTTCCTCGGGAGGGAAGGCGATCGAGGCGAAGTACTCCCAGATCGCCTGGTCCTCCCTCCCAGGGAGCAGCAGTACCTCGGCGTGCTCCACACCGCGGCCGGCACGTCCCACCTGCTGGTAGTACGCGATCGGGGACGAGGGCGAGCCGAGGTGGACCACGAAGCCGAGGTCCGGCTTGTCGAAGCCCATTCCGAGGGCGGAGGTGGCGACCAGTGCCTTGACCCGGTTGGCCAGCAGATCCTCCTCCGCCTGCTGCCGGTCGGCGTTCTCCGTCTTCCCCGTGTACGAGGCCACGGTGTGCCCGCACTGGCGGAGGAACGCGGTGACCTCCTCGGCCGCGGCCACCGTGAGCGTGTAGATGATCCCGGACCCCGGAAGCTCACCCAGGTGGTCGGCGAGCCATGCCATGCGGTGCGCGGCGTCCGAGAGTCGCACCACGCCGAGGCTCAGGCTCTCCCGGTCCAGAGGGCCGCGCAGGACCAGCGCGTCCGTGCCGGCCCCGGTGCCGAGCTGCTCCGCCACGTCAGCGGTCACGCGAGCGTTGGCCGTCGCTGTGGTCGCCAGCACCGGCACGCCCGGCGGGAGGTCCGCGAGCATGGTGCGCAGCCGGCGGTAGTCGGGCCGGAAGTCATGGCCCCAATCGGAGATGCAGTGGGCCTCGTCGACCACCAGCAGGCCGGTCGCGGCCGCCAGCTCGGGAAGCACCCGGTCGCGGAAGTCGGGGTTGTTGAGCCGCTCCGGACTCACCAGCAGGACGTCCACCTCGCCCGCGGTGACTTCGGCCTGGACGGTCTCCCATTCCTCGGTGTTGGACGAGTTGATCGTCCGCGCGTGGATGCCGGCCCGCGCCGCGGCCTCGACCTGGTTGCGCATGAGGGCGAGGAGGGGCGACACGATGACCGTGGGGCCCGCACCGCGTTCGCGCAGCAGCGCGGTCGCCACGAAGTAGACCGCGGATTTGCCCCAGCCGGTGCGCTGTACGACGAGGGCTCTGCGTCCGCCGGCCACCAGGGCCTCGATGGCACGCCACTGGTCCTCGCGCAGCCGGGCTTCGCCGGCCGGTGCGCCGACGAGTCGGGCGAGCACGGCGTCGGCCGCGGCACGCAGGCCGGCCTCGGCCGGGGCCGAGGGGGCGCTCGGGTCCCCGGGGCCCTGCGGGGACCGAGTCGCGGGACGCAGGTCGTCTGCAGCGGTCGGTGTGGCTTCGTGAGTCGTGCGGCGCGGGTGTTCGTCGGTCATGCCGTCCATGCAACCCGATAGGTCCGACATCGTGCGAGCGAGGCCACGACCTGTGGACAACTCCTGGCGTGCTCATGGCCGTGGTTATCCACAGGCTCAAACGGAACTCCAAGATCCGCGAGATGGTCGCGGCATGACGAACCACGACGAAGCGGCCGGGTCCTCCGGCATCGGTGACATGGGCGGATCCGCGCACGCCGGCGGGGAGCCCACCGTGCACGGCGCCCGGCCCACGGAGTACAAGGGACATGGCCACGCTGCCGGTTCCTGTGGCGAGACGCAGGTCACCCTGCGCACCCCGGCCGACCTGGCCGACGCTCTGCCGTACCTGCTCGGGTACCGGCCCGAGGACAGCATCGTGCTGGCCGCCCTGCACGACCGGGACAAGCGCGGGAGGTTCGGCGGGCGCGCACGGCTCGGCATTCCCGCCCGTTCCGACGACTGGCCGTCGGTGGCCCAGCAACTGGCGCACGGCCTCGTGACCGGCAGCGAGCGCAGAGGGACCCGGCCGGAAAGCATGGTCGCCTACCTCGTCCAGGAACCGCGGAGCGGCGAGACGGGACGCGACGTGATGGAACGCCTGCGGCCGCTCGCGCAGTCGCTGCGCACGGCGTGCGGCGATCTCGACGTTCCCGTGGTGGAGGCCTTGTGTATCTCCGGTGGCCGCTTCTGGTCCTACTGCTGTCCGAGCCCGGGCTGTTGTCCGGCCGAGGGACAGCCGATGGGCCTGCCCGGCACGTCCGTTCTGGCGGCCGCCGCCACCTATGCCGGACTTCAAGTGCGGGGCACCCTCAAGGAGTTCAGGGCCAGGCTGAGCCCAATGGAGACGGCAGCGGCCCTCGACCAGGAAGTCGCGCTGGACGCCGCGAGCCTGGCCCTCGTCCCGAGGATCCTGCACGGTGACTCACGTGAGGGCGTGGCCGAGGAAACGCTCGGACTGGCCGAGCGGGTCATGGCGAGGTTCGCCGAAGCTGCACGGGCACCCAGCGCTCAGGCGGCGGACCTTCGCGACGACGAACTGCTCGGACACGACGAGGCCGCAGCCATGATCCTCGGTCTGCAGGACCGCACCACCCGTGATCGCGCAGCCGAGTGGATGGAAGGTCCGGAGGCCGCCGTGGCACTGAGGCTGTGGCGCGCCCTGGCCCGCCGATGCGTGGGCTCGTACGGCGAGCACGCGGCCGCGCCCCTGACGCTGGCCGGATGGGTCGCCTGGTCGACCGGCGACGAGGTCGAGGCTCGCGAAGCCCTGGCCATGGCCCTGGGCGCGGACCCGGACTACCTCTTCGCCCGCCTCCTGCACCAGGCCTGCAACGAGGGGCTGCACCCGGAGACCGTCCGCCGCTGCCTGAGGGCCGAGCGAGCGGAACGGGACGCAGAACAGCCAGCGGAAGGGGACGGAGATCGGAGCCCCGCCGCTGCGACATCGGACCGGGGCGCCGCGCCGCCGCGCCGTTGCGAGGGGGTCGTTGCCGGTGGGCGCATCGAAGGCGAAGCCGGCGTCGCTTCGCCCGACAGCGCCGAGGACGTGCTTGGTGATCGCCCGGGGGTCGTCACGGGGGACGAGTGTCAGCCAGGCGAACGGGTGACGGCCGTAGAGGAGGGTGACGAGCCGTCGCGGGACGGCTGCGACCCGGCACAGGCCGCACCCGGACCGCGGACACCGCAGACCACAGCCACTTCCCATTCCACGGACACTCCGCATTGCACGGGCACTGCACATCACACGGCTACTTCGCAGTCCACAGCCACTCCGCATCCAACGATCGCTTCGCGTCGCCGCCGCAAGACCCGTGCGGCAAGCGGTGGCAGCCGCGCGATCCTGCCCCGCGCCGCAAGCGCCGGCAGTCGCACGAACCGGCATTCGCCCAGGACAGTCGATGCACGTCATCGGCGCCCCACCGGCACCCCGACCGGTGGCGACGGGTCGCGGCCGGGAGCCAGGGACACGACCGACCGCCCCGCCGCTCACGGAGGACCGGGCCATCGCGCGGAGGACGGAGACACATGAGCGGATGCCTCCATTTGGCCTACCGCCGTTCGGTCGGCTTCCGCCCCACAGGCGTGACCACGGGCAAGGCCCTTGCGTTCACTTGTGGTGCGGAACCCCTGCTCGGGTCGCCCCGCCGCACCACTCAGCACCTTCCCGAGCCCTCACCCGGCGCCGGGCGCCCGCCATGGCGTACCCAGCGCAGAGGAGGCCGCCTCATGCCCCTGTCCACACCGTTTCCCGCCCGCGGCAGCGACCGCCCGCCCCACCCAGGCATCCCCGCACCCCAGTCTCCCAGCGGCACCCCGCCGACTGCGCCACGGAGGCCGGGCGGGACGTCGGCCCGCACGGCGCACACCGACCGGTTTCAGACGGCCGGCCCGCCGCAGCCCCTGCCCCGAGGTGTCGCGGAGCTGCCACCCGCCCACACAGCCCTGATCTGCGTCGCCCTGCCCGCAGTGGTGATCTCCACAGATCAGGGACAGCTCACAGGACAGGGACTGGAGGGGTTCTACCGTGCGGGCCGACGTGTGCTGTCCCGTTGCCAGGTGCGGGTGGCCGGCCGGGAGCCGCTCGCCGTCCAGGGCCGCATGCTCGGGGCCGACCGTGCCCGATTCGTGGGGACGGTTCATGTGGCACCGGACTCCGGCCCGGACCCCGACGTCGTCGTGGAGCGCATCCGATCGGCGGAGGGCACGGAGCGCATCGTCCTGCACAGCGCGGCTCCCCGCCCGCTGCGCCTGCCACTTGAGGTGTCACTCGGTACCGACCTGGCCGAGTTCGGAGCGGTCGCCTCCGGCAGCTCGGGGCCTGAGCTTGCCGCCACCGTCCACGACTCGGGTCTGCGCTGGTCCTCGGGCAACGGCGACTGCCTGGTCACGGCTGTCCCGTCGCCTGCCGATGCGCTCGCCTCGGCCGGACTCCTGCGCTGGGAAATCGAGCTGCCGCCCGGCGGCTCACAGACCGTGGAACTGCGGCTTCACCCGGATGGCCCAGGATCAGCCCGGGCGGTGCGGCGAGGGGTGACCAGCCCCTTCGTGCAGGCCCAGGCCACTGGCGACGACCCAAGAGTTCAGCCCCTGCTGCGCACCTGCGTCGAGGACCTCGAGGCCTTGCTGCTGCGGGATCCCGCGCACCCCACCGACGTCCATCTGGCGGCCGGGGCCCCGTGGCGCTGCGGGCCGGCCCCCGCAGACTGCCTGGCCGCGGCCCGGATGACACTGCCGCTCGGCACGAGGCTCGCGGCGGGAACCCTTCGCATGCTGGCGCGCACTCAGCTCGGCGGACCCGGCCTGCGCTCGGGCATGATCCCCGGCCCTCGCCGGGACGCGGGGGCCCACCTCCCCCCGGGCTGCACAGGGACCGACGCCACCCTGCTCTTCCCCGTCCTCCTCGCGGAGGCCTGGCGCTGGGGGCTTCCGGAGCGGGAGACGGAGGAACTGCTCCCCGCGGCCGAGAGCTGTCTGCGGTGGCTGCGCACCACAGTCGGTGACGCGGTTTATCTCCCCGACCCCCAGCCGGATGGGCCGCTGCGCTGCGAGACCCAGGCGCACGCCCACCGGGCCGCGGTGCTCGGCGCCGATCTGCTGGAGGTGTGGGGGCGACCGGGCGGACGGGAGTTGCGTGAGTGGGCCGAGGAGCTCCGTGACGCGTTCATCGAGGACTTCTGGATCGAGGACGGTGCGGGCGGCAGACCGGCTGCCGCCCGAACCCGGGACGGACGCCTGGTGCCGTACCTCGGTGCGGGTGCCGCCCATCTCCTGGACACCGGCCTGCTCGGCTCAGGCGCTCTCGCACCCGGGCTGCTCGACAAGGGGCACACCGAGCAGCTGGCACGGTTGTTCGGCGGACCCGTCATGGACTCGGGCTGGGGACTACGCGGCCTGGGCGCAAGAGAGGCGGCGTACAACCCGTTCGGACACCGCGGCGGAGCCGTGCGGGTTCAGGAGTCGGCGGTCGCCGTCGCGGGGCTGGCCGCCGCCGGATACGAGGAGCAGGCAGGCGCCCTGCTCGGCGGGATGCTGTCGGCGGCGGAGGCCTTCGGATACCGGTTGCCGGAGATGTTCGCGGGTGAGTCGCGGGCCGAAGGGAGCGCCCCCTTGCCGCATCCGGCGGCCTGCCGCCCCGCCGCCACGGCAGCCGCCGGCGGGGTGCTCCTCCTGACCGCCCTCGCCGGCATCCGCCCGGATGCGCCCGCCCGGACCGTGACCCTGAGACCGATCCGCAGCGCCCCACTGGGCGAGATTGCGCTGACGGGACTGCGACTCGCCGGTGCCCCCTTCTCCGTGCGCGTCGGCCGCCTCGGCCTCGTCATGGTGGAGGAGGCGGCCGACGGACTTCAGCTGGGGGTGTGACCTCGGATGACGCGGCGCAGCGGCGCGGACGGTGGTCGTCGATGAGACCTGTGGCGATCGGGAGTGGATCAACCGTCGAAGCGGTTGCCGAAGGGAGTGTTTATCGTCAGGCAGACGACTATGATCGCGACATGCCCTACGACCCGTCAGCCTTTCCGCCCTTCGCCGTCACCGTGGACCTGGTCGTGCTGACCGTGCGCCGCCATGCCCTCTGTGCGCTGGCGGTCCGAAGGGGCGAGCCGCCGTTTCAGGGCCGGTGGGCGCTTCCGGGCGGCTTCGTACGGGTGGACGAGGATCTGGCGCAGGCCGCGGCACGCGAGCTGGCCGAGGAGACGGGGCTGTGCGCCCACGACCCGTCCGTTCCGGTGCAGGACAACGGCGCCCACCTTGAGCAGCTGGCCACGTACGGCGACCCCAAGCGGGATCCGCGGATGAGAGTCGTGAGCGTCGCCCATCTCGCGCTTGCTCCCGATCTGCCTGCGCCACGTGCGGGCGGCGACGCCAACAGCGCCCGTTGGGCGCCCGTGGAGGAGCTGTTGCAGCAGGGCGGCTACGGCAGGGAGGGGGAGCAGGCGGCGCCGCTCGCCTTCGATCATGCGCAGATTTTGGCGGATGGTGTCGAGCGCGCCCGTTCCAAGATCGAGTACTCGTCGCTGGCCACCGCCTTCTGCCCGCCCGAGTTCACTGTCGGCGAGCTGCGCCGCGTCTATGAGGCGGTATGGGGTGTGGCGCTCGATCCGCGCAACTTTCACCGCAAGGTGACTGGCACACCCGGCTTCCTGGTTCCCACGGGCGGCACGACGACCCGCCAAGGCGGTCGCCCGGCACAGCTGTTCCGTGCCGGAGGAGCCACACTGCTCAACCCGCCGATGCTGCGTCCCGAGGTCTGAACGTCGTCCGACGCAGTCCGTGCGACGGGCTGCTGTGGGCACGTGTCTGAAGCGGACGAAGTAGGCGTCGATGCGGCGCCAAGATGACCGAAAAAGCGGATATATCGCGCTATCTTGCTTCGAGTGATCCAGGCGATCGGACTGACCAGCATCTCCCGCAGGGACCTTCCGCCCGCTGTCGACGACGTCTCCTTCGAGGCGCACGCAGGCCACGTCACCGCTCTCCTCGGAGGTCCCGGCGCAGGCAAGTCGACGGCGCTCAGGCTCATGCTGGAACTCCAACCGGGCCGAGGCATCACCTACTTCCGGGGTCGTCCGCTGCACCGCATCGCCCACCCCTCGCGCGAAGTGGGAGTCCTCCTCGGCGACGTCCCCGGCCATCCCGCGCGCACGGTCCGCGGGCAACTGCGCATGTTGTGCTGCGCCGCGGGGGTGCCGGTGCGCCGCGCCGACGAAGTCCTCGAGGTGGTCGGACTGACCGGCTTGCGCAACGAGAGGCTCGGCACGCTCTCGCGCGGCATGGACCGTCGCCTCGGGCTGGCCTGCGCCCTCCTCGCAGACCCGCACACGCTGGTGTTGGACGACCCCGTGGGCGGACTCTCCGCTCGCGAGGGCCGCTGGCTGCACGGCACGCTGCGTGCGCACGCAGCCCAGGGCGGCACTGTCCTGTTCTCCACCGGCGACCCGAAGGAGGCCGCACGCACCGCCGATCACATCGTCACGCTCGACAAGGGCCGGCTCGTCGCCGACCAGGCGGCCGCCGACTTCGCCCGCACTCGGCTGCGACCCCGCGTCGTCGTCCGCAGTCCGCACGCAGCCCGGCTCGGCACACTGCTCACCAAGGAGGCGAGAACGGCGCGGCGTTCTCTGGAAGTCGTCCACGAGGACGGCAACCGGCTGTCGGTGTACGGAAGTACGTGCGCCGAGGTCGGTGAGACCGCTTTCCGGCACGGGGTGCTCGTTCATCAACTGGCTGATGAGGTCGGCGATATGGGGCCGGGCGCCGGCGCCGAAGCCGCCCCGCTCCCGTCCTCGTCGCGGCCGGCCGAGCCGCTGGAGGCGGACGACCCGGCCCCGCTGCCGCCGCCCGTCGACGTCCGGGCCGTGCCCGGCCCCCTGCGCCCCGTGCATTACGAACTGCGCCGCGCCGCCGGAATCGGCACCACGTACCTCACCGCGGCCCTCGCGCTGCTCTCCTCCGTTCTCGTCGCCGTGGTCCTCGCTCGCGCCGGGCACACCACGGTGGGCCGCCTGCTGGCCGCCTGGCCGCAGGTACTTCCGCTGCCGCCCGCAGCGCTCGGCGCGGGACTGCTCGGCGCCGTCGCCTTCGGCGATGAGTTCCGCCACCCCGCCCTGGCCGCGGACCGTGGAACCGTTCCCCGCCGCCTGGGACTGCTCGCCGCCAAACTCCTGGTCTCCGGGGCGATGGCGCTGCTCCTTGCCGTCCTCACCGTCGGCTGCGCCTTCGGGTTTCTCCATGTCGTCTATGGGCAGGAGGTTGCCCGGGTTCCCGCTGAGTGGCTCCCTCTCGGCGTCAGTTGGTGCGGGTTCGTCGTCGGCTGCGCCTGGACCGGTGTGCTCGCCGCCGGCATCTTCCGGTCCACCACGGCCGGGCTGGCCGCGGTGCTCGCGGTGCCCGTGGTCGTCGCACCCCTCCTGCAGAAGGTGCTGAAGGGACCGCCCGCGCAGACCTCGGAGGGCTCTGCCGCACAGATGCCCGAGCTCACACTCGTGCGGTTGCCGTTCGGTGCGGATCGATATCTGGCTGCCGCGACGCATGTGATCGCTCAACCCGTGGGTGCTGCGCTCGCTTTGTCCTTGATTGCCCTGCTCTGTGCCTATCTGCTCACCACCCTGCGCGGCAGGGTCCGATGACGGCGCTCCGTCACCATCGGTTCCCCTGTGTCCGCAACTTCCCCAAGACACGCCCATTTCTTTCCGATAAGGCGTCAATTGCGACGGGGTGAGCGATCACCCTTTCGTGTGCTTTTCACCAAAGACCTCAAGGGAGTTGGAGAGGGCGCCGACAAAGGATCCGTGAGTACCCTTGCGCACACCATGATGACCGCCGCCCGCTCAACAGACTCCGGCCTGGCCGGACCGGGCGAACTCGACCGCTACCCCTACGCCGAGGCACCCGCCCCCGACCGCGTGGGCACACCTTCCTGGGAGGCCGCGGACCCCGAACTGGGCCGCGTCGGCCGGCGCGCCGCGGGCAGCCGCGGACGCGGACTGCACGGCCAACTCGTCCAGCAGCTCGGCCAGATGATCGTCTCCGGTGACCTGGGCGCCGACCGCCCGTTGGTCCCCGAGGAGATCGGCCAGCGCTTCGAGGTGTCCCGTACCGTCGTCCGTGAGTCGCTGCGCGTTCTCGAGGCAAAGGGCCTGGTCAGCGCCCGCCCGAACGTCGGTACGCGTGTGCGCCCCGTGAGCGACTGGAACCTGCTCGACCCGGACATCATCGAGTGGCGGGCCTTCGGGCCGCAGCGCGACGACCAGCGTCGCGAGCTCAGTGAGCTCCGGTGGACCATCGAGCCCCTCGCCGCACGTCTCGCCGCCGGTCACGGACGCGAGGAGGTGCAGCAGCGGCTCGGTGACATGGTCGAGATCATGAGCCACGCCATGGCGCAGGGAGACTCCCTGACGTTCTCGCGCGCCGACGCGGAGTTCCACTCGCTGCTCATCCAGGTCGCGGGCAACCGCATGCTGGAGCACCTCTCCGGCATCGTCTCGGCCGCCCTCCAGGTCTCCGGTGGCCCGGTCACCGGCTGTGACCGCCCGAACGACGCCTCGCTGAGCCAGCACGCCCGCATCGTCGACGCGCTCGCCTCGGGCGACGGGGCGGCCGCCGAAGGGGCCATGCGTCAACTGCTCACCGTCCAACCCGAGGTGGAGCGCGTGGTGCCCTCGCCGCGCGAGCACTGACCGCACTCTCGGGGGGTGCGATCTTGGGCAGGCGCCCTCGCCGGCCGGCACCCGGTCCGCGCGGCCGGGAGACCGTGTAGTGCCGTTCATCCGCCGTCGGACTCCGTCGGATCCTCCCGGGACCCGGCGGAGTCCGACGGAGATCATGGTGCCGCCGGCCTCCGCTCGCGCCGCCGTCATGGACGATCCGGCGGATGTCGATGATCCGATGCGGTCGTGCGTTCACGAGCTCGTCATGGATTCTCTGCGCGGGGCTGTGTGGGGCACCGATTCCGGGGCATGACAGAGCGTGTGCCCTTTACGAGAAGGGGCAGCAGGGATGAGATCGACGACCTCCTCTGCCCGTATCTGGACGTTTTTGAGCGGTTACGGGGTGTGACCCGGGCCACGCAGATTGGGCGTAACGCTCTACGGAACTGTGCGATGACCTAAGAGGTGACAGCCGAGGAGGGAATACGGACGCCGGTCACGGCGCTGTTCAACTTCCCGGCCCCCGCCCGCGCCGTCGGCCCATCCCCAAGCCGGCGGTCGGCTCCTGTCCGTCATGGAAGGGGCCGGAAGCCGTTTTCCAACGTTCCGAGAGGTTGTTCGTGTCGGCCAGCACATCCCGTACGCTCCCGCCGGAGATCGCCGAGTCCGTCTCTGTCATGGCTCTTATTGAGCGGGGAAAGGCTGAGGGGCAGATCGCCGGCGACGATGTGCGTCGGGCCTTCGAAGCTGACCAGATTCCGGCCACTCAGTGGAAGAACGTACTGCGCAGCCTCAACCAGATCCTCGAGGAAGAGGGTGTGACGCTGATGGTCAGTGCCGCAGAGCCCAAGCGCACCCGCAAGAGCGTCGCAGCGAAGAGTCCGGCCAAGCGCACCGCCACCAAGACCGTCGCGGCGAAGACGGGGGCCGCCAAGAAGGCGCCCGCCCCCGCCCCGGCAGCCGAGGCTGTGCCCCCGCTCGTGGCCGACGACCCGGCTGAGGACGCGCCCGCCAAGAAGACCGCTGTCAAGAAGACGACCGCCAAGAAGGCGGTCGCCAAGAAGGCCGTCGCCAAGAAGGCGGCTCCGGCCAAGAAGACGACCGGTGGCAAGAAGGACGACGCCGAACTGGTCGAAGAGGAAGTCCTTGAAGAGGCCCCTGTCAAGGGCGGCGACGAGCCCGAGGGCACCGAGAACGCCGGCTTCGTGCTCTCTGACGAGGACGAGGACGATGCGCCCGCCCAGCAGGTCGCCGCGGCCGGTGCCACCGCCGACCCGGTCAAGGACTACCTGAAGCAGATCGGCAAGGTCCCGCTGCTCAACGCCGAGCAGGAGGTCGAGCTCGCCAAGCGCATCGAGGCCGGCCTCTTCGCCGAGGACAAGCTGGCCAACGCCGACAAGCTCGCCCCCAAGCTCAAGCGTGAGCTGGAGATCATTGCCGAGGACGGCCGCCGCGCCAAGAACCACCTTCTGGAGGCCAACCTCCGTCTGGTGGTCTCGCTGGCCAAGCGCTACACCGGCCGCGGCATGCTCTTCCTGGACCTCATCCAGGAGGGCAACCTCGGTCTGATCCGTGCGGTCGAGAAGTTCGACTACACCAAGGGCTACAAGTTCTCCACGTACGCCACCTGGTGGATCCGTCAGGCGATCACCCGCGCCATGGCCGACCAGGCCCGCACCATCCGTATCCCGGTGCACATGGTCGAGGTCATCAACAAGCTCGCACGTGTTCAGCGCCAGATGCTGCAGGACCTGGGCCGCGAGCCCACCCCGGAGGAGCTGGCCAAGGAACTCGACATGACCCCCGAGAAGGTCATCGAGGTCCAGAAGTACGGCCGTGAGCCCATCTCCCTGCACACCCCGCTGGGTGAGGACGGCGACAGCGAGTTCGGCGACCTCATCGAGGACTCCGAGGCTGTCGTCCCTGCGGACGCAGTCAGCTTCACGCTTCTCCAGGAGCAGCTGCACTCCGTGCTCGACACCCTTTCCGAGCGCGAGGCGGGCGTCGTCTCCATGCGCTTCGGTCTCACCGACGGTCAGCCGAAGACCCTCGACGAGATCGGCAAGGTGTACGGGGTCACCCGCGAGCGCATCCGCCAGATCGAGTCCAAGACGATGTCGAAGCTGCGTCACCCGTCGCGCTCCCAGGTGCTGCGCGACTACCTCGACTAGTCCTTGGCCGTAGCCGTTGAGGGGCCGGTTCCGTGGGAACCGGCCCCTTGCGTGTGCGTGATGCGGGGAACTGGATCACTGTGGGTGTTCTATGATCATCTGACAGTGAGGAGAGCCCATGCGTCGCCACCTCGCCCGATCGCTGGCCGTCGGAGCGGCAGCAGCCTTGATACCGCTGGCTTCTCCCGCTCCCGCGACGGCGGACAACGTCGTCATCGGAGGCTTCCCGGTCGACATCTCACATAGTCCTTGGACCGTCGCCCTCTCCAGCCGTGACCGGTTCGGAGGTACGCGTGCGGGACAGTTCTGCGGAGGAGTCGCGGTAAGCCGTTCCACGGTCGTGACCGCGGCTCACTGCATGAGTACGACCGTCCTGGGGGCACCACCAGGGCAGGTACGGGACCTCAAGGTCATCGCGGGGCGCACGGACCTGCTGTCCAGCCAGGGCTCGGAAATCCCGGTGACCGCGACTCGGGTCAATCCGGCATACAACAGCTACACGAATGCCGGTGACTTCGCCGTACTCACGCTCGCCTCCCCACTACCCGCGACTTCGGTCATCCCCATGGCGGCAGCCGGAGACCCGGCCTATGCACCGGGTACGGCGGCGACCGTGTACGGCTGGGGCGACGCCACCGGGGACGCCGACTATGCGCGCAGTCTGCGAGGGGCGAACCTGCAGGTTCTCCCGGACACGACGTGCGAGCAGGCGTATCCCGGCGGTCTGGACGGGAAGTACCTGCGTGCTTCGATGCTCTGTGCCGGCCAGCCCCAGGGCGGGCGCGACGCCTGCCAGGGGGACAGCGGGGGACCGCTGGTCGCCCAGGGTCGCCTGATCGGTCTGGTGTCCTGGGGAAGCGGCTGCGGGCAGCCGGGGAGCCCCGGGGTCTACACCCGGGTCTCGGAGGTCGTCAGCACGCTGAACGCCGGCCACTGAGGACGGCGGTCCGCGCGCCGGGAGCCCGGCGCTCGTGTGCTCACTGCCCCTGGGGGCAGTCGGCAGCGATGGCCGGGCGAGGAGCGGCTGAGCACGATGACCGGGCGGGCGTCCTGAGGGCGCCGCCCGGGGAGTGCGGTACGAGTACGGGCGGCCACTCCCTGTGAGGGGAGGGGCCGCCCGTTCACCGGCCTCGGCGCCGGTGTCGGCTCGTCGCGCGAGGTGTCAGCGTTCCTCGTCGGGTCCGCTCGTCGGAACGGTCAGCCGTTCCGTCTCGTCCTGTATCTCAGCGGCGATCTTCTTGAGTTCCGGCTCGAACTTGCGGCCGTGGTGGGCGCAGAAGAGCAGTTCTCCGCCGCTCAGGAGGACGACGCGCAGGTACGCCTGGGCGCCGCAACGGTCGCAGCGGTCCGCGGCCGTCAGCGGGCTCGTGGGGGTCAGAACAGTAGTCACGTCGCCTCTTCTCTAGCTCGACGAGCTGTCGTACCAGGGTCAACATCCAACCAGGCCGAAAACGTTCCCGCTCGCGGCTTCACCTCGAAAGATTCTTTCCAAGACGGTTGTCTGCTGCCGGTTGGCGGCGAATGTGCCGTATTACGTCTCTTGTGTCGTACGGGTTCGCGCTTTTTATCGGTTGTCCGCCCTCCCGGCCGGGTTGCCGGTTGTGGATGAGGACGTGCCCCGAGGCTAAATGGTTCATGCCTCGAAGGGAACGTGATATGTACTTCACCTCCTCGAGGGGATCGAACGCTCGTGCGACTCTGGACTAGTCTGAGTTCATGACGAGGGTGGCGTTACAACGGCCCTACCAGGCCTCGGTACCCTCGGACCGGCAACCGAAGCCGGCCCGCACCCCAAAGGGCCCCACCAGTAATTCAGCGAGGAGCGAACCGCGTGACCGCCGACACGTCCGTGCCGTCCACAGCGCTGCTGACAGGAGCAGGGGACGGCTCCAACTACACCGCGCGGCACCTCCTCGTCCTCGAAGGCCTGGAAGCCGTCCGCAAGCGCCCTGGCATGTACATCGGCTCGACCGACAGCCGGGGCCTGATGCACTGCCTCTGGGAGATCATCGACAACTCCGTCGACGAGGCCCTGGGCGGCTACTGCGATCACATCGAGGTGATCCTGCACGACGACGGCTCGGTGGAGGTCCGGGACAACGGCCGCGGTATCCCGGTCGACGTGGAGCCCAAGACCCGACTGTCCGGTGTCGAGGTCGTGATGACCAAGCTGCACGCCGGCGGCAAGTTCGGCGGTGGCTCGTACGCGGCGTCCGGTGGTCTGCACGGCGTCGGCGCCTCCGTGGTGAACGCGCTCTCCGCACGCCTGGACGTCGAGGTCGACCGCAATGGGCACACGCACGCGATCAGCTTCCGCCGCGGCGTCCCCGGTGCCTTCGCGAGTGACGGCCCCGACGCGAAGTTCGAGGCGACGAGCGGTCTGCGCAAGACCAAGAAGCTCCCCAAGACCCGTACCGGCACGCGTGTGCGCTACTGGGCCGACCGCCAGATCTTCCTCAAGGACGCCAAGCTCTCCCTGGAGACGCTGCACCAGCGCGCCCGCCAGACCGCGTTCCTGGTACCGGGCCTCACCATCGTCGTCCGTGACGAGTACGGGCTCGGTGAGGGCGGGAGCAAGGGCGAGGAGTCCTTCCGCTTCGACGGCGGCATCAGCGAGTTCTGCGAGTACCTGGCGAGCGACAAGCCGGTGTGCGACGTCCTCCGCTTCTCCGGACAGGGCACGTTCAAGGAGACGGTCCCCGTCCTGGACGACCACGGGCAGATGACGCCCACCGAGGTCACCCGGGAGCTGGGCGTCGACGTCGCGATGCGCTGGGGGACCGGCTACGACACGACGCTCAGGTCGTTCGTCAACATCATCGCCACCCCCAAGGGCGGTACCCATGTCGCGGGCTTCGAGCAGGCCGTCACCAGGACGATGAACGAGGTGCTGCGCGCCAAGAAGATGCTGCGCGTCGCCGAGGACGACGTCGCCAAGGACGACGCCCTCGAGGGGCTCACCGTGGTCGTCACCGTGCGCCTGGCCGAGCCGCAGTTCGAGGGCCAGACCAAGGAGGTCCTCGGCACCTCGGCGGCCCGCCGCATCGTGGGCACCGTGATCGCCAAGGAGCTCAAGGCCTTCCTGACCTCCACGAAGCGTGACGCCGCCCAGCAGGCCCGCGTCGTCCTGGAGAAGGTCGTCGCCGCGGCCCGGACGCGCATCGCGGCCCGCCAGCACAAGGACGCGCAGCGCCGGAAGACGGCTCTTGAGTCCTCCTCGCTGCCCGCCAAGCTCGCCGACTGCCGCAGCGACGACGTCGACCGCAGCGAGCTGTTCATCGTGGAGGGCGACTCCGCGCTCGGCACGGCGAAGCTCGCCCGGAACTCCGAGTTCCAGGCGCTGCTCCCGATCCGCGGCAAGATCCTCAACGTCCAGAAGTCGTCCGTCACGGACATGCTGAAGAACGCCGAGTGCGGCGCGATCATCCAGGTCATAGGGGCCGGATCGGGCCGGACCTTCGACATCGACGCGGCCCGCTACGGCAAGATCATCATGATGACCGACGCCGATGTGGACGGTTCCCACATCCGCACCCTGCTGCTGACTCTCTTCCACCGCTACATGCGGCCCATGGTCGAGGCGGGCCGGGTGTTCGCCGCGGTGCCGCCGCTGCACCGGGTCGAGATCATCCAGCCGAAGAAGGGCCAGGACAAGTACGTCTACACGTACTCGGATCGCGAGCTGCGCGACAAACTCCTGGAATTCCAGAGCAAGGGCATCCGGTACAAGGACTCCATCCAGCGCTACAAGGGCCTCGGTGAGATGGACGCCGACCAGCTGGCCGAGACCACGATGGACCCGCGCCACCGCACCCTGCGCCGGATCAACCTCTCCGACCTCGAGGGTGCCGAGCAGGTGTTCGACCTGCTGATGGGCAACGACGTGGCGCCGCGCAAGGAGTTCATCTCCAGCTCCGCGGCGACGCTGGACCGGTCGCGCATCGACGCGTAGACGGTGTGCCGGGCGGCCGCCCCGCCGCCCGGCACACCGGGGTGGTGTCCGCCGTGTTCGTGCGCGGCGTCCGTCGGCTGAGCCCGCGCTGGGGCGCCGGTTGCCGGGCGCTGTCCGTCGGTTTGTGGGCCTGCCCCGGCCACGTGTCACAGCGGAGCCCAGTGTGAGGGCCGGTGTCACCGCCTGCCCGCAGGGATTCTCCACCCCCGGGTGGAGACGGAGAGCGTCGCGGTTTCCACCCGTGATCCACCCAGGCTCCGATCAGCCGACCTGCGCTTTTCCGTAGCGTCGAAGGCGTCGACAGCACTCGCCGTCGACATCTCCCCTTCCGCACACGGAGGCTGCGATGTCCGGGCTCGTCAACGCGTTGGTGATCGTGGCCGTGGCCGCCCTGGTGATCGTCCGCCAGTTCCGCGCGCGCCGGATCGACACCGAGCGGCGCTGGTGGCTCGTGCCCGTGATTCTGACCGTCCTGGCGCTGCGCGAGCCCGGCGTACTCGATGCTCAGCACCGTGCGGAGTCGGCCCTGCTGCTCGGCACCGAGGTGCTCGTGGGCCTCGCCATCGGGGCAGGCTGGGCCTGGACCAGCCGTATATGGGTGGGGGCGGACGGTGCCGTGTGGAGCACGAGCACCAAGGCGAGCGCGGCCGTCTGGATCGCGGGCATCGCCCTGCGGGTAGGCCTCTTCGCGTTCGGGGCGTACCTGGGCGTCCACCAGGAGAGCTCCACGCTGCTGCTCGGCCTCGCCGGCACCCTGCTGGTTCGCTCCGGGATCCTGGTCTGGCGTGCGCAGTCCCTCACTCCCGCGGCCAGTCCGGCCACGGCGTACGGTGACGGCGCATTCAGGCGCGCAGGGAAGGAGCGTGTGTGACGGAGAACCTGTGGACGAGCTGGCCCTCCCGGGAAGCACTGTCCCGTGCGGGAGTCTCCGCGGCCCGGCGCATGCTCGGCCGGGCCGGCCGGCTCTTCGCCCTCGGAATGCTCCTCTGGACGACCTTCGCGAGCAGCGGCCTGCCCGCGTGGGGCAACGTCGCGGCGGCGGCCGGGGTGGTGCTGTGCGGGTTGCTGGTCTGGGCCTTCTTCCGGACCACCTTCCGCAATCGGCTGCCCTCCTCGGTCGCCCTGATCTCCCTGCTCCTCGGACTGGCGCTGGTCGCCTACACCACTGGTCTGCGTGTCCCGGCCCTTGTGCTCTGGTGCGGGTGCGCCGTCTGCTCCATGGAGCGGCTGCCCCTGGCCGCAGCGCTCCCCGTCGCCGCCACAGGACTGGGGGCCTATGCCGCGGTCACCAATGACGGCCGGCTGACCACCGTGGTCACCGCGGTCGGTATCGCCCTGGCCGGGTATGTGCTGCGCCTGGACGCCGAAGCACGTGGCAGCGCCTTGCGGCTGCTCGCTCAGGAACGGGCGGCGCGTGCGGCCGAGGCTGAGTCGGCGGCCCTGGCGGAGCGGACCAGGATCGCACGGGAGATCCACGACGTGCTGGCGCACAGCCTCTCGGCACAGCTCGTGCATCTGGAGGCGGCCAGGCTGCTGATAGAGAGGGAAGGCGACCGGGACAAGATCCTCGAACGGGTCGTGGCGGCCCGGGGCATGGCCAGGGAGGGACTCGCCGAGACCCGGCAGGCGCTCTCCGCACTGCGCGGCGAGATGTCCCCTGTGGAGGAGTTCCTCAGTGAGCTCGTCGCCACGGAGGACGGAGCGGACGTCACCATCTCGGGTGAGCGCAGGCCACTGACCGCCGAGACTTCGCAGGCCGTCCGCAGGGTCGCGCAGGAGGCCATGACGAACGTCCGCAAGCATGCACCGGGCGCCAGAGTGCACATACGGCTGGAGTTCGACGAGCACCAAGTGATGTTGAACGTCCGCGACTCGGGCGGATCGCCGGGCGAATTGACCGGGTCGGGGGCCGGGTACGGTCTGCTGGGCATGCGCGAGCGTGCCGAGTTGCTCGGCGGCTCGTTGGAGGCGGGGCCGGGCGAGGAAGGATTCGTGGTGACGTTGAAGGTACCCGTATGACGGAGGAGGAGGGCGGCAAGCCGGCCCGGGTCGTGGTGGCGGACGACCAGACGGTGGTGCGCGAGGGCATCGTGATGCTGCTCGGGCTGCTCCCCGGTATCGAGGTAGTCGGCGCCGCTGGGGACGGGGAGGACGCGGTCCGGCTCGTCGCCGACCTGACCCCGGACGTGGTGCTGATGGACCTGCGCATGCCGCGCTGCGACGGCGTGGAGGCGACACGGCGCATCCGTGCCGAGCACCCCGGCACCCAGGTCGTCGTGCTCACCACCTTCGCGGACGACGAGTCGCTGTTCCCTGCGCTCAGGGCGGGTGCGCGCGGCTATCTCACCAAGGACGCGGGTGGCGACGAGATCGTCCGGGCCGTGCGGAGTGTCCTGTCCGGGGGCGCAGGCCTCTCGCCGAGCATCCAGCGACGGCTGCTGGAGCGGTTGTCGGAGCCGGAGCGGGAGCCGGCCCCGGTCGCTGAGGCACCGGACGGGCTCACCGTGCGGGAGACGGAGGTGCTCGTACTGATCGCCGAGGGGCTGACCAACCAGGAGATCGCGCGCCGGCTGCATGTCTCCACGGCCACCGTGAAGACCCACATCAACAATCTCTTCGCCAAGGCAGGGCTCAAAGACCGTGCTCGGGCGGTCCGTTACGCGTACGCAAAAGGCCTGGTGCGACCGCCCTCGCAGTGAGGTCACCTGATGGGGTGAAGAGCCCCGAGAAGAAGAGTCGGGGGTCTTCCCGGCCTGTCCATCCTTGGGCATGAAGTCAAGCAATGGTCGTCCCTTCGGGGACAAGGGCGGTCCCGACAGTCCGGTCGAGCAGCAGGGAGGCAGAGACCCGGCCCCAGCAGCGGCGGAGGCGGCTGGACGCCTGAGGCACGACGACCCCTGGTACGACGCGCTCGCCTCCGGCTGGGGCGAACTGGACGGCACCGGTGCTCCCGCTCCTGCGGTACCGCCCGCGCGCGCCGGTGAAGCCACCGCCCGAGTGGGCGACGTCTATCTGGAGGTACAGCGCAGCGCGGCGTTCCAGGAGGTGCGCAGCAGGTATCGGAGATTCGTGGTTCCAGGGTTCGTGGTCTTCTTCGCCTGGTACGTGGGCTATGTGGTGACCGCGCAGACCGCCCCCACTCTGATGGCACGGCCGGTCGCGGGAGCCGTGAACGTGGCGATGCCGGCGGGGCTGGGGCAGTTCCTGACGACGTTTCTGCTCACCTGGGCGTACGCGCGGGACGCCCGGTTGCGCAGGGATCGTGCAGCGCTCGACCTGCGCTGGAACACCCAGGAGCTGACCCGGGGAGCCAAGGGCGGCGAGTGGTGAGCGGACACCATCAGGCGCTGGCTCTGGTGCTGTTCAGCGTGTTCGTCGCGATCACGCTGGCGATCACCACATGGGTGAGCCGCAACCGGCGTGGGTCGGCGGAGGAGTTCTATACGGGCGGTCGGTTGTTCTCTCCGATGGAGAATGGTTTTGCCATCGCGGGCGATTACATGTCGGCGGCTTCCTTCCTGGGTGTCACCGGGCTGATCGCGCTGTTCGGCTACGACGGACTGCTGTATGTCGTGGGTTTTCTGGTCGCCTGGCTCGTGGTGCTGTTCTTCGTCGCCGAACTGGTCGGCAATTGCGGGCGGTTCACGCTGGCGGACGTCGTCGCGGCGCGGATGCGCGAGCGGCCGGTGCGGATCGCGGCGGGGACGTCCGCGGTGACCGTGTCCGTGCTGTACCTGGTGGCACAGATGGTGGGAGCCGGCAGCCTCGTCGCGTTGCTGTTCGGAGGCACGAGTGCGGCGGCGCGAGCGTGGACGGTGATCGTCGTCGGCGCCCTCATGGTGATCTATGTGTCGCTGGGCGGGATGCGGGCCACCACCTGGATCCAGATCGTCAAGGCCGTGCTGCTGCTCGGCGGTACGGTCGCGCTGACCGTCCTCGTCCTGATGCGTTTCCACGGGAACGTCGACGCGTTGCTGCGGACGGCGGCGGAGCGCAGCGGGCACGGCGAGGCGTTCCTCGCGCCTGGCCTGAAGTACGGCGGCAGCTGGAACGCGCGGATCGACTTCATCAGCCTGGGCCTGGCGCTGATCCTGGGTACGGCCGGACTGCCGCACATCCTGTCCCGCTTCTACACCGTGCCGACCGCTCGCGCGGCGCGTCGCTCGGTCGTCTGGTCGGTCGGGCTCATCGGAGGCTTCTACCTGATGACGATCGTGCTGGGCTTCGGCGCAGCCGCCGTCGTCGGACCGGACACCGTCAGAACGTCGAACTCGGCCGGGAACACGGCGGTCCCGCTACTGGCGCTGAAGCTGGGCGGCGGAGCCGAATCGGCGGGCGGAACGGTCTTGTTCGCCGTGGTCGCCGCGATCGCCTTCGCCACGATCCTCGCGGTCGTCGCCGGTATCACCCTCGCCTCCTCGGCCGCCGTCGCGCACGATCTGTACGCGTCACTGCGGAGCCGTCGCGCCAAGCCGCGCAGCGAAGTGCGCGTGGCCCGGGTCGCCGCGGTCGGCATCGGTGCGGTCGCGATCGGGCTCGGGCTGCTGGCTCGCGACCTGAACGTGGCCTTCCTGGTGGGGCTTGCCTTCGCGGTCTCCGCGTCCGCGAACCTGCCGGTGCTGATGTACTCGCTGTTCTGGCGCAGCTTCACCACACGTGGCGCGGTCTGGTCGGTCTACGGAGGCCTGCTGCCCGCACTGGGCCTGGTGCTGCTGTCCCCGGTCGTCTCGGGCAGCCCCGAATCCCTGTTCCCGGCCGTCGACTTCCAGTACTTCCCGTTGCAGAACCCGGGCATCGTCTCCATCCCGCTCGGTTTCCTCGCGGGCTGGCTCGGCACGGTCACGTCGCCGGAACCGGCGGACGCGGCCAAACACGCCGAGACGGAGGTGCGGTCGCTGACGGGGGCAGGAGCGGCGTGACGCCCGGCGAAGCCGGATTCCGGACGGGCCCCGCGACGGGCGGTAACCGATGCCGCGACGGGGCCCGGACCCGGCCGACCACGATTCCTACGGCGCCACCCACGCGTACCGGTGCTCGGGCCGTCCGGTGTCCCCGTACTTCAACGAGAGCCGCAGCCGGCCGGCCTGCTCCAGGTGACGCAGATAGCGCTGGGCGGTGGAGCGGCTGAGCCCCGTTCTGGCAGCCACCTCGTGGGCCGAGAGCGGCTGGTCGGCCCGGTGCAGCACATCGCAGATGAGGTCCGTGGTCGGCTCCGAGTGACCGCTGGGCAGGCCGGGGGACGAGGACGCCGGAGCGGTCCGCAGGGCGCCGAAGATGCGGTCGACCTGCTCCTGACCTGCCACGCCTCGGCCGCCGACACGGTCGACGGTGCGACGCAGGGCGGCGTAGGAGTCGAGGCGGGTTCGCAGCGCCGTGAAGGTGAACGGTTTGACCAGGTAGTGCAGGGCGCCCAGCCGCATGGCGGCCTGCACGGTGGCCACATCACCGGCTGCGGTGATCATGATGACATCCGTCCCGTGGCCGTGTTCGCGCATCCGGTGGACCAGTTCGAGGCCGGTCTGGTCGGGCAGATAGTGGTCGAGCAGGACCAGGTCGATCGGGGCGCGTTCGACCGCCGCGAGCGCCTGGGCAGCGCTGTGCGCGCGGGCGGCGACCCGGAATCCGGGAACCTTTCCCACGTACTTGGCGTTGATCTCGGCGACACGGAAGTCGTCGTCCACGACCAGGACGTCAATCATCGGGCCTCTCTCCCTCAAGGCCAGGCGAGCGTTAAGCCCGTGTTTCGGCTCCGCTGTTGTAGCGCGAGCAAAATGAGCACAACAGACCCTTGCAAGCAGAAGTCGGGGTTGCGCCCACAAGACTCCTGCCGTGGCCCGCACCACATCTACGGTCCCGGGTCATGAGCACAGACAGCAGCCCCGCCATCGAGCTACGGGGCGCGAGCAAAACCTTCCGGACCCCGTCGGGGGGTCTGCACACGGCCGTAAAGGGTCTGGATCTGACCGTCGGACGCGGCGAGTTCGTTGCCGTGGTCGGACCGACCGGCTGTGGCAAGTCCACGACCCTGACCCTGGTCAGCGGCCTGGAGGAGCCCACCGAGGGTGAGGTTCTGGTGGCCGGCGAGCCGGTCGCGGGAGTCGGGGACAAGGTCGGCTTCGTCTTCCAGCAGGACGCCACGTTCCCCTGGCGCACGGTTCTGTCCAACGTCATGGCAGGACCGCGTTTCCGCGGTGTGCCCAAGGCGGAGGCGAAGCAGAAGGCGCGTGAGTGGCTGGCCCGGGTCGGCCTCGCGGCGTTCGAGGACCGCTACCCGCACCAGCTCTCGGGCGGCCAGCGCAAGCGTGTCGCCCTCGCCGCCACCTTCGTCAACGACCCCGAGATCCTGCTGATGGACGAGCCCTTCTCGGCGCTCGACGTGCAGACCAGGGCGCTGATGTCGGACGAGCTGCTGGAGCTGTGGGAGGGCACGGGCGCCTCGGTCGTCTTCGTCACCCACGACCTGGAGGAGTCGATCGCGCTGGCCGACAAGGTCGTGGTGATGACCGCCGGGCCCGCGACCGTGAAGCAGGTCTTCGACATCGATCTGCCCCGGCCGCGCAAGGTCGAATCGGTGCGCCTGGAGCCGCAGTTCATCGAGATCTACCGCGAGATCTGGGAGTCCCTCGGCGAAGAGGTCCGCATCACGCGTGAGAGGGGTGCCGCCCATGTCGCCTGAGGTGATCTCCGCGTCGGCCTCCGTCGACACCTCCAAGCGGCCCGACCGCGCCGTCTCCCGCGCGCGTGCCGCGCGCAGGCGCAAGGTCGTCGTCCTGCTCGCCCGCGTGGCGCTCCTGGTCGCCGTGCTCGGTCTGTGGGAGGCGCTGTCACGGGCCGAGGTCATCGACCCGTTCAACTTCTCGATGCCGTCGAAGATCTGGGACCAGATCTACACCTGGTTCACCCACGGCACGGCGCTCGGCTCGCTCGGCGAGCAGATCTGGGTGACCCTCCAGGAGGCGCTGCTCGGCTGGGTCATCGGTGTGGTGGCCGGTGTGGTCTTCGGTATCGCGCTGGGGCGGGTCGCCTTCCTGGCCGATGTCCTCGGCCCGTACATCAAGGTGCTCAACTCCATACCGAGGATCGTCCTCGCCCCGATCTTCGTGATCTGGTTCGGGCTCGGCCCGTCCTCCAAGGTGGCCTCGGCCGTCGTCCTGGTCTTCTTCCCGGTCTTCTTCAACGCCTTCCAGGGCGCCCGCGAGGTCGACCGCAATCTGGTCTCCAACGCGCGGATCCTGGGTGCCAGCGACCGGCGGGTGACTCTTCAGGTCGTCATTCCGTCGGCCACCTCGTGGATCTTCACCAGCCTGCACGTCAGCTTCGGCTTCGCCCTCATCGGTGCCATCGTCGGTGAGTACATCGGGGCCACCAAGGGCGTCGGCCTGCTCGTCGCCCAGTCACAGGGCACGTTCAACGCGGCCGGTGTGTACGCCGCGATGGCCATCCTCGCCGTCGTCGCGCTCGTGGCCGAAGGGCTGCTCACCTTCGCGGAGCGCCGCATCTTCCGCTGGAAGCCGTCGGACTCCGATCGCTGACTCTTCCCCAAGGCCCGCGCGGTCCACGAGGGCTTCCCCGCAGCCGGACAGCTCCCGCGCAACGCCATTGCCAGCACCTGCTTTTTCCTTCCGCACCGCCATCTCACAAGGACGTGAACCGACATGCGCAACCGCGCCAGAATCGCCGCTCTCGCCACGGCCGGCCTGCTCGCCGTCACCTCGCTCACCGCCTGCGCCAACGAAGCCTCCTCCACCGCGTCTTCCGGTTCCGGCAGCAAGGGCGACGGGAAGGGCGAGAAGGTCAAGATCATGGTCGGCGGCCTGGACAAGGTCATCTACATGCCCGCGATGCTCACCCAGCGGCTCGGCTACTTCGACGCCGAGGGTCTCGACGTGGAACTCCTGAGCGAGCCGGCGGGTGTGCAGGCCGAGACCGCGCTGGTCTCCGGCCAGGTCCAGGGAGCCGTGGGCTTCTACGACCACACACTCGACCTGCAGACCAAGGGCAAGCACGTCGAGTCCGTGGTGCAGTTCTCGCATGCGCCCGGTGAGGTCGAGATCGTCTCCGCCAAGGCCGAGAAGGACATCACGTCGCCCAAGGACTTCAAGGGCAGGAAACTCGGCATCACCGGCCTCGGATCCTCGACCGACTTCCTCACCAAGTACCTCGCGGTCAAGAACGGCGTCAACGTCAGCGACTTCAGCCCGGTCGCCGTCGGTGCCGGCCCGACGTTCGTGTCCGCCCTCCAGAAGGGCTCCATCGACGCCGGTATGACCACGGACCCGACGGTCGCCACGGTCCTGCAGAAGAAGCTCGGCAAGGTGCTCGTCGACATGCGGACGCCGCAGGGCTCCGAGGAGGCGCTCGGCGGTCCGTACCCGTCGTCAAGCCTCTACATGCAGACGGACTGGGTCAACAGCCACAAGGACACGGTCCAGAAGCTGGTCAACGCCTTTGTGAAGACCCTGAAGTGGATGTCCTCGCACAGCGCCGACGAGATCGCCGACAAGATGCCGGCCGACTACTCCCAGGGCGACAAGACGCTCTACGCGGACGCCATCAAGAGCACTCTTCCCATGTTCACGAAGGACGGCGTGATGCCGCAGAACGGTCCCGAGACCGTCGAGAAGGTCCTCAAGGCGTTCAACCCCAACATCAAGAACGCGACGATAGACCTCGGCAAGACGTACACCACCGAGTTCGTGGAGAAGGCCGCGGGCTGACCCGGACCGGCCGCACCTCAGACGCGGGTCGCCCAGACGTAGCGATGCTCCGGGCGGCCCGCGTCGCCGTATCTGAGGGTCAGTGTGGCCCGGCCGCTGTGCTCGAGGAGCTTCAGATAGCGCTGCGCGGTCTGGCGGCTCAGTCCGGTGCGTTCGGCGACCTCCTGGGCCGACAGCGGCCCGTCGGCGTGCATCAGGGCCCGGCGTACGAGATCCGCCGTGCTGGGGGAGTGTCCCTTGGGCAGTCCCGGTCCGGGACCTGCCGACAGGGCGCCGAAGATCCGGTCGACCTGAGCCTGTTCGGTCTCGCCTCCGCGGTCGAGGGTGCGGCGCAGTTCGGCGTACGCCTCCAGCTTGGCGCGCAGGCCCGCGAAGGAGAACGGTTTGACGAGGTACTGGAGCACGCCGTGCCGCATCGCCGCCTGCACGGTCCCGACGTCACGGGCGGCCGTCACCATGATCACGTCGGTCTCGTGGCCGCGCCGTCGCATCTCCCGGACGACGCCGAGCCCCGTGCCGTCCGGCAGGTAGTGGTCCATCAGCACCAGATCCAGGTGGGGCAGGGTCTCCAACCGGTCCAGCGCGGCGGCCGCGTTGTGCGCCTCGCCGACCACATGGAAGCCCGGGACCTTCCGCACGTATGCGGCGTTGACCCGTGCGACACGGGAGTCGTCGTCCACGACCAGAACTCCGATCGGCCGGGTCATCGGGACCCCTCCTCGGGGGTCCGCACGGTTGCGTCCGGGTCCGGAGACCCGTCGTCGGGCACCCGCGGAGCGTGGACCAGGGAGCGGCGGTCTCCCGCAGCGGGCCGCGGTGGCGGATCGGCCTCCTCGAGCGCTTCCGGCAGCACGACGGTGAACTCCGCGCCCCCGCCCTCCGCCTCGTCCACCCGGGCGATTCCCCCCTGGCGCTCGGCGAGACGACGCACCAGCGAGAGGCCGAGTCCGCGCTTGCCGTGGACGGGCGGCTGCTTGGTCGACCATCCGTCGGTGAAGACCAGCTCCCGCCGCTCGGCAGGGATTCCGGGGCCCGTGTCCCGCACCCTGAGGATCGCGGTGCGCCCCTCGGCGCGCAGTTCGATCTCCACGCGTGCGTGGGGCGTGCCGGCCACGGCGTCGAGCGCGTTGTCGACCAGGTTGCCGACGACGGTGACCAGTCCCCGCGGGTCGATCAACCGGTCCGGCAGCAATGTCCCGTCCGCGATCCACAGGGCCACGCCCCGCTCCGCGGCGACCGTGGCCTTGCCCACCAACAAGGCCGCGAGCAGCGGGTCGTGGATCTTCTCGGTGACCTGCTCGGAGGTGGCCCGGTGGTCGCCCACCACCTCTCCGACGAACTCCACGGCGTCGTCGTACATCTCCAGTTCGAGCAGTCCCAGGAGCGTGTGCATCCGGTTGGCGTGTTCGTGGTCCTGCGCGCGCAGGGCGTCGATGAGACCGCGCGTGGAGTCGAGTTCCCGGCCCAGCTGCTCCAGTTCGGTGCGGTCGCGCAGAGTGGCGACGGCACCTCCGTCGTCGGTCGGCATGCGGTTGGCGACCAGGACCCGGTGACCCCGCACGGTCAGCAGGTCGGTGCCGGTGACGCGTCCCGCCAGGACGTCCGTCGTACGGCCCTCACCGAGTGCCTCGTCGAGGGGCTTACCGACGACCTCGTCACCGATGCCCAGCAGACGCTGCGCCTCGTCGTTCACCAGCCGCATCCGGCCGGCCCGGTCCAGGGCGACGACGCCCTCCCTGATGCTGTGCAGCATCGCCTCCCGTTCGGCGAGCAGCGCCGAGATGTCGGAGAAGGCGAGGTCCCTGGTCTGCCGCTGGACCCTTCGGGAGACCAGGTACGCCGCCAGAGCGCCGATCGCGAGGGCCGCTCCGGCGTAGGCGAACAGCCCGGGTATCGCGTGGATCAGGCGGGCTCGCACGCTGTTGTACTCGATGCCCACCGACACCGCCCCGATGATCCTGCCGTGCGCGTCCCGCAGCGGCACCTTGCCGCGGGCCGAGCGGCCCAGGGTGCCTGTGTCGATCTGCAGGACGTCCCGGCCGGCCAGGGCCTCCCTCGGATCGGTCGAGACGACCTTGCCGATCTGCGAGAGGTCGGGGTGCGACCAGCGCACGCCCCTCATGTTCATCACCACGACGTACTCGGCGTTGCTGGCCTTGCGGATCCGCTCCGCCTCCGCCTGCACGGGCCCGTCCTTTGAGGGCAGCGTCGACTGGAGGTCCTCGGCGATCTGCGGCTGGGCCGCCGTGGTCTGCGCGATCGCGAGGGCCCGGCGCATCGCCTGGTCGTCCAGCAAACGGCCGAGCGGCGCCAGGAACAGCCCGGTGGCGAGCACCGCGACGCCCGCGGCGATGGCCACCTGCATCAGCAGGACCTGCGAGAACATCCGCCGCGGCATACCGAGGCGCAGTCGTCGTGCAGGGGGAGAGGGGCTCATGCGTACGACGGTACGGGGCCCGGCGCGCCCCGCCGTAGGGGGTGTGGCGTGGATCTCCTGCGGGGGCCCCGTGGGCCGGAGCCGGTTGTGAGCCGGCGCGACGGTCTCAGCAGCGCGCGGGGTCGGTGACGACCGCGGGGTGCAGTTCCCGTACGGACACGACGTCCATCCGGGCCGGCGAACCCAGTACCGAGCCGCAGCTCTCCGGGCGCGGCGGCAGCGAGCTGCCCTGGGCCACGAGGACGTGCCACAGCCGCCCGTCGGTGTGCGCGACGGTGACCTCCCAACGCGGTGCGTCCCCGTCGGTGCGGACGACGGTCAGCGCGTTAGCCGCGTACTCGTGGGCCGCCGTGCGCACCGCGAGTTCAGCGGCCTGCGCGGGGCGCTCCCAGGCGGAGCCGCCACGGCATCCCTCGACCACGACCCGCCCTTCTCGCACCCCCTGGAGGACCTCTTTGACATGCGGGGCCTGGGCCCGCCCGTACGCGTATCCGAACGGAAGGACGAGCACTGTGGGCGAGAAGCGGTGGCCCCCCAGGTGGGTGACCTCCCAGACGCCGTCGACTCCGGAGCCGGCCAGCTCGGCGGCGAGGGGACGGCCGAGCAGCGCGCAGCAGCGGTCCCGCTTGCCGTTGGTGCACACGAGGGCGAGCGGATCGCCTGTGTGGGGCCGCCCCCGAAAAATGTCGTCGAAGGTGTGCGGGTCGCCCATGCCGAGCGCCGTGAAGTCGAGGTCGAGCAACCGTTCGGGCGCGGAGGTCGTGGCGGCGTGCAGCCATACGTTTCCGGGAACGGTGTGGGCTACATACACCTGTCGTACGGACGGTTCGCCGCAGTCGGCGTGCCGGCCGGGTCGGCGGATGAGCGCGATCCGCACTCCGGTGCCGTCCGAGGCCGCCTCGAGGGCGCGGCCCAGCTCCGGGTCCAGGTGGCTCGAGGTGAGCGCCTTGGGTCCCCAGGGGCCGGACTGCTCCAGGAGCAGCCATGTCCTTGCGGTCGCCGCGGTCCCCGCGAGGGGCTCGTCGAGGTCCCGGGACGCGGTCGTGCACGTACTCACAGAGGTGAGCCTAACCTGACTTTGCCTGGGGTGACTTCCGCTACCGCGGACGGGGCGCGTTGGCGGCGCATCCAGGCGTGCGAAAGGGGCGCGCGGAGCACGTCGGCAGAGCGGAGAGCGAGCGGACGCGCAACGGCTCACTCGGGACGCGATTGCGGACACGGGCGCGCCGGGCTCAGCGGGGGAGCGGCTGCGGCGGACGCGCTCCCACGTAGCGTCCGCTCGGACGCATCCGCAGCGGGCGCTCCTCGTACTCCTCCAGGATGTGGGCGATCCAGCCCGCCGTACGCGCGACGGCGAAGACGGTCTCGCCCGCCGTGGCCTCCATGCCACACGCGACCGTGAGGACGGCGAGTGCCAGGTCGACATTGGCGTGCAGGGGCGTGTGGCGGGCCGTCGTGGCGACGACGTCCCGGGCCGCCGCCAGGGCCGGGCCCGCGGCCGGTACGTCCTCCAGGAGCGCGAACAGGGCACGTGCGCGTGGGTCCTCGCCGGGATACAGCCGGTGTCCGAGTCCGGGGACGCGGCGTCCGGTGCGCAGTTCGTCGGCGACCACCGGGGCCGCGGTGCCCCGGTCCAGGACGTCCAGCAGCAAGCGGTGCGCGAGGCTGCTGGCCGCACCGTGCAGGGGGCCCTCCAGAGCGCCGAGGCCGGCCGAGACGGCGGCGTACGGGTGCGCACGGGCGGACGCGGCGACACGGACCGCCAGGGTCGAGACGGCCAGGTCGTGGTCGACGAGCAGCCCGAGCGCCGTGTCGAGCACCCGAAGTGACGACTCGTCCGGGGTACGGCCGGTGAGCCGCCCCCACAGGCGCTCGGCGAGCGGGACCGGCTCGCGATGCGTGTGCCGCAGCGGGGGGAGGGCGGCGACCATGGTGGGGATCAGGGTGCGGGCGGCGCCGAGGACCGCGTCCGGTGACAGGTCGAAGCGCAGCGGATCCGCCGTGGCCGCCGCGATCGCGGCCACCCGCAGCCGGTCGGTGGGGCCGCTGTGCTCGGGCAGCGCGTGCACGGCGCGACGGGCCACGTCGACGGCCGTGTCCGGGGCGGTGAAGGTGATTCCGGGCCGCAGCCGTTCCGTCCACAGCCACTCGGCGATCTCCTCGTACGAGTGGCGCGCGGCCAGCTCGGTCGCGTCGACGCCGCGGAAGTAGTACCGGTCCTTGTCGATCAGGGTGATGCCTGTCCGGACCGAGAGCTCGCCGCCCGCAGGGAAACTCCCGCCCGGGTCACGTCTGTTGCGCCGCGCGAGTGCCCCGACCTCCTTGGCGTCGAAGGTGCTGCCACGGCCGCCCGGCTCGCGCCGGCTGCTGAGCTGGCCACGGCTCACATAGGCGTAGACGGTCTCGGGCTTCACGCCGAGCACCTCGGCCGCCTCCCTGGTGGTGAGCCGGGTTCCGTCCTGACCGTGAGCCGCTTCCTGATCCCTCATGGCCGCCACCGTATCCATGGATCGAATGTTGATTCAATCAATATTGACACCATATGAGTCAAGGATAGACAGTCGAGTCAAGTTGAGGGAGGAAACATGCCGATCAGCAGGGCCGCAGCCGCTTCCGTGGACGTGCCGCGAGGACTCGCGGGCGTCGTCGTCACCGATACCGCATTGGGTGACGTCAGGGGGCTGGAGGGCTTCTACCACTACCGCCAGTACTCGGCCGTCGAACTCGCGCAGACCCGCGGCTTCGAGGACGCCTGGCACCTGATGGTCCACGGCGAACTGCCGGACGCGGCACAGCGGTCCGCCTTCGCCGCGCGGACGGCGGAGCTGCGCCGGCTGCCCGAAGACGTACGGGCCGCGCTTCCCGCGGTGGCCGCGGCGAGCGGCGCCTCCGGCCCGCTGTCCGCACTGCGCACGGCGCTCTCCCTGCTCGGCGCGTCCAAGGGGTTCCGGCCGGTGTACGACATCGACGCGGACCAGCGCCGTGAGGACACGATCGCGGCGGCCGCGGCCGTCCCCACCCTGTTGACGGCGCTGTACCGGCTGGGCCGGGGGCTGGAGCCGGTCGAGCCGCGGCAGGACCTGCCGCATGCCGCGAACTACCTGTACATGCTGACGGGTTCGGAGCCGGACGCGGCGCACGCGAGGGCGGTCGAACAGTACTTGATCTCGACCATTGACCATGGATTCAATGCGTCAACCTTCACGGCGCGGGTCATCGCCTCGACCGGAGCGGACGTGGCGGCGGCCCTGGTCGGTGCCGTCGGCGCGCTGTCCGGACCGCTGCACGGCGGCGCGCCGAGCCGCGCCCTGGACACCCTCGATGCGATCGGCACGCCCGACCGTATCGACTCCTGGATCCGCGAGCGCGTTCTCGCGGGAGAGCGCATCATGGGATTCGGCCACCCCGTCTACCGTACGGAGGACCCGCGCTCCCGGATGCTCCGCGGTATCGCCGAGCGGTTCGGCGGCCCGCTGGTCGACTTCGCGATCGAGGTCGAGCGCCAGGTGGAGGCCATCCTGGCCGAACTGAAGCCCGGCCGTGAGCTCCATACGAACGTGGAGTTCTATGCGGGCGTGGTGATGGAACTCTGCGGGCTCCCGCGCGAGATGTTCACCCCGACCTTCGCGACGGCCCGGGTGGTCGGCTGGAGCGCCAACCTCCTGGAACAGGCGGAGGACCCGAAGATCATCCGCCCGGCCGCCCGGTACGTGGGGCCGGTGCCACCGGTGGCGGTGCCGGCCGCCTGACGAGGGCGCAGGAGCCTGGTGCGGACGGCATCGGACGAAGCACATGCCCGGGCCTGGTGCAGACGGCACCGAAGCCCGGGCACGGAACTGGCGGAGCGCCTGTCGACTATGCGTCCGGAATATCGGCTTTCGCCCTGACGAGGGTTTCCCGGCTCACGATGACGATGCGCTCGTAGTCAGCGCGCGCAGCGTCGGCGGGTAGCTCGCTCTCCAGGGTGGCCGTGGCCTCGGTCCCAATGACGGCGAAGTTGCCGTCACTGAGCTCGAAGATGTCCGGACAGGTCTCGCCGGACAGACTGCCCCGTTCGCGGGGGGACGCACCGATGCGGCGCACGATTTTCAAGGGAACCCCGATCCTCAAGTTTCAGGAGTGAAAAACGGGGACAGATTAGCTCACAGTCAAGTGGAACACGTGTTCGCCCTTCGTCCAACTGGCCGTAGCCCGGGCGGCGTTGGATGTCTCGGAGCTTGCTCCCACCCGCAGTGTTGGGAGCGTAAGACTTAGCTCTGACTGGCCGGAGGTTCACCCACGACCCACCACTCTTCCGTGTCTGCTTCGTCAAGATCGTGGATGAGTGTGTCCATCATCTGGCCTACACGGGCTTCCCCGGACTCCGCCTTGAGGCTGGCGCGGTGGTGCCGTGTGGCCTCCCAGTACTCGCGGAAGATCGCGTTCTGGCAGATGACCCGGAGATGGCCATGGAGTTCCTCCAGATCGACCACCCCCACCCGGTAGGCGAGAAGTGCGTTGGTGTACATCGCGTTGGCGAACAAGTACTGCCGGCGCCGTGTGGGGTCCACTTCCTCGATCGTGCTCATCACCGCGGCCAGATCGGGGTCGCTCAGTGCCTTGTCCAGAAGGTATGACTGCAGCCGCTGCTGCTCGGCCAGCCGTGCTTCGCGGCGGTCGTTCTGCTCGGTTCGTTCGATCCGCAGGCGCAGTTCCTCGTATCGCAGTTGCTGGACGGCCACGGCGACCACCAGGCCTACCGCGAACCCGAGCCCCGCTGCGGCTGCGGCACTCAGCCCCCTCGTCCCGTGCTTCTGTGTGACCATGCCAACCCCCGAATCAGGCGACCGTCCGCCGGTCGTCGGGTGCGGGTCGCTGATGGGGACCGGCGAGCGATGGGCGGCGCGCTTGCCGCCTCCCAGGGTGCCGAGCGGCTCTGATCGGCGGGGAGGCGGAGAGGAGGCGCACGGGGGGAAGTACGGGTCGCGCGTCCCGGCGCCATGCTGAACGTGTGCCCCGCGAGCGCCGCTAACAATCGTTCACTTCGCTGCGTATCGGCCCACTCGTATCCTGGGTCGGCATTCAATCCTCGTACGAGAGCCGACCCGATCCTGCGAAAGCCGGTCCGTGAGCCGTCCTCGTACACCCGCCGGTACGCGATCCGGCGCACGCAACGGTGTGAGAAAGGGCGCGCGGTGAGCCGGTCGTCGAGTTCGCAGCAGATTCCGGTCGTCGTACTCGCCGGATTCCTGGGCTCGGGAAAGACCACCCTGCTCAACCACCTTCTCCACCACAGCGGGGGCAGCCGGATCGGCGCCGTCGTCAACGACTTCGGGGACATCGAGATCGATGCGATGGCCGTCGCCGGGGCCCTCGGGGACTCCACCGTGTCCCTGGGCAACGGCTGTCTCTGCTGCGCCGTCGACGCCAACGAACTCGACCTCTACCTGGACCGTCTGGCCCAGCCCTCCACCGGCATCGACGTCATCGTGATCGAGGCCAGCGGGCTCGCCGAACCCCAGGAACTCGTCCGCATGGTGCTGGCCAGCGAGCAGCCGCGCGTCGTCTACGGCGGACTCGTCGAGGTCGTCGACGCGGTCGAGTTCGACGCCACGCGCGAGAAGCATCCCGAACTCGACCGCCATCTCGCCCTCGCCGATCTAGTCGTCGTCAGCAAGACCGACCGCGCCGACGACAGCGAGCGGGTGCTTCGGCGGGTGCAGTCGCTGGCCGAGCGTGCCGCCGTCGTCCCGGCCGTCCACGGGCGCCTCGATCCTGAATTCCTGTTCGATTGCCGACCGGTCGAGGAACGGATCGGGCAGCTGTCCTTCGACGACCTCCACCGGCACGACGACGAACACGGGAACGACAGCCCGCACCACACCCATCTGCACACCGGATACGACAGCCTCTCCTACCGTTCCGGCGTACCCATGAACCCGAGGCGGCTGCTGGAGTTCCTCGACAGCAGGCCGGAGGGCCTCTACAGGATCAAGGGGTACGTCGACTTCGGCGCCGCCGATCCGCGCAACCGGTACGCCGTGCACGCGGTGGGGCGGTTTCTGCGGTTCTACCCCGAGGCATGGAAGGCCGGCGACGAGCGGCTCACCCAGCTCGTCCTCATCGGGTCCGGCATCGACACCGCCGCCCTGCGCAAGGAGCTCGAGGCGTGCACGGACAACGCCCCACACGCCGACGAGCACGGCATGTGGGGCGTTCTTCGCTACGTCCAGGACAAGGAGGCCGAGGCTCCCGCGCGCCCCGGCGACCTCGAAGGCTGACTACATCGGTCCCGCCACCACCGAGACCGTCTTTTGCAGCGACACACCCGAGCCGTCGCGCCGCGGGTCGATCTCCGGCAGCTCGGCCGGTGTGCCGTTCTTCTGCGCCGCCCGCGCCGGGGTAGCGCCCGCCCAGGCGAACGACAGGCAGTCCTCGCCCTTCAGGAACCGCTGGCAGCGCACACCGCCGGTGGCCCGGCCCTTGCGCGGGTACTGGTCGAACGGGGTCATCTTGGCGGTCGTCTGGACCGAGTCGTCCAGCGTGCCGCGCGAGCCGGCGACTGTGAACACGACCGCGTCCACCGCCGGGTCCACCGCCGTGAAGGAGATCACCTTCGCACCGTCCGACAGCTTGATACCCGCCATGCCGCCCGCGGGCCGGCCCTGCGGTCGCACCTGGGACGCGGGGAAGCGCAGCAGCTGGGCGTCGTCCGTGATGAAGACCAGGTCCTCCTCGCCCGTGCGCAGCTCGATCGCGCCGACGATCCGGTCGCCCTCCTTGAGGGTGATGACCTCCAACTCCTCCTTGTTGGCGGGGTAGTCGGGGACCACACGCTTGACCACGCCCTGTTCCGTGCCGAGCGCGAGGCCCTGGGAGGACTCGTCCAGCGTCGTCAGGCAGACCACCGTCTCGTCCGCCTCCAGGGAGACGAACTCCGAGACCGGGGCGCCCCCGGACAGGCTCGGCCGGGTCGCCGTCTCCGGCAGCTGCGGGAGGTCGATCACGTTCAGCCGCAGCAGCCGCCCGGTGGACGTCACCGCGCCCACCTCGCCACGTGCCGTCGCCGCGACCGCGGAGACGATCACGTCGTGCTTGGCGCGCCTGCCGTCGGTGTCCTCCTCGAACGGGTCGCCGTTCGCCGTGCGCGCCAGCAGGCCCGTCGACGACATCAGCACCCGGCACGGGGCGTCCTCGACCTGGAGCGACACCGTCGGCGCCGGGGCACCGGAGGACTCCAGCAGGACCGTGCGCCGCTCGGTGCCGAACTTCTTGGCCACCGCGGCCAGTTCCGTGGAGACCAGCTTGCGCAGCTCCGCGTCGGACTCGAGGATCCGGGTCAGTTCCGCGATCTCGGCGTTGAGCCGTTCCTTCTCCGCCTCGAGCTCGATGCGGTCGTACTTCGTCAGGCGGCGCAGCGGGGTGTCGAGGATGTACTGCGTCTGGACCTCGCTCAGCGAGAAGCGCTCCATCAGGCGCTCCTTGGCCTGTGCGGAGTTGTCGCTGGACCGGATCAGGCGGATGACCTCGTCGATGTCCACCAGGGCCGTGAGGAGGCCCTCGACCAGGTGGAGCCGGTCGCGCCGCTTTCCGCGGCGGTACTCCGAGCGGCGCCGGACGACCTCGAAGCGGTGGTCGAGGTAGACCTCCAGCAACTCCTTGAGGCCCAGCGTGAGCGGCTGGCCGTCGACCAGCGCCACGTTGTTGATGCCGAAGGACTCCTCCATCGGGGTCAGCTTGTAGAGCTGCTCCAGCACGGCCTCCGGCACGAAGCCGTTCTTGATCTCGATGACCAGGCGCAGCCCGTGCTCGCGGTCGGTGAGGTCCTTGACGTCGGCGATGCCCTGGAGCTTCTTCGAGCCGACCAGGTCCTTGATCTTGGCGATCACCTTCTCGGGACCGACCGTGAAGGGAAGCTCGGTGACGACCAGGCCCTTGCGGCGCGCCGTCACGCTGTCCACCGACACCGTGGCACGGATCCTGAAGGTGCCACGGCCCGTCTCGTACGCGTCCCGGATGCCCGAGAGGCCGACGATCCGGCCGCCGGTGGGCAGGTCGGGGCCCGGGACGTGCTTCATCAGGGTGTCCAGGTCCGCGTTCGGGTGGCGGATCAGGTGGCGGGCGGCCGAGATGACCTCGCCGAGGTTGTGCGGCGGCATGTTCGTGGCCATGCCGACCGCGATGCCGGAGGCGCCGTTGACCAGGAGGTTCGGGAAGGCGGCCGGGAGGGCCTCGGGCTCCTGCTCCTGGCCGTCGTAGTTGGGTGCGAAGTCGACCGTGTCCTCGTCGATCGACTCTGTCATCAGGCTCGTCGCCTCGGCCATCCGGCACTCGGTGTACCGCATGGCGGCCGGCGGGTCGTCGTTGCCCAGCGAGCCGAAGTTGCCGTGGCCGTCGACCAGGGGGACGCGCATCGAGAAGGGCTGGGCCATGCGCACCAGGGCGTCGTAGATCGACGCGTCGCCGTGCGGGTGCAGCTTGCCCATGACCTCGCCGACGACACGGGCGCACTTCACATAGCCGCGCTCGGGACGCAGGCCCATCTCGTTCATCTGGTAGACGATGCGCCGGTGCACCGGCTTGAGGCCGTCGCGTGCGTCGGGCAGGGCTCGGGAGTAGATGACCGAGTACGCGTACTCCAGGAAGGAGCCCTGCATCTCGTCGACGACGTCGATGTCGAGGATTCTCTCCTCGTACGCGTCGTCGGGCGGCGGGGTCTTCGTGCTGCGGCGGGCCATCGCTGCCGGCTCCTTCACAGTCTGCGCGGGGCATGAACGAAACTGACGGGGACCATTGTGGACCGCCGCACCGACAACCCCGACCAGTACCCGTCCCCAAGGGCCTCCGGACCCGGCAGCGGGTGTCCGCGGGCCGCCGTCGCGGCCGTCCCGCGGTGCCGGACGGACCGCGTCAATGGTGCATTCGTTCGTCTACCCTCCGTAATCACGGTCTCGCTCTCGGCGTACGACACACGGGAACTTGTCCACTGGTCCGCACGCTTGCATACAGTGACAGGACCGGCAGGAAACCGCGGTTTTCCGCGACGGCTTCCGCGAGCGAAGGGATGTACATGCCCATGGGTCACACGGCCACAGCCGAGGCAGGCTCCGGGGGCCTGACAGCGACCGAGCACCGCCTGGCCAACGGGCTGCGCGTGGTGCTCTCCGAGGACCATCTGACCCCGGTCGCGGCGGTGTGCCTCTGGTACGACGTCGGCTCGCGTCACGAGGTCGAGGGCCGCACCGGTCTCGCCCACCTTTTCGAGCACCTGATGTTCCAGGGCTCGGGCCAGGTCAGGGGCAACGGCCACTTCGAACTGATCCAGGGCGCCGGCGGCTCGCTGAACGGCACCACCAGCTTCGAGCGCACCAACTACTTCGAGACCATGCCCACCCACCAGCTGGAGCTCGCCCTCTGGCTCGAGGCCGACCGCATGGGCTCGCTGCTCGCCGCCCTGGACGACGAGTCCATGGAGAACCAGCGCGATGTGGTGAAGAACGAGCGCCGCCAGCGCTACGACAACGTCCCCTACGGCACGGCGTTCGAGAAGCTGACCGCGCTCGCCTACCCGGAGGGCCACCCGTACCACCACACGCCGATCGGGTCGATGGCGGACCTGGACGCGGCCACCCTGGAGGACGCGCGGGCCTTCTTCCGCACGTACTACGCGCCCAACAACGCCGTGCTCTCGGTCGTCGGTGACATCGATCCCCAGCAGACGCTCGCCTGGATCGAGAAGTACTTCGGGTCCATCGCCTCCCACGACGGCAAGCCCGAGCCGCGCGACGGCTCGCTGCCCGACGTCATCGGCGAGCAGCTGCGCGAGGTCGTCGAGGAGGAGGTCCCGGCGCGCGCCCTGATGGCCGCCTACCGGCTTCCGCAGGACGGTACGCGCGCGTGCGACGCGGCCGACCTGGCCCTCACCATCCTCGGCGGCGGCGAGTCCTCCCGCCTGTACAACCGGCTCGTCCGGCGCGACCGTACCGCCGTCGCCGCCGGATTCGGCCTGCTGCGGCTGGCCGGAGCGCCCTCGCTGGGCTGGCTGGACGTGAAGACGTCCGGTGACGTCGAGGTGCCCGTCATCGAGGCGGCCATCGACGAGGAGCTCGCCCGGTTCGCCGAGGAGGGCCCCACGGACGAGGAAATGGAGCGCGCCCAGGCCCAGTTGGAGCGCGAGTGGCTGGACCGGCTGGGCACGGTCGCGGGCCGCGCCGACGAACTGTGCCGGTACGCCGTGCTGTTCGGCGACCCGCAGCTCGCCCTGACCGCCGTCGGGCGCGTGCTCGAGGTCACGCCCCAGGAGGTGCAGGAGGCCGCCCAGGCCCGGCTGCGGCCGGACAACCGCGCGGTGCTCGTGTACGAGCCGGTCGCGGCCCAGGCCGAGACCCCGGAAGGCGCCGAAACCACCGACGAGACCGAGGAGTCGGCGAAGTGACCGAGCTCGCGACCATGGACTTCCATCCGCAGCCCCAGCCCGGCGAGGCCCGGCCCTGGGCGTTCCCGGCGCCCGAGCGCGGCACGCTCGGCAACGGCCTGACGGTACTGCGCTGCCACCGCCCCGGCCAGCAGGTCGTCGCCGTCGAGGTGCTCCTCGACGCGCCCCTGGACGCCGAGCCGGCCGGCCTCGACGGCGTCGCCACGATCATGGCGCGTGCCTTCTCGGAAGGCACCGACAAGCACTCCGCCGAGGAGTTCGCCGCCGAGCTGGAGCGCTGCGGCGCCACCCTCGACTCGCACGCCGACCACCCCGGCGTCCGCCTCTCCCTGGAAGTGCCCGCCTCCCGTCTCTCGAAGGCGCTCGGGCTGCTCGCCGACGCCCTGCGGTCGCCGGCGTTCGCGGACAGCGAGGTGGAGCGCCTGGTGCGCAACCGCCTCGACGAGATCCCGCACGAGATCGCCAATCCTGCCCGGCGCGCCGCCAAGGAACTGTCCAAGGAGCTGTTCCCGGCGTCCTCACGGATGTCGCGCCCGCGCCAGGGCACCGAGGAGACGGTCCAGGGCATCGATGCCGCCGCCGTCCGCGCCTTCTACGACCGGCATGTGCGCCCGGCGACGGCCACCGCCGTCGTGGTCGGCGACCTCACCGGGCTCGACCTCGACGCGCTTCTCGGGGAGACCCTCGGCGCCTGGACCGGCGCACCCGCCAAGCCGCGCCCCGTGCCCCCGGTGACCGCCGAGGACACCGGTCGCGTGATCATCGTGGACCGCCCCGGGGCGGTCCAGACGCAGCTGCTGATCGGCCGCGTGGGCGCCGACCGCCACGACCGGGTGTGGCCCGCCCAGGTGCTCGGCACCTACTGCCTCGGCGGCACCCTCACCTCGCGTCTGGACCGGGTCCTGCGCGAGGAGAAGGGCTACACGTACGGAGTGCGGGCGTTCGGCCAGGTGCTGCGCTCCGCGCCCGACGGCACGGGTGCCGCGATGCTCGCCATCAGCGGCTCCGTCGACACGCCGAACACCGGCCCGGCGCTCGACGACCTCTGGAAGGTGCTGCGCACGCTCGCCGCCGAGGGGCTGACCGACGCCGAGCGGGACGTCGCCGTGCAGAACCTGGTGGGTGTCGCGCCGCTCAAGTTCGAGACCGCGGCGGCCGTCGCGAGCACGCTGGCCGACCAGGTCGAGCAGCACCTCCCGGACGACTACCAGGCGAGGCTGTACCAGGCGCTGTCGGCCACGGGCACGGTGGAGGCCACGGCCGCCGTCGTGAACGCGTTCCCGGTCGACCGGCTGGTGACCGTCCTGGTGGGCGACGCGGCGGCGATCGAGGAGCCCGTCAAGGCGCTGGGTATCGGCGAAGTGAGCGTCGTACGGGCCGAGTAGAGCGACGCCGCGCGCCCGCGAGGCGCAACCCCGTGCGATCGCGACGTGGTTGAAAGACGGGCGCGCGTCGCACGGCGGGGACAAGAGGGCCCTGGTGCCTCTTCCGGCACCAGGGCCCCACTTGTGTGCTGTTTGTCCGTATTGCCATAGAGGTTGCCTCTCTGCCCTGTGGGATGCACTACAAACGCTCTGTTCGGTTTGGTGATTGAAAGACCGTCCTCTTAGCGTCTCTCAGGCTGTCCGTCGGACAGTGCGTCGCACCCGCGGCGCCGGACAGCCATCGCCGAGTCCCCGTACGGCGCGAGCCAGGGGAGCCGGGGACCCACCTTTCGTGGCCGCCTACGCGGCCGACGGAGCCCGCTGTCGCCGCCCTCGTGGCCTGGCGGGCACAAGTCCCTGGGGTGAATCGGGCACACGCCCGTAGGAGACCTTCCTGCTCCGAACCCGTCAGCTAACCCGGTAGGCGAGAAGGAAGGAAAGGACCAGCCACTTCATGGCGTTCACCTGCGCCACCGGGAAGCACCGGCGGCCGAGCCGCGTCATGCGCACGACCACCAACGCCGTGGGCGTCGCGGCGCTCACCACCACCGGTGTCATCGGCGCTCTGACCACTCCGGCGCTCGCCGCCGGCGACCCCGTCCAGCAGACCGGCCTGATGCAGGCCGTCACCCTCGGCGACTCGGTCGCCCAGAAGATCGACGCACAGGCCGCCGCCCAGAGGCAGGCCGCGGAGCAGAAGAAGGCCGAGCAGGCGGCGCGTGTGCGTGCCACGGTGAAGGCCGCGCAGGAGCGCGAGGCCAAGGAGCGCGCCGCCCGCGAGGCCGAGCGCCGGCGCCTGAACGCGTATGTGGCGCCGATCTCCCACTCGTATGTCTCGACCGGCTACAAGACCGGCGGCTCCCTGTGGTCGTCCGGCACCCACACCGGCATCGACTTCCACGCCGGGACCGGCACGCCCGTGCACGCGGTCGGCTCCGGCACCGTCGTCGAGACGGGCTGGGGCGGTGCGTACGGCAACCAGATCGTCATCAAGATGAACGACGGCACCTACACGCAGTACGGCCACCTGTCGTCGATCGGTGTCTTCGTGGGCGAGACGGTCACTCCGGGCCGGCAGATCGGCCTGTCCGGGGCCACCGGCAATGTCACCGGGCCGCACCTGCACTTCGAGGCCCGTACATCCCCGGAGTACGGCTCGGACATCGACCCGGTCGCCTATCTGCGGTCGCACGGCGTGAACGTCTGACGACCCGCCCGAAGCAGGCGCGCACCCTTGGAAGGCCCCGGCTCAGCAGCCGGGGCCTTCCTCTTTCGAACTGCTGTCTGTCCAAAAAATATCCATGGATTCCGGCCCGCGGTCGGAAATTCCGGTCCGCTGCAATAGAGTCGGTTGAACACGTCAATCGGCGACGTTTCGCGGGGATTAAGGCGGAGGTCGGGCATGCGTATTCCGGCGCACTCGGTATGCACGGCGATCCGTGATGACATCGTCGCGGGTGTCTACGAGCGCGGCAGCCGGCTCACCGAGGAGCTTCTCGCGCGCCGGTACGGCGTCTCCCGCGTCCCCGTGCGCGAGGCGCTGCGCACGCTGGAGGCCGAGGGGTTCGTCGTGACCCGCAGGCACGCGGGCGCGTGCGTGGCGGAGCCCACCGAACAGGAGGCCGCCGACCTGCTGGAGATGCGGATGCTGCTGGAGCCGCTGAGTGCCGCGCGGGCCGCGCAGCGCCGCACCGAGGCCCATCTCAAGGTGCTGCGCGGCCTGGTCAGACTGGGTCAGGAGCGGGCCAGGAAGGGCGGCAGCGAAGATCTGCGCTCCCTGGGCGGCTGGTTCCACGAGACGCTGGCGCAGGCCTGCGGAAGCCCCGCGCTGACCTCCACGCTGGCCCAGCTGCGGCACAAGATCTCTTGGATGTACGCGGTCGAGGCACCGGCCGGCCCGGTGGAGTCCTGGGCGGAGCACGGCGGCATCGTGGACGCCGTCGCACGCGGGGACAGCGAGCGGGCGCGGGCCATCACGGCCGTGCACACCGAGCGTGCGACCGCGGCACACCGGCTGCGCATTCCCGGCACGACGGACCGGGCGGAGCGCGTGAGGACTTCGCAACATGCCGTAAACATGTCGGGACTGCGTCATTAACATGGGCGACGTATACAAAGAGAGAGATATTCGGCAGGGACTTATTCAAGCTGCCTTTTTCCGCGCGCACGGAAATCCGGTGCGTGCGATATCTGTGCGACTTGCGCGCTATTTGATGTGACCTGCCGAATTTCCTGCGCGGCCGGAGGCGGTGCGGGGGCGGCATGGTTGTGGAACACCGCACCGGGTGACCGTGCGAGGGTGCCTCGCGCACGATGGCGGCCGCTCGGCCGGGACCGGGGTCTGGGCGCCCGGTGAGGGCAAGCCCGAGAAGCCGCGCAGACGGGTGCCGTGAACGGGTGCGAACACGACGGAGCCGCGTCCGCCCGAAGGCCGACGCGGCTCCGCCGTGTGATGCTCTGCCCGAAGGGTCAGACGGTCTCGGGAAGCTCCTCGAGGCCATCGGCGACCAGCTTGGCCAGACGGTCCAGCGCGGCGTCCGCGCCCTCCGCGTCGGAAGCGAGGACGATCTCCTCGCCGCCCTGGGCGCCCAGTCCGAGAACCGCGAGCATGGACGCGGCATTGACCGGGTTGGTGCCCGCCTTGGCGATGGTCACGGGGATACCGGAGGCCGTGGCTGCCCGGACGAAGATGGAGGCGGGGCGGGCGTGGAGGCCCTCGGCCCAGCCGACGTTGACGCGGCGCTCAGCCATGTGATGCTGCCCTTCAGGTGTTCAGGGTTGTCTAGACCAGTGTTCCATAAGTCGAGCGCGCCCAGAAAGAGGGCGGCGGACGGCCCGTGCGCGGTGCGGCCAGGCTCCCTCAGCCTGCCTCGCACCGCTGTCGGACGCGAGCCTTACTCTGGGGCGCATGCAGACCTCGTCGGACCGGCACGAGTACCCCGCCCACTGGGAGGCCGACGTGGTGCTGCGCGACGGCGGCACCGCGCGCATCAGGCCCATCACCGCCGATGACGCCGAGCGCCTCGTCAGCTTCTACGAGCAGGTCTCGGACGAGTCGAAGTACTACCGCTTCTTCGCGCCGTACCCTCGCTTGTCCGCGAAGGACGTCCACCGCTTCACGCACCACGACTTTGTGGACAGGGTGGGACTCGCGGCCACGGTCGGCGGCGAGTTCATCGCAACCGTACGCTACGACCGCATCGGCTCCGACGGCATGGCCGCCTCCGCGCCCGCCGACGAGGCGGAGGTCGCCTTCCTGGTGCAGGACGCACACCAGGGCCGCGGCGTCGCCTCGGCCCTCCTCGAGCACATCGCGGCGGTGGCCAGGGAGCGCGGCATCCGCCGGTTCGCCGCTGAGGTGCTGCCCGCCAACACCAAGATGATCAAGGTGTTCACGGACGCCGGCTACCAGCAGAAGCGCAGCTTCGAGGACGGCGTCGTACGTCTGGAATTCGGCCTGGAACCCACCGACCGGTCGCTCGCCGTGCAGCGTGCGCGGGAGCAGCGGGCGGAGGCGCGGTCCGTGCAGCGGCTGCTCGCGCCCGGCTCGGTCGCCGTGATCGGTGCGGGCCGCACGCCCGGGGGAGTGGGCCGCAGCGTCCTGGACAACCTCAGGAGCGGCGGGTACACGGGCCTGTTGTACGCGGTGAACGGGGCGCTGCCCGAGGGGCAGAAGGAGCTTGCCGGGGTGCCCGCCCACCGCTCGGTCCGCGACATCGCCGAGCCGGTCGACCTCGCGGTGGTCGCCGTGCCGGCCGAACACGTCCCGGAGGTCGTCGCGGAGTGCGGCGAGCACGGGGTCCAGGGCCTCGTGGTCGTGTCCGCGGGATACGCCGAGAGCGGTCCCGATGGGCGCGAGCGGCAGCGGGAGCTGGTGCGGCAGGCGCGGTCGTACGGGATGCGGATCATCGGGCCCAACACCTTCGGGATCATCAACACCTCGCCGCAGGTCCGGCTCAACGCGTCTCTCGCGCCCGAGATGCCGCGCCCCGGGCGCATAGGTCTGTTCGCGCAGTCCGGTGCCATCGGCATCGCCCTGCTGTCGCGCCTGCACCGGCGCGGGGGAGGCGTCACCGGCTCGACCGGCGTCTCGACCTTCGTCTCCTCCGGGAACCGCGCGGACGTCTCGGGCAACGACGTGCTCCAGTACTGGTACGAGGACGCGGACACCGACGTCGCCCTGATGTACCTGGAGACCATCGGCAACCCGCGCAAGTTCAACCGGCTCGCCCGGCGCACGGCGACGGCCAAGCCGCTGGTCGTGGTGCAGGGGGCGCGGCACGGAGGCGCCCCGCAGGGGCACGCCGTACGGGCCACGCGGCTGCCGCACGCCACGGTGTCCGCGCTGCTGCGGCAGGCGGGCGTGATCCGGGTGGACACGATCACGGAGCTGGTGGACGCGGGACTGCTGCTGGCGCGGCAGCCGCTGCCGGCCGGCCCGCGGGTGGCGATCCTCGGGAACTCGGAGTCGCTCGGGCTGCTGACGTACGACGCGTGCCTCACCGAGGGGCTGCGGCCGCTGCCGCCGCTCGACCTCACGACGGAGGCGACCGCAGAGGACTTCCACCGGGCGCTGGCCGCGGCGCTGGCCGACGACACGTGCGACGCCGTCGTGGTCACGGCGATCCCGGCGGTCGGCGAGAGGTCGCCGAGGGACGTCGAGCTGGCCGAGGCGCTGCGGTCGGCGGCGGCCACGGCGCCCGCCAAGCCCGTGCTCGTGGTCCATGTGGAGCTGGGCGGGATCGCGGAGGCCCTGTCGGCGGCGGTCAGCACATCGCCCCAGGCGCAGCGCGGCGACCTCCCGCGTCCGGCGGAACCGCCGCCCACCGCGGTTCAGGCACCGGAGGAAGCCCGTCTCATCCCCGCCTATCCCGCCGCCGAGCGCGCCGTGCGGGCCCTGGCCGAGGCCGTCAACTACGGCCAGTGGCGCCGCGACGCCGCCGATCCCGGCAAGGTGCCCGAGTACGAGGACATCGACGAGAAGGGCGCCGCCGGGCTGATCGACGGGCTGCTCACCCGGGGGCAGGGGCTCACGCTCGGCGGCGACGAGACCTGCGACCTGCTCGCCCGGTACGGCATCCACGTCCGCCGGGCACTGCCCGCGCCCACGCCCGAGGCCGCCGCCGAGGCCGCCCGCGCCCTCGGCTACCCGGTGGCCCTCAAGGCCACCGCCCCGCACCTGCGCCACCGCGCCGACCTCGGCGGTGTACGTCTCGACCTGGCCGACGAAGAGCAACTGCGCCGGTCCTACGCCGAGTTGACCGAGCTGTTCGGTCCGCCGCAGGAGCTGCGGCCGGTCGTCCAGGCGATGGCGCCACGCGGCGTCGACACGGTCGTACAGGCGGTCATCGACCCGGCGGCCGGACCGGTGCTGTCGTTCGGGCTCGCCGGGGCCGCCTCACAGCTCCTCGGCGACACCGCGCACCGATTGATTCCGGTCACCGACCGGGACGCCACCTCCCTGGTCCGGTCGATCCGCACGGCACCGCTGCTGTTCGGCTGGCGCGGTTCGGCCCCGGTGGACACCCCGGCCCTCGAGGAGCTGCTGCTGCGCGTGTCGCGGCTGGTCGACGACCATCCGGAGGTGGTCGCCGTCACTCTGGAGCCCGTCGTCGTCGCGCCGCACGGCCTGAGCGTGCTCGGCGCCACAGTGCGGCTCGCGCCCCCTCCCGCCCGCGACGATCTCGGCCCGAGGACACTTCCGGTGTACTGAGCGGCGACGAGCGGTGCCTCGCAGTCAGTGCACCCCCGTAGGATGGACGTCATGGCCAAGACCAGTACGACGACCCAGGGGCTGCGCACGGCGATCGAGCGCAGCGGCTATTACCCGGCTCTCGTGGCCGAGGCGGTGGAAGCCGCCGTGGGCGGCGATCCGATCCGGTCGTACCTGGTCCATCAGGAGACCACGTTCGACGCGAACGAGGTGCGCCGCCATGTGACCGTGCTGGTCCTCACGGGCACCCGCTTCATCGTCAGCCACACCGACGAGCAGGCCGCGGACGACACCTCCCCGACGCCGTACGCGACGACCTCCACGGAGTCGGTGAAGCTCGGCCGGATCTCTTCGGTCGTCGTCAGCCGCGTCGTCGCCAACCCGGAGGCGTACACGCCGGGCACGCTGCCCCGCGAGGTCGTCCTGACCATCGGCTGGGGCGCCGTCTCCCGTATCGACCTGGAGCCCGCCGCCTGTGGCGACCCCAACTGCGAGGCGGACCACGGCTACACGGGCAGTTCGACGGCGGACGACCTCAGCCTGCGCGTCAGCGAGGCCGGGGACGGCCCGGAGACGGTGCGCCAGGCGCTCGCCTTCGCACAGTCCCTCTCCGAGGCGACCGCGGACCTGACCCACTGATGGCGCTGACCACCTGGGACGACCACCCGGAGCCGCTCGCCGCCGGTTCGGCGCCGGTCCCCGAGTACGGCACCGGCTCACTGGCCGACCTCCTGCCCACCCTGGCCGCGGGCATGGGGGTGCCGGGCCACAGCGCCGCCATACCGGAGCTGACCGCCGCCGACCGCAACTGCGTGTTCCTCGTCGACGGGCTCGGCTGGGAACAGCTGAAGGCGCACCCCGAGGACGCGCCCTTTCTGACCTCGCTGCTCGGCTCCTCGCGCGGCGGCACCGGCCGACCCCTGACGGCCGGATATCCGGCGACCACCGCGACCTCGCTCGCCTCCGTCGGCACCGGACTGCCCCCCGGCGTGCACGGCCTGCCCGGGTACACGGTCCGCAATCCCGACACCGGTGAGCTGATGAACCAGCTCCGCTGGCAGCCCTGGACCGAGCCGCGCGCCTGGCAGCCCTACCCGACGGTCTTCCAGCTCGCCGACGCGGCCGGAGTCCACACGGCGCAGGTCTCCTCCCCGACCTTCCAGAACACCCCGCTGACCAAGGTCGCCCTCAGTGGCGGAACGTTCCTCGGGCGGCTGACCGGCGAGGACCGTATGGACCTGGCGGCCGAGCAACTCGCCGCCGGCGACCGGGCTCTGGTCTACACGTACTACGCCGAACTCGACGGCGCGGGCCACCGTTTCGGTGTCGACTCCGATACCTGGCGCGGCCAGCTCATGTGCGTCGACCGGCTCGTCCAGCGGCTGGCCGAACAGCTGCCGCCGCGCTCCGCCCTGTATGTCACCGCCGACCACGGCATGATCGACATCCCGTTCGACGAGCAGCACCGCATCGACTTCGACGAGGACTGGGAGCTGCGCGCCGGGGTCGCCCTGCTGGGCGGAGAGGGCCGCGCCCGCCATGTCTACGCCGTGCCGGGCGCCGAGGACGATGTCCTGACCTGCTGGCGCGAGGTGCTCGGCGAGCAGTTCTGGGTGGCCTCGCGGGACGAGGCGATCGCCGCGGGCTGGTTCGGCCCGCACGTCGAGGAGCGCGTGTACCGGCGCATCGGCGACGTGGTCGCGGCGGCCCGCGACGATGTGCTCATCATCGCCTCCGAACGCGAGCCGAAGGAGTCGGCGATGGTCGGCAACCACGGCTCGATGACGCCCGTCGAACAGCTCGTGCCCCTGCTGGAAGTCCGTACCTGAGCGCCGTGTGTCCCCTCGCCCAGTAGGCTGCTGAAGATCCGCACGCCCCGAATTCCTGCCCGAAAGGTCCTCAACTCCCCATGCCCGAGCTGGTGTTCTTCTCCGGAACGATGGACTGTGGGAAGTCGACGCTGGCTCTCCAGATCGAGCACAACCGCTCCGCGCGGGGACTGCAGGGCATGATCTTCACGCGCGACGACCGGGCCGGCGAGGGCAAGCTCTCCTCACGGCTCGGCCTGGTGACGGACGCGGTGGAGGTGGCGGACGGGCAGGACCTGTACGGGTACGTAGTCGACCATCTCTCGCAGGGCGGGCGTGCGGACTACGTGATCGCCGACGAGGCGCAGTTCCTGGTGCCGGAACAGATCGACCAGCTGGCTCGTGTGGTCGACGACCTCGGGCTCGACGTCTACGCATTCGGTATCACCACCGACTTCCGCACCAGGCTCTTCCCGGGATCGCAGCGCCTGGTCGAGCTCGCCGACCGGGTCGAGGTCCTCCAGGTGGAGGCCCTGTGCTGGTGCGGCGCCCGCGCCACGCACAACGCCCGTACGGTCGGCGGGGCGATGGTGGTCGAGGGTGCCCAGGTGGTCGTGGGGGACGTCAACCAGTCCGCCGACGAGATCGGCTACGAGGTCCTGTGCCGTCGCCACCACCGGCGCCGGATGACGGCGGCGACCGCCCGCGCGGCGGCCCTGTCCCCGGACGTCCTCCCCGTGTCGTCCACCTGACGTCCAGGACTCACCCGAAAGAACAGCCGTTTCACCCGAAAGGCCGGGCCAGTTCACCCGAAAGGTCAGCCCAGCGGGCTGACCACCGAAAACGTCGCGCCCTCCGGGTCGGCGACCGTGATCATGTGACCCAGGGCCGTGTTGCACATGGCGCGCACGATGTGGCCGCCCAGCTCGGTGACCCGTTCGGCCGCCCGGTCGGCGTCCACGACCTGGAAGTACGTCATCCAGTGCGCGCCCCGGTCGCGGGGCAGTGCCTGCCCGACACCGTGGATGCCGGCGACCGGACGGCCCTCGATGTGGAGGGTGATGTAGTCGAAGTCGGGGGAGACGACCGGCTCCTCGGCGTAGCCGAAGACGGTCCGGTAGAACGGGGCGACACTCGCCGTGTCGTAGGTGAGGAGCTCGTTCCAGACCGGGGTGCCGGGTACTCCGGTCAGGCCCGTGCCGAGGTGGTCGGCAGCCTGCCAGATGCCGAACACCGCGCCCATCGGGTCGCAGGCTATGGCCAGCCGTCCGGCCTCGGCCGCGTCCAGGGGGCCCACGCCCACGGTTCCGCCGCAGCTGCGTACCTGCTCGGCGGTCACGTCGACGTCGTCCGAGCCGAGGTACGGCGTCCAGGCGATGGTCAGATGGCGGTCCAGCGGCAGCTGGCCGATGCCCGCCACCTCGTAGCCGTTCAGCACGGCCCGCACATATGGTCCGAGCGGCTGTGGTCCGGGCCGGAACTCCCAGCCGAACAGCGCCCCGTAGAACTCCTGGGTCGCGGCCATCCCGTGCACCATCAGACTCACCCAGCACGGCGTACCGGGTGCGTGCCTCTCATGCGTCGTGCCGGTCAGGCCCGCCGACCCCCGTGCCTCGGTCATCGTCACTCTCTCCTCGGCCCCTCATGGCGGCCGCTCAGCTTCCGCCCGCGTGCCCGTGCGCCGCGCGCGCAGGGGCACGCCTCGTGTCGATGCTCGCACCACCGGTCGCGTCCTACGGTCCGGCCGCGCCGTGGCGAGGCGCCCGGCGGCCCGAGGTGCCCCTGCCCGATGCGCGATGTCCCGTCCCGTTTCCCGGCCGATGCGGCGTGCCGGCCGTGAGCATCGGCTGTACAGCATGTACCCAACCCCGTACACGCGGTGACCGGACCTGTCCGGCGGAGCAGAGTAGCCGGACCTGAGCGACTCGGCCACCCCGTGCGCGAGGATGGGGGCCATGAAGGCCATCATCTCCGCATCCGAACTCGCGAGCGACTTGGCGGGGCCGCAGCCGCCGACGCTGCTGGACATCCGCTGGCAGTTGACCGCCGCGGCGGCGTCCGGCGCTCCTGCTTTCGACGGCCGCGCCGCCCACGCCGCCGGTCACATTCCGGGCGCCGTCTTCGTGGACCTGGACGCCGATCTCGCGGATCCGCCCGGCCCCGCCGGGCGGCATCCGCTGCCCGGCACGGAGCGTTTCGGCGCTGCCATGCGGGCCGCCGGCGTCTCCTCGGAGCGGCCGGTCGTCGTGTACGACGGCGGCCAGGGCTGGGCCGCCGCACGTGCGTGGTGGATGCTGCGCTGGACCGGGCACCCGGACGTCCGGGTGCTCGACGGTGGACTCCCCGCATGGCAGGGACCGCTCGCCACGGGGGCCGAGGAGCCGGCGCCCGGTGACTTCCGGCCCCTGCCGGGGGCCCTGCCGCTCCTGGACGCCGACGGTGCCGCGGCACTCGCCCGGACCGGGGTGCTCCTCGATGCGCGGGCCGGTGAGCGCTACCGGGGCGAGGTGGAACCGATCGACCCCGTGGGCGGCCACATTCCGGGTGCGGTGTCGGCGCCGACGTCCGAGAACGTCGATGAGGACGGCCTGTTCCGGCCGGCCGTAGAGCTCGTCGGCCGTTTCAAGTCGCTGGGTGCCAGGGAGGGCACCGAGGTCGGCGTGTACTGCGGTTCGGGTGTCTCCGCGGCCCACGAGGTGCTGGCGCTGGCGGTCGCCGGGATCACGGCCGCGCTGTACGTGGGGTCGTGGTCGGAGTGGTCCGGCAACACCGGCCGCCCCGTCGCGGTCGGTCCCGACCCGCAGTGAACGCGAGGGCGGGGTCCACGCGACCGCGTGGACCCCGCCCCCGGACGTCGGGTCAGTCCTGCTTCTTGCGCCGGGTGCCGAAGACGATCTCGTCCCAGCTGGGTACCGCCGCTCTGCGACCCGGCCGGACGCCGTCCGCCTCGGCCTGGCGGTCCGTCGCACCGATCAGACGGTCATGGTGGCTGCCGACGCTGCGCGGCATCAGGACGTCCGCGTAGGCGGAGCCGGCCGAGGCCGCGGGCGCCGCCGGCTCCTCCGCCGCGGGCTCCTGGACGGGCTCCTCCTGCGGCTCGGCGGGCCGCTCCGGCACCACCAGGTCGCCGCGGAAGCTGGGCACCGCCTCCAGAAGACTGGTGAGCGAGTCCCGCTCACCGGTGCTCTCCTCCGGCGGTTCGGACGACTGCGCCGGCAGGACGGGTCGCTCCGCCTGGCGCTCCAGGGCGCGGTCCATCCTGCCGTCACGCGGCAGCCGGGCGATCCGCGGCTTGAAGGGGTAACTCGGCTCGGCTGCCGAGAAGTCGTCGGACTCGCCGATCAGCGACCGCGCCTCGTCGTCGACCGCCTGGACGAGCCGCCGGGGCGGGTCGTACGTCCAGCTCGCCGAGTGCGTCTCACCCGCGACCCGGTAGACGAGCAGCACCTCCCAGGTGCCGTCGTCGCGGCGCCAGGAATCCCACTGGACGGTGTCCTTCTCGGCGCCCCGCAGCAGCAACCGCTCCTGGACGGCCTCGCCGAGCTGGGGACCGGCGTTCTCGCCGGGCCGGCGCACGGGTGTCTTGCGGGCCCGCTCGGCCATGAAGGCGCGCTCAGCCAGCACAGGGCCCTCGAAGCGCCGTACGCGGTCGACGGGGATCCCGGCGAGCTGCGCCACCTCTTCGGCGGTCGCACCGGCGCGTATACGGGCCTGGATGTCGCGGGGGCGGAGATGGCTCTCCACCTCGATCTCGATCTGGCCGAGGCGGGGACGGTCGCCGCGCACGGCGGCGCGGAGCCGTTCGTCGATCGGAAGCGTGTACTCCGTGCTGTCCGCAGCCTTCAGCACCAGCCGTGTGCCGTCATTGGAGACGGCCACGACACGCAGTTCGGGCATGGGGACCTCCCGGGTGGTGCCTGCCGACGTCACGTGCGTCGCTGCTTCCGCTAGTCGAGTGTGGCCTGCCCGGGTGCAGCCTGCCACAACCTTGCCGAGTTGCCCGGCGTGTCGGGCATGGGCCCTGGGTCGCCGTTATGGCACGGTTACCTATTCGCAACGCTAAGTGACGATACCCGTCACCCTGTGCAACCAGCCCCCCTCCCGGCGGTCCAGCAAGGCCCCGGACGCCCTGGCGGGAGACCGGACCCAGGGCTCGCAACAGTACTCCATTCGGGCCACCTGAGTAGATCGGCACGCCGCCCGACTTCTGGCAAGGGGTGTGACTCGGCTGCCGACTGCAGCGTTTCGCGGCCGTCAAACGTGGCGCACCTCACCCGACGCGCAGCACCGCAATCACCCTGCGACGGAAAGGCGACCGAATCTGAGGGGCTGTCAAATGCCTTCCCTAGGCGCCGAATACGCGGCGCAGATAGTCGTTTCCGAAGCGCCGGTCGGGGTCGAGACGGTCCCGCAGAGCGGTGAATTCGCCGAAGCGCGGGTAGACCTCGGCGAGGTACTCCGCGTTCCGGGTGTGCACCTTGCCCCAGTGCGGGCGTCCCTCGTGGGCCGTGAAGATGCGCTCGGCGGCGGTGAAGTATGCCTGATAGGGCGTACCGCGGAACATGTGTACAGCGATGTATGCGGTGTCCCGCCCGGACGCCGTGGACAGGGCGATGTCGTCGGCCGGGGCGGTTCGCACCTCGACGGGGAAGCTGACGCGCAGGGGCGAGCGGTCGACCATCGCCTTGAGTTCGCGCAGCGTCTCCGTCAACGCCTCGCGCGGGACGGCGTACTCCATCTCCACGAACCGCACCCGGCGCGGCGATGTGAAGACCCTGTAGGGGATGTCGGTGTAAGTGCGGGCCGACAGGGCGCGGCTGGAGATCCGGGCGATCGCCGGGATGGTGGCGGGCGCGGCGCGGCCGACCCAATTGGCCACCTGGAAGACCCCATTGGAAAGGAATTCGTCCTCGAACCAGCCGCTCAGCTGTCCGATGGGCTTCTCGGGGCCGAGGCTGCGGTTGTTGCGCTTCGTGTTGGTGTTCCCGGTGTGCGGGAACCAGTAGAACTCGAAGTGCTCGTTCTCGGCCCACAGTTCGTCGAAGTCGGCGAGCACCTTCTCCAGGGGCATCGGCTCCTCGCGCGCCGTCAGCAGGAAGATCGGCTCGACCGCGAAAGTGATCGCGGTGATGATCCCCAGGGCGCCGATCCCGATGCGCGCCGCCGCGAAGACGTCCGGGTTCTCCTTCTCGGAGCAGCTCAGCACCGAGCCGTCGGCCGTCACCAGTTCCAGTCCCCTGATCTGGGCGGCGATCGACCCCGAGTCGCGGCCGGTGCCATGAGTGCCGGTGCTGGTGGCGCCGGAGACCGTCTGTTCCATGATGTCGCCCATGTTGGTGAGCGACAGCCCCTCGCGTGCGAGCGCGGCGTTGAGTCTCTTCAGCGGGGTGCCCGCCTCGACGGTGACGGTCCCGGCCTCGCGGTCGATCCCGCGTATGCCGGTCAGCAGTTGAGGGCGTATCAGTACGCCGTCGGTCGCGGCGGCGGCGGTGAAGGAGTGCCCGGTGCCGACGGCCTTCACTGTCAGCCCGTCCTCGGTCGCCCGTCGTACGGCGGCGGAGAGTTCCTCCACCGACGCGGGGGTGACCTCCCGTCGGGGCCGGGCGGTGACGTTCCCCGCCCAGTTACGCCACGTGCCGCTCTTCCCGCTCACTGTGGTGCTCATGGGGCCCTCCCCGCTGCGGAACCGGCCTGCCCAGCCGGCGATACCCGAGGAAACCGACCGCGACCGCGACGGCCCCGGACACCGCCGGAACCCCGTACCCGGACCTCGCGCCGGCCGCGTCGATCACCCAGCCGGCCAAGGAGGAGCCGATCGCGACCCCGACCGCGAGCCCGGTGGATATCCAGGTCATTCCCTCGGTCAGATGCGCGCGTGGTACGTGCCGCTCGATGAGGGCCATCGTCGTGATCATCGTGGGTGCGATGGACAGGCCCGCAACGAACAGCGCCACGGCCAGAAACAGCAAGTTTCCGACCAGTAGGAGGGGGATCATACTCACGGCCATGGCACATATGCCCAGCAGCCATCTGCGTTCCGGCGCCCCGGTGAAGCGGAGCAGGCCGAAGACGAGGCCGGCGACGCAGGAACCCGCCGCGTACAGCGCCAGGACGACGCTCGCCGCGGCCTTGTGGCCCTGCTCGTCGGCGAAGGCGACGGTCACCACGTCGACCGCGCCGAAGATGGTGCCGGTGGCCACGAACGTGGCGACGAGCACCCGCAGTCCCGGTGAGCGCAGCGCGGTGCCGCCGGTGTGGTGCTCTCGCGGGTGCGGCTCGGGCTCGGTGGCGCGCTGTGCGGTCAGCCAGAAGACGCCCGCCGCGAGGAAGCACGCGGCGAGCAGCGGCCCGGCCTCCGGGAACCAACTCGTGGACAGGCCGATGGAGATGATCGGTCCGAAGATGAAGCAGACCTCGTCCACCACCGACTCGAACGAGTAGGCGGTGTGCAGCTGCGGAGTGCCCCGGTACAGGGCCGCCCAGCGGGCCCTGATCATGGCGCCGAGGCTCGGCACGGCGCCGATGCCCGCGGCGCACACGAACAGCACCCAGTCCGGCCCGTTCAGATACGCGGTGAGGAGCAGCCCGGTGGCCGCGGTCAGGGCGCAGAGCGTCGCGGGGCGCAGTATCCGGCGCTGCCCGTACCGGTCCACCAGACGCGAGACCTGCGGTCCGACCGCGGCGGCGGAGAGCGCGATGGTGGCGGAGAGCGCCCCCGCGAGCCCGTAGCGCCCGGTGAGCTGGGAGATCATCGTCACCACGCCGATGCCCATCATCGACAGAGGCATCCGGCCGAGGAAGCCGGCGGTGGAGAAACCCTTGGAACCGGGAGCGGCGAACAAGGCGCGATAGGGGCTGGGCACGGGGTCTCCGATGGTAAGGCATGAAAAGCGATCATGCACCTTACGAGATAGGCAACCCTAACGTATGCGCAGCTCACCGTCCGCACCAGTGTGCGGACGGTACCGGTGGTCCGCCTCAGTAGACCCGGTTCCGGTACCGGCGGACCACGGTGCACCGAACGCCCGGTCGATCATCCGTGAACGGCTGCCCGGCACGGGCGGGTGGCAGGAGCGTTGCCGGAGGCGGGTGGCAGGATCGTAGACATGCCCGACGCACTAGACGCCAGACCGTACGACGCCCTGCTGCTCCTCTCGTTCGGAGGCCCGGAGGGCCCGGACGACGTGGTCCCGTTCCTGGAGAACGTGACGCGAGGCCGGGGTATCCCCAAGGAGCGCCTGAAGGAGGTGGGGCAGCACTACTTCCTCTTCGGCGGGGTCAGCCCCATCAACAGCCACAACCGCGCCCTTCTCGACGCGATCCGCAAGGACTTCGCCGACCACGGCCTGGACCTGCCCGTCTACTGGGGCAACCGCAACTGGGCGCCCTACGTGACCGACACCCTGCACGACATGGTCGCCGACGGCCACCGCCGCATTCTGGTCCTGGCCACGAGCGCGTACGCGTCCTACTCCGGCTGCCGCCAGTACCGCGAGGACCTCGCGGGGGCGCTGGCCGCCCTGGAGGGCGAGGGCCTCGAGCTGCCGCGGATCGACAAACTGCGGCACTACTTCAACCACCCCGGCTTCGTGGAGCCCATGATCGAGGGCGTCCTGAAGTCCCTGGCCGACCTCCCCGAGGACGTCCGGGACGGCGCCCACATCGCCTTCAGCACCCACTCCATCCCCACGTCGGCGGCTGATACCTCCGGCCCGGCCGAGGAGCACGGGGACGGCGGGGCCTATGTGAGGCAGCACCTGGACGTGGCCCGGCTGATCGCCGAGGCCGTGCGTGAGCGGACCGGCGTCGACCACCCCTGGCAGCTCGTCTACCAGTCGCGCTCGGGCGCCCCGCAGATCCCCTGGCTGGAGCCGGACATCTGCGACCACCTGGAGGTGCTGCACGGCGCAGGGGTCCCGGCGGTCGTGATGGCGCCCATCGGGTTCGTGTCGGACCACATGGAGGTGCTGTACGACCTGGACACCGAGGCCACGGCCAAGGCGCAGGAGCTGGGGCTGCCGGTGCGCCGCTCGGCCACCGGGGGCGCCGACCCGAGGTTCGCCGCCGCCGTCCGCGACCTGATCGTCGAGCGCGCCACGGCCGAGCGGGGGCAGCAGGCCACCCCGTGCGCCCTCGGCGCCCTGGGCCCGAGCCACAACGTCTGTCCGGTGGGCTGCTGCCCGGCCCGTGCCCCCAGGCCCGCCGCCGCGGGCGCCGACAGCCCCTACGCGTGAGGAACACCGTGACCGAGCAGTCCGAGCCGTCGCAGCGGCTGAAGGCCGAACTCCTGGAGATCGCGCTGGACGCCGCGACCCGCGCGGGCGCCTTCCTGCGCGACGGGCGCCCCGAGGACCTCGGGGTGGCCGCCACCAAGTCCAGTGCCATCGACGTCGTCACCGAGATGGACATCGCCGCCGAGAAGCTCATCACCGGGCTCCTGTCCGACCGTCGGCCGGACGACGGCCTGCTCGGCGAGGAGGGGGCCAGCGTCGAGGGCAGCAGCGGTGTCGAGTGGGTGATCGACCCGATCGACGGAACGGTCAACTACCTCTACGGGCTGCCGAGCTGGTCGATCTCCATCGCCGCCCGCAAGGACGGGGAGACGCTGGTGGGAGTGGTCCACGCCCCCATGCGCGAGGAGATCTTCCGGGCCGTCCAGGGCGAGGGTGCGTTCGTGAACGACCGCCCCGCGCGGGTGCGTCCAGCGGCCGAGCTCGGCCTGGCCCTGGTGAGCACCGGTTTCGGCTATCTCGCCGAGCGCAAGGCCCAGCAGGCCGAGGTGGCCCGTCGGCTGATCCCCGAGGTGCGGGACATCCGGCGGGGCGGCTCGGCCGCGATCGACCTGTGCGATGTGGCGGCGGGCCGCCTGGACGCGTACTACGAGCGGGGGCTGAACCCCTGGGACTACGCGGCCGGCGACCTGATCGCGCGCGAGGCGGGCGCGCTGACCGGCGGCCGCCCCGGGGAGCCGATCTCCCCGGCCTTGACGATCGCCGCCCCACCGGGTCTCTTCGAGCGGCTCCAGGCCCGGCTGGACGAGCTGGGAGCGTGGCACGACTGAGGTGCCCACCCGGCCCGTGCGGGACCCCAGGACCCTGGCCTGAGGCTCGTGGGCGGGTCCCCGGGCCGGATCGACGGGCGTGCGCCGGCCGGGGGAGCGCGCTCGACGGACCGCCCGGTGGTCCGTGCGTGGCTTCGGCAGGATCACCCACTCGGCCGCCCACCCGACCGGGCTCCGGCGATCCCGCCTCCGGGGCAGTGCCGGGCCCGGGCCTTCGCTCCCCCAGCCCAGGCACGCGAAGCGGGCCCGGCCTGGATCTGCCGGGGCCCGCTTGGTGCGAGCTGATCAGACGCGCGTCGCGCCGACTTCCACACCGTGCTCGGCGGCAAGGCGAATCAGGTCGTCGAGCTCCGACTGCTCGACCTCCGCGAGGAAGTCGTCGCCGGTTTCGCGCGCCCGCGTCAGGTCGGACTCGGTCGCCCGTATGCGCTGCAGAAGTCCTGCGGTGAATGCGTCCATGCTGCGCCCCCTCGTCCTGGGTCGTGGGTCGATGGCACGGGGGTGTGCCGTTGGGAAGGTCGATCACGTCTCCACTGGGTGCCCAGCGCAGCCCTGGCTGGGCGGCGACGGTGCCGGACACCCACGCCCGCCCTGCGGGAAGCGGTGAGCAGCCGACCACATCGTGGTGTGCCACATGCAGAGCGTGATCGCGGGGTGTAAAGCCGTCCTCCCCCCGCGCCCTTCCACGGAAACCTCAACCGCCCGAGATTTTTTCTCATTCCCGGACCGCCGCCCCGGTATGGCGGAGCGCCTCACCCCGTCTTACAGCCGGTTTACGGCCGAAAAGGGCAGGATGGAGCTCATCCACGACAGACCTGCCCGTGGGCTGCCCGCAATCGGGTGACGCGGGTGGACAGAGGAAGGACAAGCGACGTGCGCGTACTCGTCGTCGAGGACGAGCAACTGCTCGCCGATGCGGTGGCCACGGGGCTGCGCCGGGAGGCCATGGCCGTCGACGTCGTGTACGACGGTGCGGCCGCCCTGGAGCGCATCGGCGTCAACGACTACGACGTGGTCGTCCTCGACCGCGACCTCCCCCTCGTGCACGGCGACGACGTCTGCCGCAAGATCGTCGAGCTCGGCATGCCCACCCGGGTGCTGATGCTCACCGCTTCGGGCGACGTCAGCGACCGCGTGGAGGGTCTGGAGATCGGCGCCGACGACTACCTCCCCAAGCCGTTCGCGTTCAGCGAGCTCATCGCGCGCGTACGCGCCCTCGGCCGGCGCACGAGCGTGCCGCTGCCGCCCGTCCTGGAGCGCGCCGGGATCAAGCTGGACCCCAACCGCCGTGAGGTCTTCCGGGAGGGCAAGGAGGTCCAGCTCGCCCCCAAGGAGTTCGCCGTCCTGGAGGTGCTCATGCGCAGCGAGGGTGCCGTGGTCTCGGCCGAGCAGCTCCTGGAGAAGGCCTGGGACGAGAACACGGACCCCTTCACCAACGTCGTGCGCGTGACCGTCATGACCCTGCGCCGCAAGCTCGGAGAGCCCCCGGTCATCGTGACCGTGCCCGGCTCCGGATACCGGATCTGATGACCGTGTCGCCGACACCCGCACCGCCCATGGCACCTCCCAAGCCCACGTGGGACCCACGCCGTCCGGAACTCGCGTTCCCGTTGCTGCGCCCGACCATCCGCATAAGGCTCACGCTGCTGTACGGCGGCATGTTCCTGATCGCCGGCATCCTGCTGCTGTCGATCATCTATCTGTTCGCTGCGCATGCGCTCAACGTGGGCAGCGAACTGCCGTTCAAGATCCTCTCGGGTCAGGTCGCCAGCGACACCTGCAACTTCCCCGCGTCCCCCACGGCGAACGAGCTCAACAACGCCATGAACGCGTGCGTGAACGAGCAGCGCCAGCACGCCCTCGACAACCTGCTCAGCCGTTCGCTGCTGGCCCTCCTGGGCCTTGCGGTGATCGCCTTCGCCTTCGGCTACGCGATGGCCGGCCGTGTGCTCTCGCCGCTCGGCCGGATCACCCGTACCGCGCGTGCGGTGGCCGGCTCGGACCTGTCCCGCCGTATCGAGCTGGACGGCCCCGACGACGAGCTGAAGGAGCTGGCGGACACCTTCGACGACATGCTGGAGCGGCTGCAGCGGGCGTTCACCGCCCAGCAGCGCTTCGTAGGGAACGCCTCGCACGAGCTGCGCACCCCGCTGGCGATCAACCGCACGCTCCTCGAGGTGCACCTGTCCGATCCGGCGGCGCCCGTCGAGTTGCAGCAGCTCGGCAAGACGCTGCTCGCCACCAATGAGCGTAGTGAGCAGCTCGTGGAGGGCCTGCTGCTGCTCGCCCGCAGCGACAACCAGATCGTCGAGCGCAAGCCCGTCGATCTGGCGGAGGTGGCGTCCCAGGCCGTCGACCAGGTGCACGCCGAGGCGGAGGCCAAGGGCATCGAGATCCGCGGCCGGCGCGTCCCGGCGGTCGTCCAGGGCAATGGAGTCCTGCTGGAGCGGATCGCCCTGAACCTCGTTCAGAACGCGGTGCGTTACAACATCCCGGAGGGCGGCTGGGTCGAGGTGACGACCGAGCTCCAGCACGGCGAGGCCGTGCTGGTGGTCTCCAACACCGGACCGGTGGTCCCCGCCTACGAGATCGACAACCTCTTCGAGCCCTTCACCCGGCTCCGTACGGAGCGCACGGGCAGCGACAAGGGCGTGGGGCTGGGTCTGTCGATCGCGCGGTCCGTGGCGCGCGCCCACGGCGGGCACATCAGCGCGCAGCCCCGGGAGGGCGGTGGACTGGTGATGCGCGTCACCTTGCCCACCTGAGAAGGGCGTCGGCTCGGTCGGATGTTCGCTTTGCGCAGAATTTTCTGATCCGGGACCTCGATTGTCCTTGTGTGATCGATCACAGCGAAGTTTTTCCAGCCATCTACTCTCTGTGATCGTTCGGGTGCCCATAAAGCCTAAAAATCCGGGTTTTCCCGGGCCTTGATCACGGGAAGTACACGGTGAGATGCCTTTGTACTGGGGCACACGGACCGTGTACGGTCCCGTTCGCCATCCAACCCGATCACCCTTGAGGAGTCCGGTTGGGTGTCGATTGAGTAACAGACCTTGATGTGAGGCAAAATCTCCGCCTCGAGGCGGGCACAAGTCCGGCCTCTCACGCGTTACGTGCGCTGGAGACACCCGCAGACACCCAGAGGGGGAGAGCGAAATGGCAACCGACTACGACACCCCACGCAAGACCGACGACGATGTCGACTCAGACAGCCTTGAGGAGCTGAAGGCCAGGCGGAACGACAAGTCCGCTTCTGCCGTCGACGTCGATGAGTTCGAGGCCGCAGAAGGCCTTGAGCTGCCGGGCGCAGACCTCTCGAACGAGGAGCTGGCCGTCCGTGTGCTGCCGAAGCAGCAGGACGAGTTCACCTGCATGAGCTGCTTCCTGGTGCACCACCGCAGCCAGCTGGCCCGGGAGAAGAACGGTCAGCCGATCTGCCGCGACTGCGACTGAGGACGGGTCGGCCGTGACTGGCTCGACCCCTCCGCGGAAGCGCCGCTTCCCGCACAGGGGAGCGGACCTGGAGCCCTCCGAGGGTTCCCGTGGCGCACGTGACGACGAGCGGGGCTCTTCCGATCCGGGAGCAGCCTCGCTCGAACCGGCACAAGCCTCCACGGCCCCGGAAGGGCCCGAGGTACCGGCCCGACCGCCGGTACCCGTGTGGCAGCGCCGTGCGGCCGCCGTCCGGGACGGGGTCCAGGAAGGCGTCCGCAAGGGCGGTGGCTGGGCCAAGGTGGCCCTGGTCAACCTGACCGACCGGGTCATCGAGACGGCCCCGCGGATCCCCGTCCGTGACCTCGCGACCCTCCGTAGGCAGTTCCCCGGCCTCGGGCCCGAGGAACTGGCCGACAAGCTGGTCGCGGGCGCCGCGAGGGGGACGGCCACGGTCGGGGCCGGCATCGGGGCCGCGGCGATGCTGCCCGTGCCGCCTGCCATGCCGACCGAACTGGCCGCGGAGATCACCGGCGTCGCCGGGGTCGAGATCAAACTGATCGCCGAACTGCACGAGGTGTACGGGCGGCGGCCGGCCGGGAACCTCGCCCAGCGCAGTACCGCCTATCTGCGCTCGTGGTCGGGCGAGCGCGGCATCGACGTGACCAGGCCGTCGACCATAGACACGGCCCTCGGTGGTCAGGTGAAGCGCAGACTGCGACAGCAGATCACGAAGCGGGTGGTGCGCGACCTGCCCAGTCTCATGCCCTTCCTGGTGGGCGCCGCGGTGGGGGCGGTCATGAACGGGCAGGACACCCGACGGCTCGCGGATCGCGTCCGGTCGGACCTGCGCAAGGTGCAGGTGCCGTGGGAGGCCCTGCCGGAGCTGCCGCCGCTGGAGCAGCCGAAGGACGCCCTGCCGCCGGGGTACTGACGGGCCGGCGCGGTCCCGCTGTCACCCCCGCGCCCGGGCCGCCTTGATCGCGGCTGCCAGCTTCTCCGGCTCCCTGGTCGACAGATACAGGTACGGCGTCGGGTCCTGTGGGTCTGTCACCTCGACCTTGAGAGCGGTCGGGATGTAGGCGCGCAGGAGCATGAAGGCGCGCGTGTTGGCCCTGTAGGTGCGCCAGGCACGGGCCTCCTCCGCGTCCAGGATCTCCGAGTCGCCGAGCGCCGACACCGGGATCTTCGCCTCGCCGGCGATCAGCGAGTCGCCCACCACGCGGATGCGGAGGGAGCCGTACGAGCTCGCCACCACCGCGGCGGCGGCGGTGCCGCCGACCAGCCCGCCGAGCAGCGGCAACGTGCCGAAGGGGAGCAGGATCAGGGCCAGCGCGACACCGGTCAGGAGGCACATCAGCCACCAGGACCGCGGCGCGGTGAGACGTTCTTCGTACGGCGGCGCGGAGAGCTGCATGAAGCCAAGCTTGGCACGGTGTCCGAAGCACGCTCACGCGCGGGTAAGGTCTGCGCCTGTGAGTGGTACTTCCGCAGCTCTGACGCCTCCCGACCACGCCGTGGCGCCCGTACGGCACCCCGATGCCCCGGCACCGGGCGAACTCCTCGGCGCCCACTACGGGCAGTGCTTCGGATGCGGGGGAGAGCAGCCCCACGGGCTGCACCTGCAGGCGCGGGCCGGTGAGGACGTCTCCATCACCGCCGAGTTCACCGTCCAGCCCGCACACCAGGGAGCGCCCGGCCTGGCCCACGGCGGGGTCCTCGCCACCGCCCTGGACGAGACCCTCGGCTCGCTGAACTGGCTGCTGCGCACCATCGCGGTGACGGGACGGCTGGAGACCGACTTCGTCCGGCCGGTCCCCGTGGACACCGTGCTGTATCTGGAGGCCGAGGTGACGGCTGTGGCCGGACGGAAGATCTACTCGAGGGCGACCGGGCGGATCGGCGGCCCGGACGGGCCCGTGGCCGTCCGGGCGGAGGCCCTCTTCATCGAGGTGAAGGTCGACCACTTCATCGACAACGGCCGCCCCGAGGAGATCCAGGCGGCCATGAACGACCCGGACCGGCTCCGGCGCGCACGAGCCTTCGAGGTGAATCCGTGAGCAGCGACCCCGTGAACGTGCTGATCCGGCGCGTCGACCCCGACGTACCGCTTCCGGTGTACGCGCATCCCGGCGACGCCGGAGCCGATCTGCGCACCACGGAAAGCTGCGAGCTCGAGCCGGGAGAGCGGGCCGTACTTCCCACGGGTGTGTCTGTGGCGCTCCCCGAGGGGTACGCGGCCTTCGTGCATCCACGGTCCGGTCTCGCCGCCCGCTGCGGTGTCGCCCTCGTGAATGCCCCGGGGACGGTTGATGCCGGGTACCGTGGGGAGATCAAGGTGATCGTGGTGAATCTCGACCCGCGCGAGTCCGTGCGGTTCGAGCGCTTCGACCGGATCGCCCAATTGGTCGTCCAGCAAGTCGAGAGGGTCCGCTTCCAGGAGGTGGCGGAGCTTCCCGACTCGGCGCGGGCCGCAGGGGGCTTCGGGTCCACCGGCGGTCACGCCGCAATGGGCGGCACAACGGGTGGGAATCGATACGCTTCGGTCGTATCCGACCGGGAAGGACAGTGACGTGTTCGGACGTCGCAACAAGAAGGATGCCGCCGAGGACGCGGCCGGCGAGGCCGAGCAGGTCGTCGACGGTGTCGACACTGAGGCGGACGAAGAGGTCGAGCACGAGCGCGTGAGGCTCGAACCGGAGCCCCGGCCCGACGGCCCCTGGGACAGCACCGAGGTCCGGGAGCCCGGCGAGGGCCGGGTGGATCTCGGCGGTCTGCTCGTGCCCGCGGTCGAGGGCATGGAGCTGCGGGTCGAGGTCGCGGGAGACGCGATCGTCGCGGCCACCGTCGTCCTGCGGGACAGCGCGGTCCAGCTGCAGGCCTTCGCCGCGCCCAAGCGCGAGGGCATCTGGGGCGAGGTGCGCGAGGAGATCGCCAGCGGCATCACCCAGCAGGGCGGCATCGTCGACGAGGTCGAGGGACCGCTGGGCTGGGAGCTGCGCGCTCAGGTACCGGTGCAGCTGCCGGACGGCACGGGCGGATTCCAGGTCGTGCGGTTCATCGGTGTGGACGGTCCCCGCTGGTTCCTGCGCGGTGTGATCTCCGGTCAGGGTGCCGTGCAGCCGCAGGCGGCGGGCCTGCTCGAACAGATCTTCAGGGACACGGTCGTGGTCCGCGGCGAGGGCCCGATGGCGCCCCGCGATCCGATCGTCCTGAAGCTGCCCAACGACGCGCAGATGGTGCCCGAGGGCGTGCAGCAGGAGGAGGGCTCCCGCTTCTCGGGCGGCATGGGCCAGTTGCAGCGGGGACCCGAGATCACCGAGGTCCGCTGACAGCTTCGCGTACACAACCGACACGAGGCCGTACCCCGCAAGGGGTACGGCCTCTTCGTGTGCGGCCCCTTGACGGTCAGTTGGTCTGTACCTATGGTCTCCGGCCAACGCGAGCGTTCAACAATACGCTCATCGTTCACATACAAGAACGGATGGCTGTCGTATGCGCGCTGCACCCCCACGTCGTCGCCGCACATCCCGGGCCTTGCTGTTCGTCACGTCGGTCGCCGTGCTGGCGGCCGGTCTCCTCCTGCCGGAGCCCCCCAGCGCCGGCGCCGCCCCCGTCACCTTCGTCCATCCCGGAGTCACCGTCTCCGGGGGCCAGCTGGACTTCGCCCGTGCCAAGGTGAACGCCGGCGCCCAGCCCTGGAAGGCCGCCTTCGACCAGATGATGGCGAGCAAGTACGCCGATCTGAACCGCACCCCCAAGCCCCGCGCCACCGTCGAGTGCGGCTCGTACTCGAACCCGGACTACGGCTGCACCGACGAGCGCGAGGACGCGATCGCCGCGTACAGCGACGCCCTCGCCTGGTACATCACCCGCGACGACCGGTACGCGCAGAAGTCCATCCAGCTGATGGACGCCTGGTCGGCCGTCATCAAGGAGCACACCAACAGCAACGCGCCCCTGCAGACCGGCTGGGCGAGCTCGTCCTGGCCCAAGGCGGCGGAGATCATCAAGTACACGTACACCGGCACCTGGGCCAACTCCGGGCGCTTCGCCACCATGCTCCGCGACGTCTACCTGCCGAAGGTGATCGGCGGCTCCAACTCCAACGGCAACTGGGAGCTGTCCATGATGGAGGCCGCCGTCGGCATCTCCGTCTTCCTCGAGGACAGGACGTCGTACGACCAGGCGATGGCGCGGTTCCGCACCCGCACGGCCGCGTACGTCTATCTCGCTTCCGACGGCGATCTGCCGAAGACCGTGCCGAGCCAGCACCTCGACACCAGGGACAAGATCGTCTCGTACTGGCAGGGGCAGTCGACCTTCGTCACGGGGCTCACCCAGGAGACCTGCCGCGACTTCACGCACACCGGCTACGGCATCTCCGCCATCTCGCACGTCGCGGAGACCAGCCGGATCCAGGGGCAGGACCTGTACGGCACCGACGTCGGCGAGCGGCTGCGGCAGGCGCTCGGCTTCCAGTCCAGGTACCAGCTGGGCGCGGCCGTGCCCAGCTGGCTGTGCGGGGGCTCGCTCACCCTCGGCCTCGGACCGGTCACCGAGGTCGGCTACAACGCGCTCCACAACCGCCTGGGCATCGCGATGACCAACACCCAGGCGCTGACCGAGCGGAACCGACCGGCCGGCAGCAACAACCTCTTCGTGGCCTGGGAGACCCTCACGCACGGGGACAACCCCTCCTGAACCGCGTACGGCGGCCGTGGCTCCGCTGCCTCGGAGCCCGGCCGCCGTACCGTCCGCAGGGGCTCGGCGGACGCATCAGGGTTGCGTCAAAGAGGCCCTGGCCGAGGTACCCCGTCCCATTTGCCGTGATTATTGGCCGTAAAGTCGACGCAGCGTACGCAGGTGTGATGGGAAGACAATGGGGCCATGGGACGCGGCAAGCTTCGGATCTACCTCGGTGCGGCACCCGGCGTGGGCAAGACATACGCCATGCTGTCCGAGGCACACCGGCGCGTCGAGCGCGGCACGGACTGCGTGGTGGCCTTCGTCGAGCACCACGACCGCCCGCGCACGGGGGTGATGCTGCACGGCCTGGAGCAGATACCCCGCAAGGAGCTCGTCCACCGCGGCTCGGTCTTCACCGAGATGGACGTGGACGCGGTCCTGCGCCGTGCCCCCGCCGTCGCCCTGGTGGACGAGCTCGCCCACACGAACATCCCCGGCTCACGCAACGCCAAGCGCTGGCAGGACGTCGAGGAGCTGCTGGCCGCCGGGATCGATGTGGTCTCGACCGTCAACATCCAGCACCTGGAGTCCCTCGGCGACGTCGTCGAGTCCATCACCGGCATACGGCAGCGCGAGACCGTACCGGACGAAGTGGTGCGGCGTGCTGACCAGATCGAGCTGGTCGACATGTCGCCCCAGGCGCTGCGCCGCCGGATGGCGCACGGCAACATCTACAAGCCGGACAAGGTCGACGCGGCCCTGTCCAACTACTTCCGGCCCGGAAACCTGACCGCCCTGCGGGAGCTGGCCCTGCTGTGGGTGGCGGACCGGGTCGACGAGTACCTGACCGCGTACCGCAGTGAGCACCATGTGTCGAAGATCTGGGGTTCGCGCGAGCGGATCGTGGTCGGGCTCACCGGTGGCCCCGAGGGACGGACCCTGATCCGTCGGGCCGCGCGGCTCGCGGAGAAGGGCGCCGGCGGCGAGGTGCTGGCCGTCTACATCTCCCGCACCGACGGGCTCACCTCGGCCTCGCCGAAGGAGCTCGCCGTCCAGCGCACCCTCGTCGAGGACCTGGGCGGCACCTTCCACCATGTGGTGGGCGAGGACATACCCGCGGCGCTGCTGGACTTCGCCCGCGGCGTGAACGCGACCCAGATCGTGCTCGGCTCCTCGCGCCGCAAGACCTGGCAGTACATCTTCGGACCCGGCGTCGGCGCGACGGTCGCCCGCGAGTCCGGCCCCGACCTCGACGTGCACATCGTCACCCACGAGGAGGTCGCCAAGGGACGCGGCCTCCCGGTGACCCGCGGGGCGCGCCTCGGCCGTACACGCATCCTGGCGGGCTGGCTGGTCGGCGTCGTCGGGCCGGTCGTGCTGGCCCTGCTGCTGATCGCCGTGCACCTCGGTCTCGCCAACGACATGCTGCTGTTCCTGGCCCTGACCGTGGCGGCGGCCCTGCTCGGGGGGCTCTTCCCGGCGCTCGCCTCGGCCGCGCTGGGCTCCCTGCTGCTGAACTACTACTACACGCCCCCGCTGCACCGGCTGACGATCGCCGACCCGAGGAACATCGTCGCCATCGTGATCTTCGTCGGCGTCGCCGTGTCGGTGGCCTCGGTGGTGGATCTCGCGGCCCGGCGCACCCACCAGGCGGCCCGGCTGCGCGCCGAGTCGGAGATCCTCTCCCTCCTCGCGGGCAGTGTGCTGCGCGGTGAGACCAGCCTGGACGAGATTCTCGAACGGGTGCGCGAGACCTTCGCCATGGAGTCGGCGGCGGTGCTGGAACGCACCAGCGAGCTCGATCCCTGGACCTGCGCGGGCAGCGTGGGCCCGGGCGCGCCGACCGGACGGCCGGAGGACGCCGACGTGGACGTGCCGGTGGGCGACAACATGGCGCTGGTGCTGTCCGGGCGGGTACTGCCGGCCTCGGACCGCCGGGTGCTGGCCGCCTTCGCCGCACAGGCGACGGTGGCCCTCGACCGCCAGCGCCTGCGGCAGGAAGCCGAACAGGCCCGCGCGCTGGCCGAGGGCAACCGGATCCGCACCGCCCTGCTGGCGGCCGTCAGCCATGACCTGCGCACCCCGCTCGCGGGCATCAAGGCCTCGGTCACCTCACTCAGGTCGGACGACGTGGAGTGGTCGGAGGAGGACCGCGCCGAGTTGCTCGCGGCGATCGAGGAAGGGGCCGACCGGCTCGACCACCTGGTGGGCAACCTGCTGGACATGTCCCGGCTGCAGACCGGCACCGTCACCCCGCTGATCCGGGAGGTCGACCTGGACGAGGTCGTCCCGATGGCGCTCGGCGGTGTACCCGAGGACAGCGTGGAACTGGACATCCCGGAGACCCTGCCGATGGTCGAGGTGGACGCCGGACTCCTGGAGCGCACGGTCGCCAACCTCGTCGAGAACGCGGTCAAGTACGGCCCCCTGGGGACGCCCGTGGGGGTCTCGGCGAGCGCCCTCGCCGACCGCGTGGAGGTTCGTGTCGTCGACCGCGGTCCGGGTGTGCCCGACGACGCGAAGGAACGGATCTTCGAGCCCTTCCAGCGGTACGGTGACGCTCCGCGCGGTGCCGGCGTCGGCCTCGGCCTGGCGGTCGCCCGCGGCTTCGCCGAGGCCATGGGCGGCACCCTGACCGCCGAGGACACCCCCGGCGGCGGGCTCACGATGGTGCTCACACTTCGGGCCGTGGAGAGTGTTCTCGGCCTTGAACGACTCGCTGAACCAGAAAGGCAAACCACATGACCCGGGTGCTCGTGGTCGACGACGAGCCGCAGATCGTGCGCGCCCTCGTGATCAACCTGAAGGCGCGCAAGTACGAGGTCGACGCGGCCCCCGACGGCGCGACCGCACTCCAGCTCGCCGCCGCCCGCCACCCCGACGTCGTGGTGCTGGACCTCGGGCTGCCGGACATGGACGGCGTCGAGGTGATCAAGGGCCTGCGCGGCTGGACCCGGGTGCCGATCCTGGTGCTGTCCGCACGCCACTCCTCGGACGAGAAGGTCGAGGCGCTCGACGCGGGCGCCGACGACTACGTCACCAAGCCGTTCGGCATGGACGAGCTGCTGGCCCGTCTGCGCGCCGCCGTCCGCCGTGCCGAGCCGACCGGCGGCGGTGACGACGACGTGATGGTGGAGACCGACGGCTTCACGGTCGACCTGGCCGCGAAGAAGGTCAACCGCGACGGCAAGGACGTACGCCTCACCCCCACGGAGTGGCATCTGCTGGAGGTGCTCGTCCGCAACACCGGGCGCCTGGTCAGCCAGAAGCAGCTGCTCCAGGAGGTGTGGGGGCCGTCGTACGGGACGGAGACCAACTATCTGCGGGTCTACATGGCCCAGCTGCGACGGAAGCTGGAGACGGACCCCTCGCACCCCAAGCACTTCATCACCGAACCCGGCATGGGCTACCGGTTCGAGAAGTGAGCCGGGCCCCCCGGGCGGTGCCTCGGGTACGCCGGTGCGAGGCGTCCCCCGGTAGGCTTTCGGTATGACTGCTGTCCCCCGCTCCGAAAGGCCGGTCGGCCGGCTCCGCCGCATGCTCGACCGTCTCTCCTCCTCGCAGGAGGAGCTGGATTCGGAGGAATTGCGGGAGGACGCCGAGACCACCGGCTGTACGCGGATCGGGGACTGCCACGACCGGCAGATCGTCACGGTTACTGGTACGTTGCGCACGGTCACGCTGCGCCCGCGGGCCGGTGTGCCGGCGCTGGAAGCCGAGCTGTTCGACGGTTCGGCCGCCCTGGACGTGGTGTGGCTGGGCAGGCGCTCCATCGTCGGGATCGAGCCGGGACGCAAGGTGATCGCGTCAGGCCGGATCTCGATGAGCCGGGGCCGCAGAGTCCTGTTCAACCCGAAGTACGAACTCAGACCACTCGGACGGGAGTAGCCGGTGACGTCACTCGAGAAGCCGACCGAAGACGCCCAGCACGATTCGCGGGCGGTGACGGAGGCCGCGCTCTTCGAGGCGTTCGGCGGGGTCCGCGGCATGGTCGAGACCGTGGTGCCGGGCCTCCTGTTCGTCACCATCTTCACGATCAACAAGGACCTGCACCTGTCGGCGATCGCCGCGCTCGCGGTGTCGCTGCTGCTGGTGGTGGTACGCCTCGTCAGAAGGGACACCGTCAAGCACGCCTTCAGCGGTGTGTTCGGTGTGGCGTTCGGCGTGGTCTTCGCGATGATGACCGGCAACGCCAAGGACTTCTATCTGCCGGGCATGCTCTACACCCTCGGCCTGGCCCTCGCCTACATCATCACCACGCTCGCCGGGGTCCCCCTGATCGGCCTGATCCTCGGCCCGGTCTTCAAGGAGAACCTCTCCTGGCGCACCCGCAACCCGGGACGCAAGAAGGCCTACGCCAAGGCCAGCTGGGCCTGGGGACTGATCCTGCTCGCCAAGTGCGCGATCCTCTTCCCGCTGTACTGGTGGGCCAACACCGCCCAGCTCGGCTGGGTGCTGGTCACACTGAAGATCCCGCCGTTCCTGCTCGCCGTCTGGATCACCTGGGTGTTCCTGGCGAAGGCACCGCCGCCGATCGACGTCTTCGCGGAGATGGAGGCGGAGGAGAAGGCCGAGAAGGCCGAGAAGGCCGAGAAGGAGCGGACGGCCGCGGTGGCGGAGCACGAGGCCGCCGCGGGCCGGCATCGCCGGCAGTCCTGAGCCCTGTCGCCGGACTCCCGCCTGCGTCGCCCCGCAGCCGGGGGTCGCGTCCCCCGGGGCCCCTTCGCCCTGAACGGTTTCCTTCTCGAACACCGGACGACGGACTGACGCGGGGCCCCGGACGTGTCCGGGGCCCCGCGTCGACCGCGATCCGGACTAGGCGTCCTCGCGCCGCACCGAGAGCAGCTCCTCCAGCTGCTCCTCACGGGCCTGGGCCGCCACGAACAGCAGCTCGTCGCCCGCTTCCAGCGAGTCCTCCCTCGACGGGGTCAGGACCCGGGTGCCGCGGATGATCGTCACCAGGGACGTGTCCTCCGGCCACTGCACGTCGCCGACCTGCGTGCCGGCCAGGGCCGACTCCGGGGGCAGCGTGAGCTCGACCAGGTTGGCGTCGCCGTGGCTGAAGCGGAGCAGCCGGACCAGGTCGCCGACGCTCACCGCCTCCTCGACCAGCGCCGACATCAGACGCGGCGTGGAGACCGCCACGTCGACGCCCCATGCCTCGTTGAACAGCCACTCGTTCTTGGGGTTGTTCACCCGGGCGACGACGCGCGGGACGCCGTACTCCGTCTTGGCGAGCAGGGAGACGACCAGGTTCACCTTGTCGTCGCCCGTCGCGGCGATCACCACGTTGCAGCGCTGCAGCGCCGCCTCGTCCAGGGACGTGATCTCGCAGGCGTCGGCCAGCAGCCACTCCGCCTGGGGCACGCGCTCCACCGAGATCGCGGTCGGCGCCTTGTCGATCAGCAGGACCTCGTGCCCGTTCTCCAGGAGCTCGCCCGCGATCGAACGGCCCACGGCACCGGCACCGGCAATGGCGACCCTCATCAGTGACCGCCCTCCCTTTCAGGGCCCTCGGCGAACGACGTCTCGACCTTCTCGACGTCGTCCGTCCGCATCATCACGTGCACCAGGTCGCCTTCCTGCAGCACCGTCTGGGACGTCGGCAGCATCGTCTCGCCGAGCCTGGTGAGGAACGCCACGCGGACGCCCGTCTCCTCCTGCAGCTTGCTGATCTTGTGGCCGACCCATTTCGGCGAGGCGTGCACCTCGGCGAGCTGGACACCGCCGGTGGGGTCCCGCCACAGCGGCTCGGCGCCCGACGGCAGCAGCCGGCGCAGCATCTGGTCCGCGGTCCAGCGGACCGTGGCGACGGTCGGAATGCCGAGCCGCTGGTAGACCTCGGCGCGGCGGGGGTCGTAGATACGGGCCGCGACGTTCTCGATGCCGAACATCTCGCGTGCCACGCGCGCGGCGATGATGTTCGAGTTGTCGCCGCTGGAGACGGCGGCGAAGGCGCCGGCCTCCTCGATGCCCGCCTCGCGCAGGGTGTCCTGGTCGAAGCCGACTCCGGTGACACGACGGCCGCCGAACCCGGAGCCCAGTCGTCGGAAGGCGGTGGGGTCCTGGTCGATCACGGCGACCGTGTGCCCCTGTTGCTCCAGGGTCTGGGCAAGAGCGGATCCCACTCTTCCGCAGCCCATGATGACGATGTGCACGACCGTCCTTCCGATGTCAATGGTCACGGCTCAGTCGAAACGCCAAAGACAGGGTCTCAGACCGCCGACCAAGCTACACATGCGCGGTCTGCCCGGGGCACCCCTGTGACACGCGCCGGACCGCTTTGTGTGCTGTGCGGGAGCCGGTGCCGCGAGCACCGGGGAAGAGTCAGGAATCCGGCGCCGGCGAGTGCCGCCCCGGTGCCGGGTCGTTCCACGGTCGTGTGCGCAGAAGTGTGCGGCGGCGGCCGCGGACGGGAGTTCGCCGTCAACCCGTGTGCGACCGGTCACCTGCGGAATCCGCAGCCCGGCCGCTGTGAGATCGCACTCGTGAGGCAGATCTCCATCAGCGGGTGGAGGGCTCCCGGTACGAGCCCTTACGATCCTCTGTTGTGTCCAAACTGACCGACGTGCCCAAACGCCTTCTCATCGGGCGCGCCCTGCGCAGTGACCGGCTCGGGGAAACGCTGCTGCCCAAGCGCATCGCCCTCCCCGTCTTCGCCTCCGACCCCCTGTCCTCCGTGGCCTACGCGCCCGGAGAGGTGCTGCTGGTCCTGTCCATCGCGGGCGCGTCGGCCTACCACTTCAGCCCCTGGATCGCCGTCGCGGTCGTCGTGCTGATGTTCACCGTGGTCGCCTCCTACCGGCAGAACGTGCACGCCTACCCGAGCGGTGGCGGCGACTACGAGGTGGCGACCACCAACCTCGGCCCCAAGGCCGGGCTCACCGTCGCCAGCGCGCTGCTCGTCGACTATGTGCTCACGGTCGCCGTGTCGATCTCCTCGGGCATCGAGAACCTGGGCTCCGCGATCCCGTTCGTCGTCGAACACAAAGTGCTCTGCGCGGTCGCCGTGGTCGTGCTCCTCACGCTGATGAACCTGCGCGGGGTCAAGGAGTCCGGCACGCTGTTCGCCATTCCGACGTACGTCTTCGTCGCGGGCGTCTTCATCATGATCGTGTGGGGCGCGTTCCGCGGGCTGGTGCTCGGCGACACCATGCGGGCGCCCACGGCCTCGTACGAGATCAGGGTCGAGCACCAGGGCCTGGCCGGCTTCGCGATGGTCTTCCTGCTGCTGCGCGCCTTCTCCTCCGGCTGCGCGGCGCTCACCGGTGTCGAGGCGATCTCCAACGGCGTCCCGGCCTTCCGCAAGCCCAAGTCGAGGAACGCGGCGACCACGCTGGCGATGATGGGCCTGCTCGCCGTCACCATGTTCTGCGGCATCATCGCGCTGGCCATGACCACCAAGGTCCGCATGGCCGAGAACCCCGCCGCCGACCTGCTCCACCACGGTGTGGCGCTGGGCTCCGGCTATGTGCAGAACCCGGTGATCTCGCAGGTCGCCGAGGCCGTGTTCGGCAAGGGCAGCTTCCTGTTCATCGTGCTCGCGGCGGCGACCGCGCTGGTGCTGTTCCTCGCCGCGAACACGGCGTACAACGGCTTCCCGCTGCTCGGCTCGATCCTCGCCCAGGACCGCTATCTGCCGCGCCAGCTGCACACCCGCGGCGACCGCCTCGCCTTCTCCAACGGCATCGTGCTGCTCGCCGGCGCGGCCAGCCTGCTGATCTTCATCTACGGCGCGGACTCGACCCGGCTGATCCAGCTGTACATCGTCGGCGTGTTCGTCTCGTTCACGCTCAGCCAGACCGGCATGGTCAGGCACTGGAACCGTCACCTGGCCATCGAGCGGGACCCGGTCAAGCGCCGTCACATGCTGCGCTCCCGCATCATCAACACCTTCGGCGCCTTCTTCACCGGCCTGGTCCTGGTCGTCGTCCTCGTCACGAAGTTCACGCACGGCGCCTGGGTCGCCCTGCTCGGCATGTGCATCTTCTACGCGACGATGACCGCGATCCGCAGGCACTACGACAGCGTCGCCGAGGAGCTCGTGGCCCCCGAGGGCCCCAGCGACGACAGCGTCCGCCCGTCGCGGGTCCACTCGGTGGTGCTCATCTCCAAGATCCACCGGCCCACGCTGCGCGCCCTCGCCTACGCCAAACTGCTGCGCACGGACACCCTGGAGGCGCTCAGCGTCAACGTCGACCCGGCGGAGACCAAGGCGCTGAAGGACGAGTGGGAGCGGCGTGGCATCGATGTGCCGCTGAAGATCCTGGACTCGCCCTACCGCGAGATCACCCGCCCGGTGATCGAGTACGTGAAGAGCCTGCGCCGCGAGTCCCCGCGCGACGCCGTGTCCGTGATCATCCCCGAGTACGTGGTGGGCCGCTGGTACGAACACCTGCTGCACAACCAGAGCGCGCTGCGGCTCAAGGGCCGGCTGCTGTTCACACCGGGCGTCATGGTGACCTCGGTCCCGTATCAGCTGCAGTCCTCGGAGGCCGCGAAGCTCAGGGCCCGCAAGCGGCAGGACTGGAACGCTCCGGGTGCGGTGCGCCGGGGCCCGGCGGAGGAACGGGCCAGGGAGACGTCGTCTTCGCAGGGCTGAGGCCGCTGTGGTGAACGGCCGGGTCGCACCCACGTAGACTGGTGGGCTGTCGTCCGGCCGTGCCGGTCTCGCAGTCGTCCCCCCTCTCGTATCTGGAGTCGTCCCGCCATGCAGGCAGAACCGAAGAAATCGCTGGTGGGGGAGGAGTACGAGGTCGAGATCGGCCCCGTCGCCCACGGTGGCCACTGCATCGCCCGTACGGAGGCCGGCCAGGTCCTCTTCGTCCGGCACACGCTGCCCGGCGAGCGAGTCGTGGCGCGGGTGACGGAGGGCGAGGAGGGCGCCCGCTTCCTGCGCGCGGACGCGGTGCGCGTGCTGGAAGCCTCCAAGGACCGCATCGAGGCACCCTGCCCGTACGCGGGTCCCGGCCGCTGCGGCGGCTGCGACTGGCAGCACGCCAAGCCGGGCGCGCAGCGCCGCCTCAAGGGCGAGGTGATCGCCGAGCAGCTGCAGCGGCTCGCGGGCCTCACTCCCGAGGAGGCGGGCTGGGACGGCACGGTGGTGCCGGCCGAGGGCGACAAGGTTCCGGCGGGCGAGGTGCCGCAGTGGCGCACCCGGGTGCAGTACGCGGTGGACCCCTCCGGAAAGGCGGGCCTGCGCAGGCACCGCTCGCACGAGGTGGAACCGGTCGACCACTGCATGATCGCCGCCGAGGGCGTCAGTGAGCTGGGCATCGAGAAGCGGGACTGGACGGGCATGGACTCGGTCGAGGCGATCGCCGCGACAGGCTCGCAGGACCGCCAGGTGATCCTCACACCGAAGCCGGGCGCACGACTGCCGCTGGTGGAGCTGGACCGGCCGGTGTCGGTCCTGCGGGTCGACGAGAAGACGGGTGGCGTCCACCGTGTCCACGGTCGGCCCTTCGTCCGCGAACGTGCCGACGGCCGTACGCATCGTGTGGGCGGCGGCGGTTTCTGGCAGGTCCACCCGAAGGCGGCGGACACGCTGGTGACGGCCGTGATGCAGGGGCTGCTGCCCCGCAAGGGCGAGATGGCGCTGGACCTGTACTGCGGCGTCGGCCTCTTCGCGGGCGCGCTCGCCGACCGGCTGGGCGACATGGGCGCGGTGCTCGGCATCGAGTCCGGCAAGCGTGCGGTGGAGGACGCCCGGCACAACCTGGCGGACTTCGACCGCGTCCGGATCGAACAGGGCAAGGTCGAATCGGTTCTGCCGCGCACCGGCATCACGGAGGTCGACCTGATCGTCCTGGACCCGCCGCGCACCGGCGCGGGCCGCAGCACGGTCGCCCATCTGTCGACCCTGGGCGCGCGCCGCATCGCCTACGTGGCATGTGATCCGGCCGCGCTGGCACGGGACTTGGCGTATTTCCGGGAAGGCGGGTACCAGGTGCGGACGCTCAGGGCGTTCGACCTTTTCCCGATGACTCATCATGTGGAGTGCGTCGCCATTCTCGAGCCGGTTCGATAGGCCGTCCGACCTGCGGTTTCCGGTGGTTCGGTGGCGGGCTGCGTGCCGGCGCCACTGGGCCGCTCGACGCGCGGATGACACTAATCCTGAGCGCCCGTCAGTTGTAGAGGGCGGGTGCGCGAGCGCGGGCGAGCCCAGCAACCAAAATTGGCGGAGTGTTGACCCGCGGACGTCCCGACGGCGGTGTGCCGCGACCGCATTGTTGGTTAGGGTCCGGAATAGGGCCTGTTCGAATGCTCTTGGCAGGGTGATGGACAGGCTGGGGGGTTCGGGGTTCACGGGCTGATGGCTCCCGCGCGGGAACCAAGTCAGACACGACGGGGGGGCTCGTTGGTGGGGAGTTGGCGCCTGCAGAAGCCGAAGACCCATGTCGGCGGGCGGCAGCGGGCAGTTCTCGGGGGGATCCGGAACACCCTCTACCGATCACGGCACAACACCACAGGCCGACCGGACGCGGTGGGCGGGTGACCGGGCGGTCGGCGCCCGCGGTGCTGCCTCCGTCGGTGCGCGGGTGGCTCGGGCGGGTCGCGGCTCTCGCCGCGCTGGTGGTCGCCATGCTAGGGGTCCTGTTTGCCGACGACAGCGAGCCCGGCACGGTGGACGTGCGGATCGGGGCGGCGGTGGACGGGGTGGGGCCGCCTTGGTGGTACGTCGCCCGGGCCATGGACTTCTTGGGGGAGCCCGGAGAAGCGGCGACGCTGGTCCTGACCGTCGTGACGGGCTGCCTGCTGCTTCGGCGTCCTCGCGTGGCGGTGCTCGCCGTTGCCGGCGTCGGCATGAGCGTGGGGACGGCGACGCTGCTCAAGTCCCTGGTGGGACGCACCATCCACGGCGGGCACCTGTCCTACCCCAGTGGGCATACCGCCTTCGTCACCTCGCTCGCCCTCGTGGTGGCGCTGCTCGCGACCGGACGGCTCGGCCTCGGCAGGACGGCCGGCACGTCACTCGTGCTCGCCGCAGGGCTGGTTGCCGGCGCCGCCATGGGCTGGGCGCAGGTCGCCCTGGGCGCGCACTACCCGACCGACGTCCTCGGCGGCTGCTGCACCGCGCTGGCGGTGATACCGACGACCGCCTGGCTGGTCGACCGGACGGCCGACGCCGGCCGCCGGGAGCGTCGCTGACGTCACGTCACGCCAAGCGGCGGAATACGGGCTTCACCGGTCGTCCGGCCAGCCAGGGGGTGGGTCGGGTCGGAGCCGTTCTTCGCGAACTTCACCATCTCGGCGGTCGGCACCGTGGCCAGGAAGCGTTCCGCGGCTTCGACCTGCACGATGGACGGTCACACGGAGTTGCTGCCGCGGTCGAGTTCCCGTCGCACCGCCTCGACCACGCGTGGGTCGGTGTGGCCGAGGCTGACCGACCGCAGGCCGGAGCCGTACTCGATGTAGCGGTTGCCGTCGATGTCGCATACGTGGGCGTCGCGGCCGTGGCTGATGACCGGGGCCAAGTCTTCGGTGCCTCCTGTGTCCACGCCGACCTCAGCTCTCCTTTTGCTTCAGGACCTCGGCGAGGCTCGGCGCCTTTCGGTCCCGCTGGGACATCGAGGTGACCGGCAGCGGCCAGGGAATGGCGAGCTCCGGGTCGTCGAAGGCGATCGTCACGTCCTCGGACGGATCGTGCGGGCGGTCGATCCGGTACGAGGTGTCGGCGGTTTCGGTCAGCGCCTGGAAGCCGTGCGCGCACCCCGCCGGGATGTACAGGGTCGCCTGCGTCTCGTCGGACAGCTCGAAGAAGGCCCGGCCCAGGTAGGTCGGCGAGTCCGTCCGCAGGTCCACGACGACGTCGAAGATCCGCCCGTACGAGCACCGCACCAGCTTGGCCTCGCCGGCGCCGGAGCGCAGGTGCAGGCCGCGCAGGACGCCCCGGACCGAGCGGGACAGGCTGTCCTGCACGAAGGCGTTCGGGTCGAGGCCCACCGAGCGGACCACGTCTGCGTCGAAGGTGCGGGAGAAGAAGCCGCGCTCGTCGGCGTACGGCGTCGGCTCGAACAGGTACGCCCCGGCGATCGCCGGGACTTCGGTCGCTTTCATCGAGCCTCCCGCAGGACGTGGGTGTGGTCGGTCGCCGGGAACAGGGCCGCGGTCAGCTCGGTGAACTGGTCCTCGAGGCGCCGGGCGGCGACCTGGTTCTGCTCGGTGAGGGTCCGCCGTAGCTCCGCCGATCGGTTCTCCAGCGCCCGGAACTGCTCGAGCAGCCGGTCGGCGTCGACCTCGCGAGCCGGGTGGCAGTACGCGCCCAGCCCCATCTGAGCCATCAGCGCGTCGCTCTTCGCCGCATAGCTCAATGCGAGTGTCGGCGTGCCGACCTTCAGCGCGCAGATCAGGTTGTGGTATCGGGCCGCCACCACGGCGTCGGCAGCCGCCATCTCCTTCATCAGGTCGGCCAGCGAGGACGCCCGGGAGGCGGTGACCAGCGGCGAGTCCACCGCGTCGAGGATCGCGTCGACCGCCGTCATGTCGAGCTCGTCGCCGACGAGCAACCGGACTGGCCTTCCGGCCTCGACCAGCGTGCGGACGAAGCGGGTCATCCCGTCGAGGTAGCGCCGGTTGATCTCCTCGGCCCGGGCCCGGTCGTCGTTGCTTCCGTAGTAGGCCATGACGCCGACGCAGACCGGGCCCCGGTCGCCCTCGGGTGCGCCCGCCCGCGGCGTCGGCAGGGAGAACACGAGGTCCGAGTAGACCCCGTCGCGCGCGGTGTCGACGCCCATCGCCCGTATCGCGTCGCGGGACACGGTGTCCCGGTAGGACCGGTAGGCGGCCAGCCGCGCCGACCAGCGGACCAGGGCGCGGGTCGGCCGGTGGCCGATCGCGTCGGCGCCGACGCCGACCAGTGCGACCCTGGTGCCGAACAGCCGCCCGGTCGCGCAGAGCAGGAACATCGAGTACGGGAAGCCCCACGCCCGCAGCGGCAGCGTGGTCTCCAGGACGCCCGCGCCCGGCACGATCACGACATCGTGCCGGCGTACCCAGGCGGCGACGCGGAAGGCGTCGACGAGTTTGCCCAGGCCCTTCGCCGCGATCGCGCCCGCGCGCGACGCGGTGCGGTACTCCCCGCGGTTCCAGTGCAGCCGCGTCGCGGGGATCCCGTACCGGGCCGTGACGACCTCGGGTCCGCCGCACAGCGCGTCCACGGCCGCCTCCGGGTGCTCGGCGCGGAGGTACCCGAGCAGGGCCTCCAGCGACCCGTCGTTGCCGAGGTTGCCGGAGCCGAGCACACCGCACACCCCGACGCGCACCCCGGTCCTGTTCGCAGACGTCATGCCTGTCTCCCTTCACGGCCGGCGACGAGGGCGTCGACGGAGACGGTCAGCCGGGCCGGGTCGACCGGTGCGCGGTCCTCGACCCGCTCGCCGGCTCCGGGCCTGACCCGGCTGGTCATCCAGGCGAGCAGGTGGCGGTGGCACGCGCGTCGCTCGGCCGGGGAGAGCGGCGCCCGCCGGATCGCCGCGAAATAGCCCCAGACGTACTCGGCGAGCAGCCGGGGCGTCGGGTGCAGCCGCCCTGCCCGACGCGGGTCCAGGTTGACGCACCGGGACCGCTTGCCGGGGTGCGCGCGCTCGGCGCGGGTGGGGTGGTCGCGGCGGAAGTACAGCACCTCCGGCACCTGGTGGAAGGGCCCGTGCAGGCCGATTTCGGCGGTGAAGACGCGATCCGCGTGGTGGTAACTGTCGAGCGGCTTGACCCGGCGCAGGACCTCGGCCCGTACCACCCCGTACATGTCGTCGCCGCCGGGCTCGAACAGCATGCTGCGAAAGCGCTCCGACGGGCGCGGGGAGTCGGTGGCGAGCCCGTACTCGTACGGGACCCTGACCTGGCTGTCGCCGTCGATGACGGCTTCTCCGGCGTGCGCGAGGACGACCTCCGGCCGCTCGTCCAGCGCCTCCACGCAAGCCCGCAGCAGGTCCCGGGCGTACAGGTCGTCGTGCGAGACCCACTTGAACAGCTCGCCGCGGCTCTCGGCGAACACGCGGTGGTGGTTCGGCGCGGCGCCGATGTTCCGGGGCAGCCGGGTGTACCGGATGCGCGAGTCCCGTGCGGCGTACCGGCGGCAGATGTCCGCGGTCCCGTCGGTCGAGGCGTTGTCGGAGATGAGGAGTTCGAAGTCCTCGTAGGTCTGGCCGAGCAGGGCGTCGAGCGCCTCGGCGAGGTACTCCTCGCCGTTGTACACCGGCAGACCGATGCTCAGCCGGGGATGTGCGGTCATGCGGTCCTCACTTCACGGATCGGGTTCTTGCGGTGTTCGCGCAGGACGGACCGCAGTTGGAGCCACCACAGGGCCGAGCCGGTGACGGTCGCGGCGGCGACGCCCCAGGCCGAGCCGACCGTGCCGGCCGCCGCGGCGCCGCCGAGCCCGCCGCCGACGTAGAGGACGGAGGTGATCAGCTGACAGCGCAGGCTGCGCCGGGCCGCGCCGTGCGCGCGCAGCCCCACGGCCGCGCCGACGCCGAGGCTGGAGCCGGCGACGCCGAGCGTGGCCGGCACGATGATCGCCGAGGCCGAGTGCCAGACGGCGCCGAGCACGAACACGCCGGCCCGGTCCGGCAGCAGCAGCAGCGCCGCGCCCCAGAGCAGCGCGCCGGCGGCCTGCCCGCCGCCGATCAGGAGGCAGAACATGCCCAGCCGGTCCGGGGCCCGCCGCAGCACCCGTGCCGCCTCCGCGACGGTGGCCAGCGACAACCCCATGAGCACCGCGAGGAACGGGCCGAGCAGGAGCTCGGTGCCCCGGACCGTACCCACCGCGCCGACCCCGACGATCGCGCCGAGTCCGTACGCCCGTAGTTGCCGCGCGCCGCTGAGGCCGACGTTCTCGACCAGGTACCGATAGCCGAGGTCGCGGTGGTCACGGAGCCACCCGCGCACTCCGGTCAGCTGGGGCCTGATGCGGGACTGGAGACAGCCGTAGCCCGCGGCCACCGCGGCGGACAGGCCCCAGGCGAGCACGAAAGCGCCCACGCCGCCGACGCGGGCCGCCACTATCATGGCCGGGACGAGTGCGACGCCCCACACGACGTCGTTGACGAACGCCTTCCGCCCGACGCCGGCGGCGAAGAACGAGAACCGCCAGGCGTCCTGGAGCAGCAGCGCCGGCAGGGTCACGCCGAGGCAGGCGAACGCGATTCCCACCCGGCCGCCCGCCCCCAGCCCGGCCACCAGGCACACCGCTCCGACGGCGGCCCCGACGCCGAGCGCGGTACCCGACGCCCGGGCCGCCGCCGCGCGCCAGGACGCGGCCGGCACGCCGCTGAAGCGCACCATGAGCGGGTCGGTGGCCAGCCCGCGCGAAACGCTGAGCAGCACGCCGTAGGTCACCCAGACCAGGCTGAACACGCCGAACGAGGCCAGCCCCAGCGAGCGGGCCACGTACGCCCCCACCAGGAAGTTGCTCAGGCTGGAGGCCGCCTGGTCGGCGAGTCCCCAGGACAGCCGGCCGGCCATGGCCCGTGTGGCGGACCGCCGGGCCTGTCCGGCCGGGGCCGCCGGGGCTGTCGTCCCGCTCTCGGTGGTCATCGGCCTTCCTTGAGCAGCCCGGCTTCGTGCAGGGCGTCGGCCGCGACGGCGACAGTGTCGAACGGCAGCCCGGACCGCTCGGCGACGTCCAGCAGACTGTGCTCGCCGTCGGAGAGGCTGAGCACCCAGAGCATGGCCATCTGGGCCTGCTTCGCGTCGCTGCGGCCGCCGAGCGAGTCGTACAACCCACGCCGGCCCAGCTGCGGCTCGCCGTAGGGGCTGAGGTTGACGTACCGCCGGTCGCGGTCCAGCACGGCGAACGCCTCGCGGCAGACAGCGAGGGTGTCCGCCATCGCCCCCGGGGAGACGAAGTCCGGATTGTCCGCCGAAGTGTGGTATTCCGGGTAGCCGGCGTACGGAGTCCGGCTGAGCGAGCCGACGCCCAGATCGAAACCGGGCGAGCAGAACTGCCGTTCGTCGTAGCCGTACGGGGTGAACTCGGTGATGCGGTGCGGGCGTTCGGAGCCGGCCAGCACGTGCTGCATCACCCGGTCGATCTCCGCGTCGCCGCGCCTGCTCTGCTTGTACGTCAGCCGGCCCGGGTCGCCGGCGCAGGCCAGCACCAGCCCGTGCTTGACCCGTTCCACCCGCTCCGCGTTGCGGGCCAGCCAGGTGATCGCACCGATGGTGCCGGGCGCGAACAGGAATCGGTAGGTGTAGTACGGCGTCCGCTCCGCCAGCGCCCGGGCCAGGAACACCGCCACCGCGATGCCGGCCAGGTTGTCGTTGGCCAGCGACGGGTGGCATACATGGCAGGAGACGATCACCTCGTCGGCGACCTGCCCCGGTACCACGTGCTCGGCGTAGGTGAGGTGGCCGTCGGCGAGTGTGGAGTCGACGCACACCTCGTACTCGCCGTCCGGCAGCGCGTCCAAGGTCTCCTGGGTCAGGCAGAACCCCCATTCCGGCTTGTAGTAGCTGGTGCGGTACGGCACCCAGGCCGGATGCTCCGGCAGGGTGTGCAGGTGTCCACGCAGCTCGGCCAGCGGCATGGTCGCCGACACCGGCACGCTGTAGCCGAGCACGTGCAGGCTGGACGCGGCGAAGTCGACGACCCGCTTGCCGGCGGTGTCGGCGATGTACGCGTCCCGGATGTTCCACTCCTGCGGCACCGTCCAGTCGAGCACCTGAGTCCCGGTCGGCACCTCGTGCACCTGGAGCGGAACGTACTCGCCGACGATCTCCAGGGTGGCGCGCACACCGTCGCCGGTGATGCTCCGGCACAGCGGGTACAGCCGCTCCACCAGCGCGTGCATCTCCTCGCCCACCGAGGTCATCGGCGCCACCGCAGGGTGTCGTCGACGGCGCCGGCGTCAGAGGCCGCGCGCAGCACCGCGAGCCGGGTGAAGCGCTGCGTGAAGTCCTCCTTGTCCAGCCCGAACTTCCGGTAGGCGTCGGCGAGTTCGAGCGCGCCGTCCTTCACCGTCCACTCGCAGTCGAAGCCGGGAACCGCGGCGCGGAACCGGGAGAAGTCCACCCGGTACGACCGCGGATCGGCACCGGTCTCCCCGGTGATCACCACGCGCGAGCCGGACACCGCCTCGGCGACCTGCCCGGCGATCTCGGCGACCGTGACATTGTTGGTCTCGCTGCCGATGTTGAACGCCCGGTCGTGCACTGCCTCCTGAGGTGCCGTCAGCGCTGCCGCGAAGGCCCGTGCGATGTCGGCGGCGTGCACCAGCGGGCGCCAGGGGGTGCCGTCGGAGAGCACCAGCACCTCGCCGGACAGGAGCGCGTGGCCCACCAGGTTGTTCAGCACGATGTCGGCGCGGAGCCGGGGCGAGTAGCCGAAGGCGGTGGCGTTGCGCATGTACACCGGTGTGAAGTCGCCGTCGGCCAGCGCGTGCAGGTCGTCCTCCACCCGCACCTTGGACTCCGCGTACGGCGTCACCGGGCGCAGCGGGGCGTCCTCGGCCACCAGGTCGTCGCCGCCGGCGGCTCCGTAGACCGAGCAGGTCGACGCGTACAGGAAGCGTCGCACCCCGGCGTCGCGGGCGAGCCGGGCCAGCCGCACGGACGCGTGGTGGTTGATGTCGTAGGTGAGCTCCGGCGCCAGCGATCCCAGCGGGTCGTTGGAGAGCGCCGCCAGGTGGATCACGGCGTCCACCCCGGTCACGTGGTCGGCCGTGACGTCGCGCAGGTCCACCCGCGCCCCCGGCGGGTCCGCGGGCGTCGGGCCCAGCACGCAGTCGGCGAACAGTCCGGCGTCGAGACCGACGACCTCGTGCCCGGCGGCCGTGAGGACCGGGGCCATGACGGTGCCCAGGTAGCCCTGGTGCCCGGTCAGCAGTACGCGCAAGGTTCATTCCCCCAGGTCGAGAGTGAGTTTGGTGACGGCGAACGCCTCGGCGTAGCGCGCGTGGCATTCGATACCGCGGATCCGCGCCAGCCCGAGGAAGGCCTCGCGGTCGTACCAGGGCCGGTGCCGCTGCGAGGGGTAGTGCTCCTGCAGCAGCTGCACCTTCCGTTCGGCGATCTCCGGCGACAGCGGCTGGTACGCCGCCATACGGCCGAGATCGCCGTCCCACTTGACGATCTCGTAGCCGAGCACCAAGTGGTCGCGGAACGCGCTGGTCATCAGCTTCGCCAGACCGCGGTGGTCCTGGTGCGCGTCATCGGTACGCGGGGCCAGCACGAGATCCGGCTCCGTCCCCGCGCGCAGCTCCTCGACCGCGGCCTTGGCCTCGTCCCAGTGCGCGGGCAACCGGCCGTCCGGCAGCTTGTGCACGGTCAGCCGCAGGTCGGCGCCCGGGCAGAAGGCGGCGAGCGCGGCCTGCTCCTCCTGCTCCCGCTCGCTGCCGCCGCCGGAGAGCACCAGCACGTCGACGCGGACACCCGGCCGTGCGTGGCACAGCGTCAGCAGCGTGCCGCCGGCGCCGATGGCGATGTCGTCGCAGTGCGCGCCCACCGCGACGATCCCGTCCAGGGGGCCGGCCCCGAGCCGGATCACGGGGTACCCACCGGGGCGCCGTCCCGCTCCCACACGGCCCAGGGGCGGTCGCCCCTGGCGTAGGCGTCGTGGAGCGCGGCCCGCTCCTTCACGGTGTCGGTCGGCTGCCAGAAGCCGCGGTGCTGGTACGCGATCAGCCTCCCGCGCTTGGCCAGTTGGGAGCAGCCGTCGGCGACCAGGTCCCCGTTCTCCGGTATGTGGTCGAAGACCTCCTGGCGCAGCACGAAGTAGCCGCCGTTCTCCCACAGCGGCAGTTCGCTCACCGGGGTGATGCCCCCCACCAGGCTGCCCTCACCCAGTTCCACGCAGTGGAACGAGGACTGCGGCGGCACCACCATCATCGACGCCCCGGCGTCGCGCCGGGCGAACCGGTCGATCATCTCCGGCAGCGGGGCATCGGTGAGCACGTCGGCGTAGTTGGCGAGGAACATCTCGTCGCCGTCCAGGTAGTGCCGCACGCGGCGCAGCCGTTCACCGATCGGCGACTCCATGCCGGTCTCCGCGAACGTGATCGTCCAGTCGGCGATGTCGGTGGACAGCAGCTCGGTGCGCCCGCCCCGCAGGACGAAGTCGTTGGACGTCGTCTCCTCGTAGTTGAGGAAGAAGTTCTTGATGTGGTCGGCCCCGTACCCGAGGCAGAGGATGAACTCCGTGTGCCCGTAGTGCGCGTAGTAGCGCATGACGTGCCAGATCAGCGGCCGCGGGCCGACCATCGCCATCGGCTTGGGCGTGTCGTCGGAGGTGCCGTTGCGCATGCGCAGCCCGTACCCGCCGCAGAACAGGACGACCTTCATGACTTCACCTCGACAGTGCTCGGTACGACGGTGCCCGGCTCGACGACGCTCAGTTCCGGGATGGGGAAGACCAGACGACCGCCCCAGTCGTGCACGAAGGACAGTTGCTCGACCAGCTCGGCCCGCAGGTTCCACGGGAGGACGAGGACGTAGTCCGGTCTGTCGGCGGCTATCCGGTCGGGGTGCAGGATCGGGATGCGGGTGCCCGGGGTGAACCTGCCGTGCTTGTAGGGGTTGCGGTCGACCGTGTACGGGAGCAGGTCGGGCCGGATGCCGCAGTGGTTGAGCAGGGTGTTGCCCTTGCCCGGGGCGCCGTAGCCGACGACGGTCTCGCCGCGCTCGGCCGCGTCGATGAGGAACCGCAGCAGGTCCCGGCGTACCTTGGCCACCCGCTCGGAGAACTCGGTGTACCCGGACAGCTCCTGCAGCCCGGCGGCCTTCTCCCGGTCCAGCACGTCGGTCACCCGGCGGGTGGGCTCGCCGGCCACCTCGTCGGGCCGGGCCCACAGCCGGATGGAACCGCCGTGCGTGGGCAGCAACTCGACGTCCACGAGCGCGAGTCCGCCGCTCGCCAGCGCCCGGATCGCGGACGCGACCGTGTAGTACTGGAAGTGCTCGTGGTAGATCGTGTCGTACTGGTTCTCCTCGATCAGGGTCAGCAGGTGCTGCACCTCGATGGAGACCCAGCCGTCGTCGGCGACCAGGGCGCGCAGCCCCTGGGTGAAGCCGACCACGTCGGGGATGTGCGCGTACACGTTGTTGGCCACGACCAGGTCGGCCGGGCCGTGCTCGGCGCGGACGGTGGCGCCGACGGCCGGGCCCAGGAACTCCGTGAGCGTGGGCACGCCCGCCTCCCGCGCCGCGGCGCCCACGTTCACCGAGGGCTCGATGCCGAGGCAGCGGATGTCGCGGTCCACCATGTGCCGCAGCAGGTAACCGTCGTTGCTCGCGACCTCGACCACGAAGGCGTCGGGGCCGAGGCCCAGCCGCTCCACGGCACCGGTGACGAAGGTGCGCGCGTGCTCCACCCAGGAGGTCGAGTAGGAAGAGAAGTACGCGTACTGCGTGAACGTCTCCTCCGGCGTGATCAGCGGCGGGATCTGCGCGAGCCAGCACTCGTTGCAGACCCGCAGGTGCAGCGGGTACGCGGGCTCCGGCTGGTCCAGTTGCTCCGCGGCGAGAAAGCTCTCGCACGGCGGGGTCGCCCCCAGGTCGACGACGCTCGCCAGCGCCGCCGAGCCGCAGAGTCGGCATCGTGTCATCTACTGCCCCCATCCCTGCCCGCGCGGGTGTCCCCGCCGCGAGCCAGCGTTGCCGTTCTTGCCGTTCTTTCCGGTGTTGCCGTTCCCGCCGGCGTTCCCGGTTCCGCCGACGGCGCTGTGCCCCCGCCGCCGGACCGTGCCGCGATCGCGGTGCGGTACCCCTCCACCAGGTTCGCCAGTCCGACGGCAGGACTGAATGCCTGTTCATAGCGGCGCCGGGCCGCCTGTCCCATCTCCCGGTTGACCGCCGGGTCGGCCGTGATCCGGCGGATGCACGACGCGAGCGAGTCCGCCTCGCCCGGCCGGTGCAGCAGCCCGGTCACCCCCTCCTCGACGAGTTCGACGTAGGCGCCGATCCCGGCGGCGACGACCGGGACACCGGCTGCCATCGCCTCCACGATCACCAGGCCGAACGTCTCCAGGGACATCGAGGGAGCCACCACGGCGACCGCCCGCGAGGCGGCCTCCTGACACTGGGCCGGGTCGTACAGACCGACGTACCGCACGTCGTCCCTGCCCTCAGCCCAGGCGGCCACCTCCCGTTCGAGCGGCCCCGCGCCGGCGACCACGAGCGGCACGCCCACACCGCCGTCCGCGGCGACCGCGTCCCAGGCGGCCATGAGCAGCCGTACACCCTTGGCCTCCGAGAGCCGGCCGAGAAAGAGCAGATGCTCTCCCTCGCCGACCCGGCAGGCGCCCGGGTCGGGAACGAAGTTGTGCTTCACCGCCAGCCGTTCGGAGGGCACGCCGCCCCGCGCCAGGATGTCCCGCTGCGTCGCGGAGACGCAGAAGAACCGGTCCACGCCGGACCACCACCGCCGTCGGTTGACGGACAGGCTGACCGCGAGCGGCACCGTCGCCAGCCGGGAGCCCCGGTAGCAGCCGTGCCGGACGGCCGGCAGCGGCGCCGCCCCGACGCACTCGGTGCAGAGCCGGCCGTCCCGTTGCAGCGTGCCGGGCGGGCAGACCTGCATGTAGTTGTGCAGTGTGGCGACGACGGGCACGCCGACGTCGGCGCAGGCGGCCAGCACCGCGGGCGACAGCAGCGGGAAGACGTTGTGGACGTGGACCACGTCCGGCCGCTCGGCGCGGAGCCGGGCGGCGAGCTCCGCCCGGACCGCCGGGTTCCACGGCACCAGCAGCGGCACCGCTGCCTTGCCCAGCAGGGACCGGGCCGCGATGTCGGCACTGCGCCGCTCGAACACCTCCACCCGGTGGCCGGCCCCGCGCAGCAGCCCCACTTCCTGGTCGACGACGTTGTTCTCCCCGCTCGGCTGCGCCGAGGAGTAGCGGTTGTGCACCACGAGGACGTGCATGCTCAGGCCACCTCCAGATCACGACTTGACGTTGCGGGAGACATCGGCCCCCGCATTCCGGGCAGCCGGAGATGCCGTCGGCGCCCGGGGGGCGTCCGCGGCGGCGCGGTCTCGGTGGGCGCCGCCAGCAGCGAGGCGGCCAGGGCCAGATGCAGCAGATACGCCGAGGCGTCGCCCAATCCGACCTCGGTGTACGACGAGACGGCGCAGTAGCTGATCAGGAAGATCGCGCAGGCCCTCGGCAGCGACGGCGGCCGCAGCAGTGCGACGCCGCCCAGTACGAGGACGAGCGCCGCCACGAGGACGTCGCCTATGAGCCCCTGCTCGTTGTAGACGGCCAGCCAGCTGCTGTCGATCGGCAGACCCTCGAACGACTTGTCGCCCAGGCCTATGCCGAACAGCTGCTGCGAGGTCGACCGCGGGGCCGAGAGCAGGGCGTGCCAGACCTTGGCCCTGCCGGTGAAGCTGGCGAAGTTCTGCTGGCTCTGTCCGCGCAGGAACCACGCCTGCAGCGCGGAGGAGAACCCCACCGCGGCCACCGTGGCGCACAGCACCACCCAGGTGAAGAACCGGCGGGCGGCGGCGCTGGTCAGGACGAGCGAGAGAACCGCCAGCACCAACCCGACGAGCAGACCCAGTGTGGCCGTCCGGGTGTGGCTCAACGCGAGCAGGACGAGTGACGGCACGATGATCAGCGCCGCGCCGGCCTTGGTGGTCCGACGGCCCAGAACGAGCAGCACGGTGAGCCCGATGATCACCGCGGTGTACTGCCCGATCTGCGGCGGGGTGAGCGGCCACAGCGCGCCGACCAGCCGTCCTTGGTAGGACGCGGGCATGGCAGCGCCCGGCGAGATGACCAGGCCGGCGGCCGCCGTCAGGAGCACCGCGAAGTAGATCCGTATGTGGCTCCGGACGAACGTCAGGCTGCCGTCCCACCAGCGGCTGAGGAGCCACAGCGTGGCGATGAAGAGAGCCAGCCGGGCGCAGCGGAACAGTGAGCCGGGTCCGGCCATGCGCACACTTGAGATCATGCTCTCCACCAGCAGCAGGGTGAGCAGGAGCAAGAAGGCGCTGGGGCGGATCCGCAGCCGGGGATTGAGCACGACTGCCAGCAGGAACGCGGCGACCAGCGCGCCCATGGTGGCCATCTGCATGAGGGAGCGGGGCAGCGTGATGATGGTCTTCTGCCCTGCGGAGCCGAACGTGTTGAGGGCGAGCAACGCCCAGGCCGTCCCGACGAGCTTCGGTGTGCCACCGGGGCGTGTGCCGGCGGCGGGCGGTGCGCCCGTCGCGTCCGGTCCGCCCCACGGCCGGTCGTCCATCGGTTCCCCACCCATCTCAACCACCCGCCCGCGGACGGAGGGTGCTGTCCGTGTCCTGCCGGTACGGCGCGCCCTGCCACTGGGCGAAGTCGAGCACCCGGCCGTGGTCATGGGCGACGAAGCTCCACGGTCCGATGTAGACATTGCCGTGCCAGCGGTTCCGCTGCCGGAAGGTGATCGCATCCGCCACCCGGGAGCCCTTGTACGGTGACCAGTCGGGCGAGGTCCCGTAGTTGGACAGCACCGCCATCCGGCCGCACAGCCCGGCGCACCCGGCGGTGGTCGCGCTCTGCACGAAGCGGTTGTCGTGGATGTCCACCCGCTGGGTCTTCCACCGGCAGTCGGAGAGCAGCGGCGCGGTGGCGATCGCCGGCCGCGCGCAGCGGTGGACGTCCCGGACCAGCAGCGTGCAGTAGTCGGACGACGTGTTGGCCGGGCTGTTGCAGAACCGGTCGGCGTCCTCCCACAGGGTGAGGCCGGACCAGTTGTCCTCCAGCACGTTCCCGTAGACCTCGATCCGGTCGGTGCGGGCCTTGACCCGCGGTTCGCCGCCGGCCTCGGACAGGTAGACGGTTCCGTAGGGGAAGTCGTCGCCCTGGGCGGCGTACGCGCGGCCCTCGGTCAGGTAGTTGCGCCGGATCATGTTGTTCCGGATGACCGCGTTGTAGCTGATCTCGTAGATCAGTGCCGGACCGTCGTTGTCCTCGATCACGTTGTCCTCGATGAGGAAGTCGTTGTTGTCGGTGTCGGCCCACAACCCCGCACCCCGGTTGTCGTGCACCCAATTGCCCCGCACATCGGCGCCGTTGACCGCCCAGAACTTGGCGCCTCCGCTGCAGCCGCAGCCAGGCTGCCGCCGCTCCCAGTCGTCGGTGTTGTTGCCGGTGATCTCGTTGCCTTCGACCACCAGACCGGTGACGGCGCCGGTGCCCTTGTACCCGTTGATGCCGTACTGGCCGTTCCTCCGCAGGCAGTCGTCGCGGACCTGCTGACGGGCGCCGACCATCAGCCCCCCGCCGGAGTTGTCCTGCACCGTCGTGTGCTCGATCACCCACCCGTCGGCCGAGTCGTGGTTGACCACGCCCTCGTCATGCGGCGCGGCGAAGTGCTGCACGGTCAGGTGGCGGATGGTGACGTTCTCGGCGCCGCCGCCGAACGCGATCTCGTTGACCATCCGGCCGTCGAGGACTGCCCCCGGGGCGCCTATGTAGACGTCCCCCTCCTTGGGGAGGACCTGGTCGTAGGGCCCCGACTTGAGCGTGTGTGTGCCCGGCCGGAGCCAGAACGTGGTGTGCGGGGGACTGTCCAGGGTCTTCTCGGCCAGGTCGTCGACGACCGCGGGGTCGACCGTGACGGCACCCGCGGGCGCCTGCGCCGGTCTGGCCGCGGGCGCGGCGCACACCCGGGCCGCGGCCACGGTCGGCGCGGGCATGGGCGCCGCGGCAGTCGGCTTCGCGGCCGACGGCTCCGCCGGGGCGCCCGACCGGCCGTCGCAGCCGGTCGCCGCCGGCAGGGTCAGCGCCAGCCATGCCGCCACCGACGCCCAGTGCCGCGTCCTCCTTCCTCGCACCCGTCCCCCTAGTCGCGGAACCTGAGCACGGTGGTGAACCCGTCCGTGCCGTCGGTGAAACCGGTGCCGACGAGGACCGTCGCGGGTTCCTTGCGCCCGAAGCCGGCGGAGTACCAGCCCAGCGGCGGGCCGGTCTCGCCGCGGTGCCCCTGCCAGCGCAGCTGCCCGGGCAGGTCGAGCACCGCGGAGCGGTCCTCGCCGCCCTGGGTCCAGGTGAGCACGGCCCGGCTCCCCGTCAGCTCCGCGCCGATCGCCGGGCCGAGGTGGAACGCCAGCCGCACGGTCCGGCGCGGGCCGCGCACCTCGTCGACCACCCGCAGTTCCCGGCTCGCGGCGGTCAGCTCCACCCGGCGGCGGTGCACCGAGCGCCCGTAGCCGGTGTGCTCGGCGGACCAGCGGGCGACGCCGGCGTCGGGCCCGATCCCGTCACCTGTGTCCGCGAGCAGGACCCGGGTGCGGGCGTGCCGGGTCCACAGGAAGGGGCCCCCGGAGACGGACTGGTCGCCGCCGTCCAGTTCGAGCGTGTTGTGGCCGAGGGTCGACCGGAAGTACCGACGCCACTCGGGCTGCCCGTGGTAGCAGAACGTCCCCGGGTCGGCGAGCACGTCGACCCCGTCGTGCCGGACCTCCACGGACAGCGCGTCCGCGTGGGCGTGCGCGGCGATGGACAGGAAGCCGTGCGGGCCGCCGTCGCAGCGGCACCAGATCTCCTCCGGTCCGCTCTTCCCCGGCCCGCGCAGGATGGTCATGCCCGCGTCGGCGAGGTGGTCCGGCCGGGTCGCCGGGCGGGTCGCGGCCGGTGCAGTCACATTGTCCGAGTACGGCCGGATCAGCGCGGCCAGCAGTGGGGTGCGCACGTCCGTGCCGGTCACGGCCGGCCACCAGTCGAGCCGGCCGAACACGGCGTCCCCGGTGGCCAGCAGTGAGGCCCAGCGGTCGGTTCCCGCGCCGTCCACGACCAGGCCGTGCCCGTCGTCCGCGTCGCCCTGGCGCGGCGGCCGGAGCCGATTGTCCACGACGGCCGCGAGCGCGTCGGTCATCCGCAGCAGCACCCGCCGGACCGACGCGGGGACCGGCACGCCCGCGGCATCCGCCTCGGCCAGGGCGGCCAGGCCGAGTTCCAGCACGAGTCCGTGGTACTCGGTGGCCAGTTCGCGGTTGAGGCCGGAGTCGAAGGTGTTGCTCCGCAGGTGCCGCTCCAGCGACCGCAGCGCGTCGGCGCGCCAGCGCGCCGACGTGGGGAACCACCCGAACGCGCAGGCCGCGGCGAACTGCCCGGCGGCCTCGGCGATGATGTGGTTGTTGGCCGAGGAGCCCCGGCTGGGGAAGGCGGCCAACCAGCGCTGGTGGTACCAGATCTGACGGATCATCACCGGGTTCTCCTCGAACAGCCCGGCCGCGCCGGGCCAGCCGTCGAGCAGGCGGCGGACCCACACCCAGGAGAGCAGCCGGATGCCCAGCTCGATACCGCTGGTCCAATGGACCGAGCGCAGCGGCGGGTTGGCCTCCCACCAGGACCGCAGGTGCTCGGCGGCGCGCTCGGCGTACCGGTCGTTCCCGGTGATCGCGTAGGCGGCGGCGAGCACGGTCAGGTACTGGTGCCGGGACAGCTCCCAGATCTGCTTGACGTCGCCGATCGCCTCCTCGTCGCGGTACGGCACGTCGAAGGCGTAGCCCGACGGAGCGCGGCGCCCGGTCTTCGGGTCGAACGACCAGTCCGGGGCGGCGAGGTCGTCGCGGACCACCCCGAAGTACTCGGCGTGCCCGTCCATCAGCCGGTCCGCCTGGGCGAGGAGGCGTTTGGCGGCGTCCGACGGCACGGCGGCGATCCCTGTGGCGGGGAGTGCCGCGGTGAACCGGGCGCCGGGCACGGCCGGACTGTCCGGCAGCGCCGACCGCCACCGCCTTCTGCGCACCGCGTCGATCGTCCGGCCGCCGATCTCCCGCGGCCCCATCCGGGACAGCCGCCGCAGGTACCAGCCCGCGCTCAGGGTCATCGCGCCCTCGCCAACGTCACCGGCACGCCGCCGGCCAGGCCGGTCTGCACGGCGAGGGTGGCCGCCGTGGTGGTGACCAGTGACTCCAGCGGCACCGGCATCGGACCGCCGGTCCGCACGGCCTTGATGAACGCGGCCAGTTCGGCGGACTGGCCCTTGTCCCGGGCCTTGGGCAGCCGCGAACTGACCCACCGCTTGCGGCTGTACACCGAGGCACGGACGAAGTCGTCGAGCCGCAGCACCTTGCCGTCCGCGACCAGGTCCAGCGTCTCCTTGGGGAAGCCGGGCGCGCCGGTGGTGACGTAGCTGATGGTGGCGTTGGACCCGTCCGGGTAGCGCAGCACGACCTGCAGATCCTCGTTGCCGGGCGTGGTGATCGCGTACACCGAGACCGGGTCGGCCTCGAGTAGCCAGCTCGCCGTGTCGATGAAGTGGCCACCCTCGCCGGCGAACCGCGAGCCCTCGGTGCCCTGTTGGAGGTACCAGCTGCCGTGGTCCAGTCGGCCCGCATTGACCAGGTAGCGCAGGCTCGCCGGCCCGGTCCGGGCGCCGAACTGCTTCCTGGCCTCCTGCAGCAGCGGTGCGAACCGGCGGTTGAAGCCCACCTGCAGCCTGTCGTTGCCGGATTCCTCCACCGCCGCGAGTACGCCGGCCAGCTCGTCCTCGGTGAGAGCCAGGGGCTTCTCCACGAACACCGTCTTGCCGGCCAGCAGTGCCCTCCGGGTCAGTTCGGCGTGCGAGCTGTGCCGGGTGACCACGAACACCGCGTCGATGGACTTGTCGCCGAGCACGGCGTCGAGATCGGTGGTCGCCTCGGCGAAGCCGAACTTACGCTGCGCGTTGGCCGCGGACAGCGCCGTCGTGGTGACGACTGTGGACAACTCGACGCCGTCGCGCTGTGCCAGGTGCGGCAGCAGCATCGACGTCGCGTAGTTCCCCGCGCCGACGAACGCCAGCCGCACCGGCGTGCTGGCCGCCCGGCCCGAGGTGGACACCGAGTCGCCGCTTCGCTTCACCGCGGGCACGGTCACCGCCGGGGCCTGCGCCTCGGCCGCGTGTTCGAGGTAGCGGAACAGCACGGCCACGGCCTTCAGATCGCCGTCCTTCAGCCTCTGGTATGTCTCGACGGCGTCATCGAAGTCGGCGACGTGGGAGACCAAGGGCTCCACGTCGACGCGGCCGCGGGCGACGAGGTCGAGGAAACACGCCAGGTTGCGGCGCTCGGTCCAGCGCACATAGCCGATCGGGTAGTCACGCCCCTCGAGCTCGTACTCCGGGTCGTAGCGCCCGGGGCCGTAACTGCGCGAGAAGCGGACGTCGAGCTCCTTCTCGTAGTACGCGTTCCACGGCAGGTCCAGGCGGCACTTGCCGATGTCGACGACCCGGCCGCGGTCCCGGCAGAGCCGGGCGGCCAGCTCGACGGGCTGGTTGCTGCCGCCGCCGGCGGCCAGGTACACCTGGTCCACGCCGTGCCCGCCGGTGAGTTCGGCGACGGCGGCCTCCACGGCCGCGGAGGAGGGATCGCCGCAGGCCGCAGCACCCAGGCGCTCGGCGAGCTCGCAGCGCGCCGGGTCGGGGTCGACCCCGACGACGCGGACTCCCGACGCGGCCAGCAGCTGCGCCACCAGCTGCCCGATCAGCCCGAGGCCGATGACCAGCGCCACTTCGCCGAGCCGTGGCTCGCCCTGGCGGACGCCTTGCATCGCGATCGACCCGACGGTGCCGAAGGCCGCGTGCCGCGGCGCGAGGCCGTCCGGCACCGGGGCGTAGAGGTTCTTCGGCACCCAGTTCAGCTCGGCGTGCAGCGCGTGCTCGTTGCCGGCGCAGGCCACGAGGTCGCCGACCTTCACGTCGTCGATCCCGGGGCCGACCTGCTCGACCACCCCGCACAGCGAGTAGCCCAGCGGTGTGTAGGAGTCCAGCTTGCCCATCACCTTGCGGTAGGTGGCGGGCACCCCGTTGGTGGCCACGCTCTGCATGACCTTGGCCACCTGGTCCGGCCGGGAGCGGGCCTTGCCCAGCATCGACATGCCGGCCTCGGACACCTTCATGAGCTCGGTCCCGGTGGAGATCAGCGAGTAGGCGCTGCGGACCAGCACACCGCCCGGCTTGCACCCCGGCACCGGCACGTCGAGCACCGCCAGCTCGCCGCTCTTGTAGTTCTGTACAACCTGCTTCACCCGAAGTCCCCTTGTTTCTACGCCGTCTTCTACGCCGCCGAGCGAGCGTCCCGGCCGGACCTGGAGGTCGCGTCGCGGTACCAGTACTCGAGGGTCAGCACATGCCACAGATGCTTGGAGAAGTCCCGCTGCCCGGCAGCGTCCTCGGCGACCATGCGCGCCAGGGCGTCGCGGCGCAGGAGCCCGGAACGGACGAGCTCACCGTCGTTCACCACCTCGCGGACCAGCGGTGCCAGATCCCGGCTCATCCAGGCGCGCAGCGGGGCGCTGAACAGGCCCTTGGGCCGGTACACGATCTCGTGGGGCAGGATCGAGGTGGCCGCCTCCTTGAGGACGGCCTTGCCCTGCCGTCCGACGATCTTGCGGTCACCGGGCATCGCGAACGCCGCCCTGACCACCTCGACGTCCACGTACGGCACCCGTACCTCGGTCGACGCGGCCATGCTCGACCGGTCGGTGTACGTGAGGTTGAGGCCCGGCAGGAACATCCGGGCGTCGCCCAGGCACATCCGGTTGACGAAGTCGTCGAGGTCGTTGTCCTGGTAGACGTCGGCGTGCTCGGTCAGCACGTCCTCGACCGCCGGGGCCAGGTCCGGATCGACCAGGGCGAGCAGCTCGTCCTGGTCGTACATGGTGTAACTGCGCCGGAACGCGGTCTCCTCCGGCAGGTCGGCGAAGGAGAGGAACCGCTTCGCGAAGCGCACCGACCGGTACCCCCGGCGGCTCGTCGCGACCGGCAGCCGGTCCACGGCCCTGGACATCCCGCGCCGCAGGGGGCGCGGGACGCGCTGGTAGCGCAGCGCGATCAGGTTGGCCAGGTGCTTGCGGTAGCCGGCGAACAGCTCGTCGGCGCCCATCCCCGAGAGCATCACCTTGACCCCGGCCTCCCGGGCGGCCGAGCAGATCAGAAACGTGTTGATCGCGGCGGGGTCGCCGATCGGCTCGTCCAGGGCGTACGTCATCTGCGGCAGCAGGTCGAGCACGTTCGGAGCGATCTCGATCTCGTGCAGGTCGACGCCGAACCGCTCGGCCACCCGCCGGGCATAGCGCAGGTCGTCCGGCATCGCCTCGAACCTCGCGTCCTCGGCGCGGAACCCGATCGTGTAGGCGGAGATCCCGGACTGGTGACGGGACGCCAGCGCGGTCAGGTAGCTGGAGTCAAGACCGCCGGAGAGGAAGGTCGCCACGGGTACGTCGGACAGCAGGTGCCGCCGGGTCGACTCCTCGACGATGGCGGCCAGGTCCGGCCGCTCGCCGCCGAGGGCCCGCTCCCGCCCCTCGGCGGCGACGTCCTTCAGGTTCCAGAACCGGCCGCGCTCCATCCGGCCGTCGGGCCGGCACCGCAGCCAGCTCCCCGGCGGCAGCTTCTCCGCCTCACGGAACGCGCAGCGCGAGTCCGGCACCCAGTAGTACAGCAGCGAGGCCACCAGCGCCGCATGGTCCACCTCCAGCGTCCCGCCGGTCACGGCGGCGAGCGCCTTGAGCTCGGAGGCGAACACCAGGCCCTCACCGCGCCGGAGCAGGAACAGCGGCTTGATGCCGAGCTGGTCGCGGGCGAGCACCAGCTCACCGGTCCGCTCGTCGAAGACCCCGAACGCGAACATGCCGCGCAGCCGGGGCAGGCAGTCCGTGCCCCAGCGCCGCCAGGCCTCCAGCAGCACCTCGGTGTCGGAGGTGCCGCGGAAGCGCACCCCGGCGGCGGCCAGCTCGGCCCGCAGCTCGGGCGCGTTGTACAGCTCGCCGTTGTACGTCAGGACGAGGCCGTTCGAGACCATCGGCTGGGCGCCGGTCTCGGACAGGTCGATGATGGCCAGCCGACGGTGCCCGAGGTGCACATCGCCGTCGCCGACCGGGTGGCTGTACCGACCCGCGCCGTCCGGACCGCGGTGGGCCAGGATGTCGGTGAGCCGGTCAGTCACGGCCTTTCCGTCCGGCCATCGGTAAGCGCCTGCGATGCCACACATGTCTACCGCGTCTCCTGGTCGTTGTCCGGGACCCGTACGGCCCATGACGTCCGCCTCGTGTGCGGCTGGCCCGTGCCGCCCGGCCGGGCCGGGCGCTCGCTGCGGCCGCGCAGCGCGGTGTGCAGCCCGTCCCACAGCGTGCCGTCGGTCCGGTCACGCGGATCGGGGTCGATCAGCACCACACCGATCACCGCGATGCGCAGGTCCGCGAGCTGCCGCGCCACGGTGTGCAGCCATGCGGCGCTGCCGTGCCCGGCACGGACGACGAGCACGGTCCGGGTGCCGAGGTACTGCAGGTCGGTCCACGCCGTGCCGGGCGCGACCGAGCCGACGCCGAGCCGGTGCTCCGGCTGCGGCGCGGCCGCAGCACGCTCGCCGCTGACCACGACAGGGTCTCCCGGTTCCTGACGGCGGCCGGCGAACTGCCGGCCGGGCAGACCGTCGATGATCACCAGTGGCTCCTCCTCCGCCAGTGCCCTGGCGAGGTCCAGAGCGATCGCGGCCGCGCTGCGCGCACAGCCCAGTTCCAGCAGCGACACCGGTTCCGCCGAGCCGCGCACTGCGCGGGCCAGGGTCCTGGTGAGCCGTTCGCGCGCGTCCCTGGTCCGTCGGCGCCGCCACGGCATGGCCGACCGGCGGGGTGCGGGGCGCAGCTCCGCGATGACCGAGGCGCCCAGGTTCACGGCGATCTCCCGGCGCAGCACGGGACGGTCCGCCACCACCGTGCCGATCGCGGCCAACGCGAGCCCGAGGACGAGCCCGAGGACGCACCCGATCACGGCGTCGGTGGCGACGGCCTTGGGTAGGGAGTGCCGCACCGCGGTCGGGTCGTCCACGATCTGTGTGCCGGCGATGAGCTGGGGCGTGCCGATGCGCGCTTCCTCGGCGCGCTGTTTGAAATCGGCGATCTGCGAGGTGAGCGCGGCCCGGCGGGCGTAGAGCGACTCGAGGGTCGCCGACGCGTTCGCCGACGGTCCCTGTCCGATCGCCTCGTTGACCTGGGCGAGTTCGTTCTGCAGGCGGTCGCCCTGGCCGAGCAGGGCATCGGCCTCGGCGTTCGCGGCCGCCTTCAGCCGCGCCACATGGTCCGCGACGAACACGTCTGCCAGCGCCTTGGCGCGGGCCGACGCCTCCACGTCGCTGTCACCTCTCGCGGTGATCTGCAACACGTTGTTGGTCAGCCCGATGCCCTGGTAGTCCGCCATGAAGTCTTCCGGGCTTTCCGAGGACTTGAGGGCCCGCAGGGCCTTGTCGGCGATCCGCGTGGTCTGCAGCAGCGCGGCGTCGGTGCGGATCAGCGTTCCGGGGTCGCTCGGCTGGTCTTGTTGATGCGCGACCAGCACCTTGGTCACCGCGGTCGGCCGCGGGGGCAGCAGGACTGCCAGCGCCGCGCCGACGAACAGTCCCAGCAGCGCCATGGAGCACCAGAGGCGGCGCCGCCTGCGCACCGCCACCACCAGCGCCTGCAGGTCGATCAGCGGAGCGGCGGCCGACGGCTCCGAGGACGTGCTCGTCGTCACACCGAACCTCCCGTCATGTCCGCGCCGACCGTCGTCGCCGGCGTGGCGTTGTTCGAGGGACGGCCGGCGGACCGCATCCGAGGGGCCCGGACCGCACTGGCGACGACGAAGCCGACGACATCGTGCCTGGCGTCCGCACACGCCTCGGCGATGCCGGCGAGCTCCCCCGCGGTCCGGCTGCCCGCGCTGAGCACGACCAGAATGCCGGACTCGGTGACGCGGTCCGGCACCACCGGCCGGGACACCGAAACCCGCACCACGCGCAGCATGGGGTCTGCCCTGCTCGAAGAGCTTGAGGAAGGATCACCCCCGGCCTCGGCCACGATCCGTGCTGCGGCCCGGGCGGCGATGGTGTCGCCGTCCGGGACGACAACCAGCAGCCGCCGTGGGGCCGGCAGCTGCTCCCGCAGGCGGGCACCCACCCGCCGGTAGCGGATCTGCCTGCTGGCCTCGTCGCCGGATGACCGCGGGGCCGGCAGGTCCCACCGGGTTTCGACGCCCAGCAGCCAACGCGTCCAGCCCAGCGGGCCGCGGCCTTTCGGCCCGTGCGCGCGCCGTTCACCAGGTACGTCGACGGTGCCCAGCAGCGCCGACCCCAGCGCCGCGGTGATCTCCGGTTCGGTGCGCGGCCGGCGACCCGACCGTGCGGCGGCGAGATGGCCGATGACCGTGATCAGGAAGAACAGCAGTGCCCCGCCGCCGACGAGCTGCGTCCTCGTGGGCGGCGTCTGACCGGTCGGCCGGGCCGCCGACCCCACGACGACCATGCTGCCCTCGTTGGCTGCCGGGCCTGCCTGCTCCAGCTTGTCCACGGCCTCCCCCAGCGCGGTGCGCAGCTGTTCGAGCTGGGTGCGGGCCTGGACGCTCTCCACGTGCTTCCCCGGATCGGCCGCATCGGCCAGGGCGCTGATGCGGCGGCTGGTCTGCGTCACCAGCTGCCGCAATGCCTTGGACTGCGTCGCCGAAGGGGAATCGGCTCTGTCGTTCGCGATCTGCGCGGCGAACGTGACGAATTGCCGGGCCACCTCGTCGGAGAGCTGTTGCGCGTGCTTCGGGGTGTCGGCCGTACCCGAGATCTTGATGATGTTTCCCTCGGTTACCTGGGCGCCCACGTGATCCTTCAGCTTGGTGCCGCTGCCCCCGGTCCAGCGGAGCGCGGCAGCCGAGCGGTCGATCACCACCGAACTGGTCGCGATCTCCGCCTGGGTCAGCAGCTCTCGCTCCTCCCACTGTCCCGACAGCAGCACCGATGTCGACGTCGTGTAGCGCGGCGGAAACAGCGAAGAGGCGCCGTAGCCGACGAGCGCGCCCGCCACGGCGAAGACGATGAGAAGCCGCCAGCGACGGCGGAGAATCCGCCCGACTGTGACCAGGCGTATCGTGTCGTCGCTCACGGCCGGGACCCCTTCGCTGTCCGGACCCGGTCGCCCTCCGACGCCGGGGTGCGGCCACGGCAGGCAGCGGCGTAGGCGGCGAGCAGCGATCGCTGGGAGTTCCGCCAGGAGAGCGGCCCGCTGATTCGCTCCTGGCCGATCTTGCCCATCAAGGCCCGCTTCTCCGGATCGTCCAGCAGCAGCGCGATGAGCTTGGCGAACTCGGCCTCGTCGTTGGCGGGTGCGTAGACGGCGGCGTCATCGGCGGAGACTCGTGCCTCCCGGAGGTCGAATGAGACAACCGGCCGGCCCATCACCATGTACTCCAGGACCTTGTTCATGGTCGACACGTCGTTGAGCGGATTGTGCGGGTCAGGGGAGAGGCACACGTCCGCGGTGGACAAGTAGCGCACCAGATCGGCGTCCGGAATGCGCCCGGTGAACTGCACCTGCTCCGAGAGCCCGAGCTGCCGGGACAGTTCCACCATCGCCTCGAAGGTGTCGCCGGCACCGACGAACACCGCATGCCAGTCGGTCCGCCCGACCTCGTCGCGCAGCTTCGCGAGGGCCCGCAAGGCGTAGTCGACGCCGTCCTGCGGGCCCATGACGCCGAGGTAACACAGCAGATGAGGCTTGCCGCGCTTCAACTCCGGCTCGGGCGCCACGGGGTGGAACCGGTCGATGTCGGGCGCGCTGCGCACCACGAAAACGTCCGCCGGCCGCCGACCGCCACGGCGCACCGCGACGTCCCGGTAGCTCTCGTTCGTGGCGAGCACGACGTCGGCGGCCCGGTAGGTCAGCCGTTCCAGCGCGCACACGGCGCGGTAGAGCAGATCTTCGCCGCGGCCGAACCGGGAGAGGTACAGCTCGGGTACCAGGTCGTGCTGGTCGAAGACGAACCGCGCTCCGCGTCGCTTCAGCCACAGTGCCGGCAGGAACAGCAGGTCGGGCGGGTTGCAGGCGTGGACCACATCGACTGGGCCGACCTTCCGGGCCAGCCGGAACGTATGCCACAACGCCGATCCGTACTCCCGCAGGTAGCCGGCCGGCCCTCCGATGGCCGCGCGCAACGGGTAGCGGTGGATCCGCACCCCGTCGATCTCCGCCTCCGGCTCCGTGTCCCGCTTACTCCCCTGGGGACAGATGACGTGCACCTTCCAGCCCGCGTCGCGCAGCGTCGTGCACTCCTGCCACACCCGCCGGTCGAACGGCACCGACAGGTTCTCCACAAGGATCAGCGCGCGCCGGTCTGGCCGGTCGCCGCTGGTCGCTTTACCAAGCAAGGCCCATGTACCCCGGTTCGGCCCGGCGCGCCTCGGCGTCGGGAAGGTGGATGAGGTCGACAATCACCGGGCCGTCGCCATGGGGCAGCGCCGACAGCACGGCCGGATCCCTGGTCCCGACCAGGCACACCTCGGCGTGCTCAAGGACCTCGTCGACGGAATCCGCGAGCAGCTGCGCGAGGTGCGGCAGCCGGGTCTCGATGTACTCGCGGTTCGCGCCGAGCAGCCGGGAGAGGCTCACGTTGGCGTCGTGGATCCGCAGGTCGTAACCCTTGCCGAAGAGCCTCTCGGCCAGCTCGACGAGCGGGCTCTCGCGGAGGTCGTCGGTGCCGGGTTTGAAGGACAGCCCGAACAGGCCCACCCGGCGCTTGCCGGTGCGCTCGACCAGCTCCACCGCCCGCTGCAGATGGTCGGAGTTGGAGGGCAGCACGTGGGCGAGGATGGGCACCGAGACGTCCGCCCGCTGCGCCGCGTGGACCAGGCTGCGCAGGTCCTTGGGCAGGCAGGAGCCACCGAAGGCGAAGCCGGGACGCAGGTAGGCGGGGCTGATGTTCAGCTTGCGGTCGGCCAGGAACACGTCCATCACCTGGTGCGAGTCCACCCCGAGCGCCTGGCACACCGCGCCCAGCTCGTTCGCGAAGCCGATCTTGAGGCCGTGGAACGCGTTGTCCGCATACTTGATCGCCTCGGCCGTCGGGACCGGCACCCGGAACACCTCGCCGGGCAAGCCGTCGTACAGCTCCATCACCACATCGCCGCTTGCCGGGTCGAGCTCGCCGATGACGGTCTTGGGCGGGTCGAAGAAGTCCCGCACGCTCGTGCCCTCGCGCAGGAACTCCGGGTTGACCGCGACTCCGATGTCCACCCCGGCCGTTCCGCCGACGTACTTCTCCAGGATCGGTACCAGCAGGTTCAGGCAGGTGCCCGGGAGCATGGTGCTGCGGAACACGACGGTGTGCCGCCCACCCCGCTCGGCCAGCGCGGCGCCGATCTGCTCGGTGACCCGCTCCAAGTACGTGGTGCACAGGCTGCCGTTGGGCTCCGACGGCGTGCCCACGCAGACCAGCGACACCTCACTGCCCATGATTGCCTCGCGGACGTCGCCGGTGGCGCGCAGCGCTCCGGCCCGCACGACCTCGGCGATGAGCTCGCCGATCCCCTCCTCGACCACCGGGGCCTTGCCGTCGTTGACCAGGTCGACCTTCACCTGGTTCACGTCCACCCCGATGACCTCGTGCCCCATGCTGGCCAGGCACGCGGCCGACACGCAGCCCACGTAGCCGAGCCCGAAAACGCTGACCTTCATGACCCGTTCCTCCCCCCAGGCAGGCCCTCCCGGCCTGCGTTCCGCACGTCGGCCGGACGACGACCCTCGCGCATCAGTAGGCCCCCTGCCCATACACCACCGCACGCAGCGTCTTCCACAAGATCACTGTGTCCAGGGCGAGCGACCAGTCCTCCACGTACCGCAGATCCAGCCGGACGGCCTCCTCCCACGACAGGTCGCTGCGTCCGCTGATCTGCCACAGGCCGGTGAGTCCGGGCCTGACCAGCAGCCGGCGCCGGATGTCCGGGCCGTACGCAGCGGACTCCTCCGGTAACGGAGGCCGCGGACCGACGAGCGACATCGATCCGGTGAGCACGTTGAAAAGCTGCGGGAGTTCGTCGATCGAGTACCGGCGCAGCACCGCTCCCACCCGGGTCACCCGCGGATCCCGGCGGACCTTGAACAGCAGGCCGGAGCCCTCGTTGAGGTCGGCCAGCTCGGCACGTGCCCCATGAGCCCCGACGACCATGGTGCGGAACTTGAGAATGGTGAACTCGCGGCCGTGCTTGCCGACTCTGCGCTGGCGGTAGAACGCCCCACCCCGACTGTCCATCAGCACGAGCAGCCCGACGACCACCATCAGCGGCGCGAACAGGATCAGCAGGATCGCTGCGCCCAGCCGGTCGACGACCACTTTGATCGCCCGGCGGCCCCCGGTGAAGGTCGGCATGCTGACCCGCAGCAGCGGGATCCCGAGCACCGCGTCGACGTGCAGCCGCGGGCCGGCCACCTCCATCAGGACGGGAGCCACGACCATTTCGGCTTCGCTGCCTTCGAGGTTCCAGGCCAGCCGCTGCAACCGGTCCGGTGACCAGTGCGGGTCCGGTGTGACCGCGATGACACGGTAGCCGTCGCGGTGGACGTGGTTGGCCACGTCCGCCAGCCGGCCGACGACCGGCACTCCGTCCAGCTGGTCACCGTCGAGGCCGAGACCGTCCGTCGTGCACACCGCATCCACCCGCCAGCCGAGGTGCGGGAGCTTGCGGGTTCGGGTGATCAGGTCGCGCACGGTGGCCAGGCTCCCGGCAGCGAGCACCGGTCGCAGGCACAGGCCTTCCTTCCGCTGTTTGTGCAGCCGGAGGCGCAGCAGATACCGCGCGGTCATGGTGATGAACCCGATCGCGGGGATCGCGACGAAGATCCAGAGCTTGATGTTGCGCGAGGTGAGTGCGATCCCGCCGAGCGCCAGTACGACGGTCGCCGTGAACAGTGAGCGTCCGAGCCGGCGGAATTCCTCGGCACCCTGGCCGAGCACGGCCGGAGCCCACGCCCGGCTCACCGCAAGCGTCCCCAGCACCAGCAGCTCGGTGCAGAAAGCGAGAATTCCCCACTTCTCATGCCAGTTGGCCGCGTCCCGGGCCCCGAAGAAGTCGCCGATCGCCCCCACCACGAAGGCGGTGGCCACGGTGTCGCTGATGATCACGGTACGGCGGTACCGCTGTTCCCACTCGATCGCGGGCTGCTTGATCGCCCCGTTCGCCAGATGCTCGCGCGCCGACGGAAATGGGCGCGCCAGTCCCCCCTGTTGCACAGAACCCCCCAAGGTCCCCAGTGGTTCGACGTGTTCGCCTAACACTGTTCCGGGAGGCCCCCGCCCCCCGTGTTGCGCTGTTCTTCCCCCTGGAGGCTCCGCCTCCCGCGCCGCGCTGTTCCTCCCCCTGGGAGGCCCCGCCTCCCGAGCATGATCCCGGCTATGTCAGAGCTGCTCGAACAACCCACCCTGGCAGCGGCAGACTTGAATGCCCTGCCGGACTCTCAAGGCGCGCGGGAACCCGCCGAAAACCTCGGGTGCCCTCCGCACCCAAAGCCCCCCGGGCTCCAAGAACTGATCACCCCCACGTCTGGCGCCGGGGACGCGACTGCTGGCTTCCCGTAGCGCTGGACCTATAGATCATCATTGGTCGCCTCATGTCCGAACAGCTGAAGCACGGTCAATCTAGACCATGGAGGCCGGTATGAAGAGAGGGATGTGTGGAAATTGTGCTCAAGATTTGAGGCTCACCCACCAATGGGTGACTGCCTACGCGTGCCTTGACGCCGCCGCGCGCGCCAGCAGCGCGCCCGGCCCCGGCGCGGCTTCCACGCGGTAGTGATCGCGAGCTGCAACGGTCTTTCTACGGCGCCCAGTTCGGCAACGACGTCCCGCTGTTCGTGCCCTGCGGCGTGCCGGTGAGGGTGCCCGAGGTGGTCGGGGCGACCGACCCCGACAACGAGGCGCACGACGTGATCGGGGACTCGCCGACGGAAGTGCGGCGGAGCCGGCCGACGTGCGTGACGTGGCCGAATCGTGGCTCCCGGTGGGGCGTCGTTCGAGGAACTCGCCTCGCGGTGGGCGTTCGTGGAGTACGCGGAGATCCAGGCAGCGTGTGAACGCGGAAGCACGGTCGGCGTGATCGAGGCGTACTGGCGCGTGTTGCTCCGGGAGGTGTCCCCGCGTCTGCGGCCGGTCGTCGAAGACGCCGGTGAACGGCCCCGCAGGTGTGTGATGTTCCCGCTGGACAGTCACCTGGGGTTCTGCGTAGTCCCAGACCTGGGCAGGCGTTGGACCACGCCGTGCGTCCGCCCGAAGCAGCCAGAGGGCTCCGAGCTGGATGCTTGACGTCCCGTCAAGAGTGGCTCAGTCCTCGAACCCCTTCTCCGACAGAATCGCGTCGATCTTCGCCCGGTGTGCCTTCTCCCACATGTCGAGGGTTTCCTGCGCCTCCTTCGCGAGCTTCTTCCGGGCGGCGGCGAGGATCTCCTCGTGACGGGCGGCTGGGACCACCACCACGCCCTCCTCGTCGGCCACCACCACGTCGCCGGCGTGTACCTGGACACCGCCGCACCGCACCGTCACATTGAGCGGCTCCACGGCGTTCTTGGTGCCCGGGATCGGGATGACACCCCGGGCGAAGACCGGGAAGCCGATTTCGCGGACCTCCGCCAGGTCGCGGATGACGCCGTCGGCCACGAACGCGGCGACTCCCCGGCGCTTGGCGACGGCGCACACGTTCCCTCCCGCGAGCGCGTAGTCGACGTCTCCCGACTCGACGACGATGACCGAACCGGGCTCCGCGCGGTGGATCGCCGCATGCAGCATCAGGTTGTCGCCGGGAGGGCAGCGGACCGTGAACGCCGGACCCGCCACGCGTGGCCCCGAGGGCCACAGCGGGCGGATGCCGATGTCCATGACCTGCTCGCGGCCGAGCAGGTCGGCGAGGGTGGTGGTCGGGATGTCCTTGAATGCGCCGGCGGTTCCGGTGGCGTCGGTCATGGGGCTCCTCCGTTCGGACGATCATCGACTCTACGCTTCCGGGGTGCCGACGATCATCCCTTCGGGCACCGGGAGTTGAGCGGGGGGAGCGTCCTGTGCGGAGTCCGGCCCCGGGGGGCGGGACGGTGCGGGCGGGTCACACCAGGACGTGCTCCAGCAGCCGCAGCAGATCCCCCGTCGCGTCCGCGGCCCCCAGGGCCGGAAGTGCGCCGAGGGCGAGCGTCGTCGCGGCGAGCGGCCACAGGTGCGGAGGCGGGCCGGCCTGGAGGGCGGCGATGCGCCGGACGACCGCGTGGTCGCTGAAGTACAGCGCACAGGACGGGGAGCGGCGTTCGGCGCTGAGGGCCGCGCGCGCCAGGGCGCGGGCCGTCGTGGAGCGGTCGCCGACCACGTCGGCCGCCTGCTCGTCCGCCCAGCGCTCGACGAGGAAGGTGACGGTGGTGCGTACCGGTGCGAGCAGCGGGTCGGCCGCGACGGCGAGGGCGACGGCATTCGCCAGGAACGCGTGCCGGTGGGCCAGATGGGCGCGCTCGTGGGCCAGCAGCACCCGGCGCTCCGCCGGTTCGAGCGCGCTCAGCATCGCCGAGGTGACCAGGATCCGGCCCGGTGCCCCGGCGTTGCCGGGGATGGCGAACGCCTGTGCCCGGGACGACGCGGCGACGACGAGTTCCGTGTCCTCGGGATACCCGGCGCACAGGCGGCGCAGTGCGCGGCGGGTGGTGCGCTCGGCGCGGACGGTCCGGTACACGCGCACGGCGACCAGTACGAGTGCGAGGGTCGCGGCCACGGCGATCGTCTCCGGGACCGGGTCGGGCAGCCGGCGGCCGTCGTCGCGGGCGTCCGCGACGACCGGCGGCGCCTGGTTCACCAGGGTGACCGCGAGCAGGAGCAGCGACCAGGTGGTGGCGGCCGCGGTGAAGACGGCGGACGTGGCCAGCACCCGGACCGCGAGCGCGGGCGCCACCCGTCGGCCGACCAGGGGACTGAGGGACGTCAGCAGCAGCGAGAGCAGGATCGGGAGGTAGACGTCGATCCTCATACGCCGCCTCCGTCGGGGAGCGGTGGCCCGCCGAGGAGATCACGCAGGGCCTGCTCCTCCTCGGGGCTGAGGCCGGAGACGAACTGCTGGAGCGTGGCGATCGGGTCGGGTCCGCGGTCCAGGGCCTCGTGCATGGCCTCGGCGGTCAGCTCGGCCGCGTTCTTCGCGGGCCGGTACGCGCCGCGCCGCCCGTCCACGTCGCGCAGGACGAGCCCCTTGTCGTAGAGGCGCTTCAGAATGGTGTGCACGGTGTTGTAGGCGAGGCCGCCGCCGATATCGGCCTGGATCTCGGCCGGCGTGAGCGCCTGCTCGGTGGCCCACAGTGTGGCGAGCACCTCGCTCTCCAGCTCACCGGCGTTGCGCCGTTCCGCTCTGCCCTGGGGGCCTGTGCCAGCCATGCCCGCAACCTTACAGCGCGTAGGGGAGCGCGACGGCGGCGGGCGGAGCGCACCGCCTTCCCGCCGGAGCGCTGTGCGTTCACCCGATCGGCGCAATGACGCCGAAAGGTGGCCGGGTGGCCACCCCACTCGAACTGCACCCCAAGGTCAACCGGGTTAACTTAGGCGTGATTTGCCTGATTCGTCCCTGATTTCGACCGTCAACCCTACGTACTGTAGGGTGTGATGCCCCTATGGCCTGTAGGGGGTGAGGATGGGTATGACCAACAGCGGGTACACCACGCTGGCCGGGGTCCGCCGGCTCACGGGGCCGTCGGTGGCCGGTATGTCGTGGCGCGACCGCGGCCCGGGTCTGATGGCCCTCGTGGCGGCCGCCTTCACACTGGCCCAGCTCCTCCTCGTACGGCCCCGCATGGGACTCGGCTGGGACGAGACGGTGTACGTCAGCCAGATCAGCGCCCACGCCCCGGCCGCGTACTTCAGCGCGCCACGCGCCCGGGGGACAACCTTCCTGGTCGCCCCGGTCACCTCGTGGTCCTCCTCCACCGCCCTGCTCAGGCTCTACCTCGCGGTGCTGTCCGGCGCCTCCCTGTTCCTCGCCCTGCGTTCCTGGTCCGGCCTCCTCCCGGCCCGCGTCCTCGCCCTCGGCGGCGCACTCTTCGCGAGCCTGTGGGTGACCCTCTTCTACGGCCCGCAGGCCATGCCCAACTACTGGGTGGCGGTCGGCGCCCTGGCCGCCGTCGGCTGCTTTCTGCGCGCTCACGCGGACACCGCCGACCGGGCAGCCGTGTGGGGCGTCGGCGTGAGCGTGGCGGTCATGACGTTGATGCGGCCCACCGACGCCGTCTGGACCACGGCACCCCTGCTGTTCCTGCTGATCTTCCTGCCCCGGTGGCGGCGCCTGCCCGTGCTGCTGGCGCTGGTGGGCGGGCTCGCGGTCGGATGGGCCCAGTGGACCGCCGAGGCGTACGGAAGCTACGGAGGGCTCCTGCGGCGCCTGTCCGAGGGCTCCCGCATACAGGGCGGCCTGGGCTGGAGCATCGCGATCGGCGACCAGCTGCGCAGCCTCGGCGGCCGCACCCTGTGCCGCCCGTGCTCCGGCTCCCTGCCGAACCCGTCCATCACGGCCTGGTGGTTCGTCCTGCCGCCGCTCGCCGTTCTGGCGGTCGTCATCGCCTTCCGGGCCCGGCGCCCGGCACCCCCCAGCCGGACCGTGGTGCCGGTGGTCTGCGCGGTGACGGCGGCCTTCCCGTATCTGTTCCTGATCGGATACGCGGCGCCCCGCTTCCTGCTGCCCGCCTACGCCCTGCTCGCGATTCCCGTGGCCGACGCGCTCTTTCACCTGGTCACGGCGCCGGACGGACGGTGGCGGCCGGTCACCGCGTCGATCCTCGCGCTCGGTCTTGCCGGGCATCTGGCCGTGCAGTACACGGTGCTGCACCGCACCGTGGACCGCACCACCGCCGACCGCCACGCCTGGTCCCGTACCGCCGCCGAACTGCACCGGCTGGGTGTGCGGCCGCCCTGTCTGCTGGCCGGGTACGAATCCGTCCCCATCGCCTTCTACACCGGCTGCTCCTCCGCCGCGACCGACGGCAGCAACGAGAACAGCACCGCCGGGGACATCGCGCGCATCGCCGGGCGCATGCCCGCCGCCTATCTGGACACCGTCGCGGGCCGGCTGCCGTCGTACGCGCACGACTGGAGCGCGCACTCCTTCGACGGTGTGCACATCTACGTCGCCCCCACGGCGGCAGGGGGCGGACCCGGATGACGCCTCCGACCACGACCGAGGCGGCACCGGCCACGTCCGCGCCGCCCGCCCCCCGGCTGATGTCCCTGCGCGGGCGCGCCCCCTGGCACGTGGCCGCCACCCTCGTTGTGCTCGTCGGCGCCGCCTTCCTCGCCCGGCACCACTGGCCGGTGATCGAGGCGGGTGCCGCGCGGCTCGCCGGCGCCGACCCGGGCTGGCTGCTGTTCGCCGCGACGGCCACCGTGTCGACCTGGGCCTGCTCGGCGCTCGCCCAGCAGGGTGCCGTGACCGAGGGCCTGCCCGGGGCGCGCCTAGTCGCCGTGCAGTTCGCCGCCTCCGCCGCCAACCATCTGCTGCCCGCGGGCGCCGGCGCGGGCGCCGTCAACCTGCGCTTTCTGACCCGCTGCGGACTGTCCGTGCCCCGCTCGGCGACGGCGCTGGCGGTGAAGGCCACCGCGGGTGCCGTGTCGCGCGGCGCGCTGATCGCGGTCCTGGCCCTGGCGGGCCCCGGACTGCTACGCCTGCCGCCCCTCTCCACCGTCGCGGTGGCGGCCGCGGTCCTTGTCGCCGTGGCGCTCGGGGTGGTCCTGTGCGGACCGCTGCGGCGCGCCTCGCGGGCCGTGCTGGCGGACGTACGAGCCGTGCACCGGCTCCCCGGCCGCGCGGCCGCCCTGTGGGGCGGGTCGCTGGCCTTCGCCTCGCTGCACTCACTGGTGGTGATCGCGGTCGCCCGGTCGCTCGGTCTGCCGCTGCCGCCGGGGGAGGTGGCGCTGGCCTACCTCGTGGCGAGCAGTGCGGCCGTACTGCTGCCCACCCCCGGCGGTATCGGCTCCCTGGACGCCGCGCTCGCCATCTCCCTCGCACTCGTCGGCGCCCCCGGCGGCGTGGCGGCCTCCGTGGTCATCGGCTACCGGCTGCTGACGGTGTGGCTGCCGTTGATCCCGGGCCTTGTGATGCTCGCCCTGCTGGTCAAGCGCAAGGAGTTGTGACCGCCGGGGCGTCGCAGCGGCGTCAGCAGGCTGATGACCGGCCGTGGTGTGCCGCACGAGTGTGCGCGGCGGGGGCGCGTGATGCGGCGCAGCGGTCAGGATGCGTTCAGGTTCCCGCTGGCACCGTCGGGCCTCATGACATCTGAGATATCCGAGAACGCCCGGCTCCGGGACGCCGCCGAAGCCGCTCCGCGACTGCGCTGGAACAAGGTCCCCGAGGTCACCGTCTACTTCTGGATCATCAAGGTCCTGTGCACGACGGTCGGCGAGACCGCGGCCGACCTCCTCAACGACAAGGCGGGCCTCGGCCTGACCGGTGTGTCGCTGCTGATGAGCGCGCTGCTCGCGGTGGTGCTCGTCGTGCAGTTCCGCACCAAGGCCTACCGTCCCGGCGTGTACTGGCTCGCCGTGGCCCTGATCAGCGTGGTCGGCACCCTGATCAGCGACAACCTCACCGACAACATGGGTGTGCCGCTGACCTTGAGCACCACGGTGTTCGCGGTCCTCCTCGCGATCGTGTTCGCCGCCTGGTACCGCACCGAGCGCACCCTGTCCATCCATCACGTCGACACCGTGCGCCGCGAGTCCTTCTACTGGCTCGCGGTCCTGTTCACCTTCGCCCTCGGCACGGCCGCGGGCGACCTCGTCGCCGAGAAGATGAACCTGGGCTACTGGGTCTCCGCGGTCCTGTTCGCCCTCGCGATCGCCGCGGTCGCGGTGGCCCGCTTCGCGCTCGGCCTGGGCGCCGTGACCAGCTTCTGGATCGCCTACGTCCTCACCCGTCCGCTGGGCGCCTCGATGGGTGACTACCTCTCCCAGCCGACCGGTGACGGCGGCCTCGGCCTGGGCACCGTCGTGACCAGCGCGCTGTTCCTCACCGTCATCCTCGCCCTGGTCATCTACCTCTCGGTGACCCGCACGGATGCCGCCGAGCCCGAGCGTGCGGCGGCAAACACGAACTGACGGGTCATCACGTGTTCAGGATCGATTCAGGTCACCGCTGACAGGGTCGGACCCCGACGCGGCCGCGACGCACGGCCGTCCCCACCGTCTGCGCAGGGCGCTCGCCTTCCACGAGCGCCCTGTGTCATTGCCCGCACTGGAGGGTCCGCACCGTGGAGAAGTCCGAAGTCCTCACCCGCCCCGGCGCCGCCGAGGCACGAAGGAGCGTGGTGAAGAAACTGCCGGAGGTCACCCTGGCCTTCTGGATCATGAAGATCGCGGCGACCACCCTGGGCGAGACGGCGGGCGACCTGTTCGCCCAGACCCTCAGGCTGGGCTACTTCCTCACCACGATCGCGCTGTTCCTGGTCTTCGTGGTGACCCTGGTCGTCCAGCTCCGCTCCGCCCGCTACAACCCCTTCTTCTACTGGACCGTCATCCTGTCGACCAGCATGGCCGGCACGACGATGTCCGACTTCATGAACCGCGACGCCAGCGAAAAGTACCTGGCGAAGGGATCCACCTCGCTCGGCTGGGGGCCCCAGGGCCTGGGTCTCGGCTATCCCGCGGGCGCCGCCATCCTCATCTCGATCCTGCTCGTCATCTTCACCGTCTGGAAGCTGACCGGGATGACGTTCCAGATCCGCGACATCGTCACCTTCCGCGGCGAGGCACTCTTCTGGTCGGCGATCCTCGTCTCCAACACCCTCGGCACCTCGATGGGCGACTTCCTCTCCGACAGCTCCGGCCTCGGCTACGGGGGCGGCGCACTGCTCGTGACCGGTGCGCTGCTGGTGCTCGTCGTCCTGATGCGGGTGCCCGCGGTGCCCAATGTGGTGTTGTTCTGGATCGCCTTCGTGCTCACCCGCCCGCTCGGCGCCACCGCCGGTGACTTCCTCACCAAGCCGGCCGACAAGGGCGGCCTCGACCTCGGCACCGCGGGCTCGTCGGCCGTGCTGCTCGCGATCCTGCTCGGCCTGATGACCTACGCCCACGTCCAGGAGCGCAGACACGCCGTCGCACCGCCGCCGGCCGCCGACGGCCGGGATCCCGTCAGCCGGCGGGCAGGGTGACCACGAACCGCGCGCCCGGGGTGTGGCCGGGATCGTGGCGCACCTCGCCGCCGGCCGAGCGGGCCAGGCGTCGCGCGAGCGGAAGCCCGAGACCCGCACCTCCGTGCCCGTCGTGCGGATCGGCTCGCTGCCCGGGCTGGAAGAGCCGCCCGGCGAACGACTCCGGCACCCCCGGACCGTCGTCCGTGACGTCGATCCGTACGCCGTCGACCGTGCGCCGGGCCTCGACAGCGACGTACGAGTGGGCGAAGCGCAGGGCGTTGGCGAGCAGCGGACTGACCGTCCGCTGGAGCAGGGCGGCGGGGACCCCCGCCTCCAGCCGCTCGTCCCCTGCGCGGATCTCGACCGTCAGCTGAGCCGGGGCGGCGAGGCCGGCGGCCAGACGACGCAGCACCGGCAGCACTTCGGCCGTCCCCGGAGCGGTGGACGTGCCCTCGCGGGCGTCGTTCAGCAGGGTGTCGCAGATGGTGCGCATCGACTGGGCGGCGTCGGCGATCACGGCGTGGGCGGCCCCTGTCTCGCCGTCCGTGCGCGGGTGGGCCTGCCACCAGTCCAGCTCGGCGACGATCCTGCTGAGCGGGGTGCGCAGTTCGTGCGACAGCTCCGCGGTCAGCTGCCGTTCATGGCGCAGCACCGCCCGGATACGGTCGAGGAGGGCGTCCAACGACAGCCCGAGACTGGCCAGTTCCGCCGGCCGGCCCAACGCGCCGAAGCGTTGTTCGGAGGCCACGGCGCTCCACTGCGTGGCCTGGTCGGTCATGGTGCCCACGGGACGCAGCGCCCGTCCGACCGCGAGACGGGTGAGCGCATAGGTGCAGGCGAGCATCACGGTGTCCAGGACGAACGATCCCAGCAGCAGCGTGTCCGCCGAACTGCGGTACGGGGTGAGGTCCAACGCGGTGACGACGGTCGCCGCACTGCCTCCCGTGCGCCGGGCCACGGGCTCGGCGCACAGCCGGACGGGTCCGTCGGCGTGGCGGTCCTCGGCGGTGACGCAGTCCTGGCCGCCGTGCGCCACCAAGCCGTACGCGACACGGGTCAGCGGCCCCCGCGCGGTGGTGGAGGCGGGCTGTTCGAGCAGGCGCGCACCGGAGTAGATCCAGACGTCGGCGTCCAGGAGCGCGTCGTTGGAGGTCTCCAGGACGCGCACCTTCGGGCCGCTGGTGTCGACCGTCGTGGCGACCGCCGCCGCCCGGGTGCGCAGTTCGTCGTCCGCCTGGCGCTGGAGGTGCTGCCGGACCACCGTGTTGAAGAGGATGGTGAGGATCACCATGATGAGCGCGGCGGTGGTGAGCGCCACCAGGGAGAGACGGCCGCGCAGCGTGCTCGGGGCCAGCCGGGGGAGCAGGGCCGCCGCCCGTGCCGGGCGTGCGACGAGCCGGGCGGGGACGGCCGTCATGACAGCCGGTGCCCGATGCCGCGCGCGGTGCCGATCGTCAGGTCGCTGCCCGACTCGCGCAGCTTGCGGCGCAGCCGGGTCAGATACTGGTCCAGCGTGTTGTCACTGACCAGGGCGCCCTCGGGCCAGCCCGCCCGGACCAGTTCGCGGCGGCTCACGATGTCCCCGCCCGCCGCCATCAGCGCGGCGAGGAGACGGAACTCCGTCGGCGTCAGATCGACGTGCCCGCCGCGCACGGTGAAGCGGTGCCGCACGGGATCGAGGACCAGGTCGCCCGCGGTCGCGGCCGGGCGGGGAGCGGCCCGCTTGACGGCCGCGCGCAGCCGGGCGGCGAGTTCGGCGAGGTGGAACGGTTTGGACAGGTAGTCGTCGCCGCCGGCCGAGAAGCCGGACAGCCGGTCCGGGAGCCGGTGATGGGCCGTCAGGAAGACGACCGGCGCGAGGAAGCCGTTGGCCCGGATCGCCTGGCACACGTCACGGCCGTCGGCGTCGGGCAGTCCGATGTCGAGGACCGCCGCGGAGACGTCGTCGCGGGCCAGCCGCAGGGCGGTGGCGCCGTCCGGGGCGGGCACGGTGTCGAACCCCTCCTCCCACAGGCCGCGCAGCAGCACGTCCCGCAGGGCGTGGTCGTCCTCGACGACCAGGATCTTGTGGCGCATGGTCCTCCATGGGGTCGCGCGCCGGTCGGGCGGGGTTTCGCGGGTGCCGGCCCGGGCCGGTCAGGTGGGAGTGGCCACCCGGTCCGAGGCGGGGTCCTCCGCGGCCGCGGACGCCGAGAGGAGCGGACGCAGCCGGGTGGTCGCCAGACGGCGGGCCAGGGCGTCGGGGTGACGGGTCAACGGGATCATCACGACCGATGCGACCAGGGCTCCCACGACGAACCCGGCTATCACGTCGTGCGGATAGTGCACACCCACCCACACCCGGGACACGCCCATCGCGCCGGAGGCGAGCAGCGCCGCGCAGCCGATGGGGCGGGAGACGAAGTACAGGGCGACCGCGGCCGCCGCGGCTATCGCCATGTGGTTGCTGGGGAACGACCAGTCGCCCGGGGTCGGGCACGCCTCGAGCGTGACCACACGCAGGCTCTGGCACGGGCGGTCCTCGCGGACGACCAGTTTCAGCGCGTCGTTCAGCGCATAGGCGAGGACGACCACGAACGGGACCGCGAGGGCGGCCACCGCGGCCCCGGAGCCGGTGCGGCGTGCCCGCCACCAGCCGGCGAGCATCAGTACGGCGAACAGGCCGAGCCCGTAGGCCGACCAGGCGGAGATCAGGGCGTCGAGCCAGGAAGGCGCACGGTGGGCGAGGCCCACCACGTCGGTGTAGGCCGAGCCGTCCACCCACGCTCCGTCGAAGGCTTCCGTCATCCGCGGACACCCTCCTTCGCGGCCCGGCGGGAGCGCAGCAGCTCCAGGGCGAGCGGGATCAGCGAGACCACGACGATCACCGCGATCATCGGCAGCAGGTACTTGTCGACATTCGGCACCGAGGAACCGAGGGCGTATCCGGCGAGGGTGAGGCCGAGGGACCACAGGAGGCCGCCGACCACCTGCCAGAGGGTGAAGGTCCGCGCGGGCACGTGCAGTGCGCCGGCCATCGGGTTGAGCACCGTGCGCACCACGGGGACGAAGCGGGCCAGGACGATCGCCTTCGCGTGCCCGTAGCGGTCGAGGAGCTCCTCGGCGCGCTGTGCGCCCTCCTTCAGCCGGGCCGAGCGGCTGCGGGCGAGGAGCGTGCCGCCCGCCTTGCGCCCGATCAGATAGCCGCACTGGGACCCGGCGATCGCACCGACGGCCGCGGCGACCAGCAGCAGGGGCAGCGACAGCTTCACTCCGTGCTGACCCGAGCCCGTGCAGAGCAGGCCCGCCGTGAACAGCAGGGAGTCGCCGGGGAGGAAGAAGCCGATGAGCAGGCCCGTCTCGGCGAACATCACCACGCCGACGCCCAGCACGCCGAAGGCGGCGAGCAGGGACTGGGCGTCCAGCACGTTCACCGCGAGCTGGGCTCCCAGTGACAGGGGTGTGGCCATCGTCGCGTGCCCTTCCATGGGGGAGGCCGGGCGCGGCACGGCGCCCAGCTTGACTACAATCATGTAGACCGTCTACTTAACTGTAGACGATAGTGCGGTGGCGAACGTTCCCGTGATCGGCGATTCGGGTGAACGCCGCCGCGTCGCAGCAGATTGACGAGGGCGGCGAGGGCTCAGGCCGTCGCCAGCGCGACCTCGGTCGACTTGATCAGGACGACGACCGGGGAGCCGGGGGCCAGGGCGAGGTCCTCCACCGCGCGCCGCGTGATCACGGCCGTCAGCGCGCCGCCCGCGACCGTGACCCTCACCGATGCCATGGCCTCGCCCGTGGTCAGACGCTCGACGGTACCGGGCAGCTGGTTGCGGATGGAGATGCCCTCCACGGCGGCGGTCGCGAGCGCGACCTCCGTGGACTTGACCAGGGCGTACACGGAGGCCCCCGGGGCGAGGTTCAGTTCGTCGACGGCCTCGATGGTGACCGCGGCGGTCACGTCCTGACCTCCCGTCAATCTGACCTTGACGATCGCCATGACCTCGCCCGGAGTGACGGCCGTCACGGTCCCGGGGATCTGGTTGCGGATGCTCAGGTTCATGGGTGCGCCTCGCGGTACGTGGGGGAATGTCAGCGTCTGTACCTATGCTGAGCCCACGGCGGCCGGATCGGCGGGCCGCACCGGCGCGGCGTGTCAGGCCGGATACGCGTGCGTCTGCGCCGCCTTGACGGCCGCCCAGACCGGGGCGCCCGGCTGGAGGCCGAGTTCGGCCGCGGCGACGGCGGTCAGGTCCGCGGCCAGGGAGAGCTCACCGGTGAGGTCGGCGCGGATCTGGTCGCCGTGCGTCTCCAGGCCGGCCACCTCGCACCGCCACAGATTGCGGGCGCTGGTGCCGCTCGGCCGGTCCCGGTACAGGGTCACGGCACTCGGCGGAAAGGCCACGAAGACCGGTCCGGACAGATCCTCCGTGGTCGTGATCGCGGGGCCGGCGTCGAGCCGCACGGTGTGCCCCCTGGCCGTGCCCCGGTACAGATTGAGTCCCACGAGCCGGGCGATGTAGTCCGTGCGCGGACGGCGGGCGATCCCCGAAGGCGTGCCGGCCTGGACGACCCGGCCGTGCTCTACGACCACCAGCCGGTCGGCGAGCACCATCGCGTCCAGCGGGTCGTGCGTGACGAGCACCGCCACCGCCTCGAACTCGGCGAGATGGCGCCGCAGTCCGGCCCGCACCTCCAGCCGGGTGCGGGCGTCCAGCGCGGCGAGCGGCTCGTCCAGGAGCAGCAGTCGGGGCTGAGTGGCGAGGGCGCGGGCGAGCGCCACCCGCTGGGCCTGGCCGCCGGACAGCCGCCGCGGCTTGGCACCGGCGTGGTCGGCGAGACCCATGCGCTCCAGCCATGCGGCGGCGACCGCGCGAGCCTCCGCCTTGGACGCGCCCTGGCAGCGTGGACCGAAGGCCACGTTGTCCAGGGCGGTCAGATGCGGGAAGAGCAGGTAGTCCTGGAAGACGACTCCCACGGGACGCGACTCGGTCGGCGTACGGTCCAGCGCGGCGCCGTCGAGCCGCAGATGGCCGCCGGAGAGCGGGACGAGTCCGGCGAGCGCCCGCAGGGCGGTGGTCTTCCCTGCGCCGTTGGGCCCGAGGAGCGCCACCACCTCGCCGGGCGCCACGGTCAGCGCCACATCGAGCCGGAAGGTGCCGCGCTCGACGACGACCCGCGCGTCGAGACCCTCGCCGTGTGTGCCGGCGGGGGTGCTGCCGGTCGCCGCCTGTCCGGTCTGGGTCATGACGCGGTCATCCAGCGGTCCCGCAACCCGGCAAGGACCGCGATCGACACGGCCAGCAGCACCAGGCTCAGGGCGATGGCCGCCGCCGGGTCGTTCTGCAGGGCCAGGTAGACGGCCAGCGGCATCGTCTGCGTACGGCCCGGGAAGTTGCCCGCGAAGGTGATGGTCGCCCCGAACTCACCGAGCGCCCGCGCCCACGCCAGTACGGAACCGGCCGCGATGCCCGGCGCGATCAGCGGCAGCGTGACCCGGCGGAACGCGGTGAAGCGGGAGGCGCCGAGCGTCGTGGCGGCCTCCTCGTAGCGAGGATCGGTGGCCCGCAGTGTGCCCTCCACGCTGATGACGAGGAACGGCATCGCCACGAACGCCTCCGCCACCACCACCCCTGCCGTGGTGAACGGCAGCGTGATCCCGAACCACGCGTCCAGCCACCGCCCGACCACTCCGTTGCGCCCGAGCGCCAGCAGCAGGGCCACACCGCCCACCACCGGCGGCAGCACGAGCGGCAGCGTCACGAGCGCCCGTACGACACCCCGTCCCGGAAAGGTGGTGCGGGCCAGCAGCCAGGCCAGCGGCACGCCCAGCACCAGACTCACCCCGGTGGCGGCGGTGGCGCTCACCAGGGACAGTTGCAGGGCCTGCCACACCTGTGTGCTGGTCAGCTGGTCGGACAGAGTGCGCCACGGGGCCCTTACGAGCAGGGCGATCAGCGGCAGCAGCAGGAACGCCAGGCCGACCAGCGCGGGCAGCAGCAGCGGCAGTGGAACTCCCGGGCGGCGGACACGCCGCCCGCGCTGCGGCACGCCCACCAGCGTGTCGGCCGCGGCGCCGGACGTGTCGAGCCGGGTCACGGCTGGAGGAACCCGGCCTCGGTCAGGACCTTGCGGCCCTCGTCGGACTGCACCAGAGCGATGAACGCCTTGGCCGCCTCGGCGTTGGGCGCGTCCTTGAGCTGGACGATCGGATAGTCGTTGACGGCCTTGGCCGACTCGGGGAACTCCACGCCCTCCACCTTGTCACCCGCCGCCTTCACATCGGTCTTGTAGACGACCGCGGCGTCGGCCTCCTTCAGCTCCACCTTCGTCAGGGCGCTCTTGACGTCCTGTTCGTACGACACCGGCGTGAGTTTCAGGTTGCTCGCCTCCAGCGCCTTCTGCGCGGCCGCACCGCACGGCACTGTCTTGTCGCACAGTACGACCTTGAGGCCGGACTTGGTGAGGTCCTTCAGGGAGGCGACCTTGTCCGGGTTGCCGGGCAGGGTGGCGATCTCCAGCTGGTTGCGCACGAAGGTGGCGGGCGTGCCGGCCGCGTCGTTCTTGTCCGTGACGATGGCCATGGTCTTGGGGCTGGCCGCGGCGAAGACGTCGGCGGGGGCGCCGCTGGTGATGCTCGCGGCGAGGGTGTCACTGCCGCCGAAGTTGAAGGACACCTTCGTGCCGGGGTGCTGCTTCTCGAACTCCTGGCCGAGGGTCGTGAAGCTCTCCTTGAGGGAGGCGGCGGCGAAGACGGTGACGGTGCCGGACAGCTTCGCGGCCGAGGACCCCGAGGACGCCGAGGAGTCGGACTTGGGGGAGGAACTCGAGTCGGACGAGGACGAGCAGGCGCTCAGGGCCAGCAGCGCGGCGGCCGCCACACCGGTCACCTGCAGCAGACGGCGACTGCGGCGCGCGGAACGGGTCATCACGGGTCCACTCCCCCTTTTCGGTTGGGAGGGACCCCCTGGACCCCTCCGATACGCCGATCATAATGACGCAGATGCCATCCGGAAGTCATCTGTTGCATCGCATCAGCAGGGTGATCGGCCTCTGGAGCCGGTATGTGCGTTTGTACGGGGTCGCCGCCCGGGTACTGACACCCGGGAGGTGGTGACCTGTGGGCCCGACCCTGACGGAACCGGTCGCCGACGCCGCGGTGCCGGCGGAGCTCAGCCTTACCGGTGACCTCGCGCGTCCCGCCCGGCTGACCGTGCCCGACCTGCTGGCCATGCCGCAGCGCGAGAAGCGGGTCAGTTTCGAGTGCGCCACCAGCGGCGTACAGCACCACTGCTTCAGGGGCCCGCTGCTGTACGACGTGCTCTCGGCCGCGGGTCCCGTGTTCGATCCCACCCGGCGCAAGGACCGGCTGCGCTTCCTGATCCTCGTCACGGGCGCGGACGGCCACTACGTTCTGCTGTCCTGGGCGGAGATCGACCCGGACTTCGGGCGTGCGCCCGTCCTGCTCGCGGCAAGCATCGACGACACCCTGCTCGACCGGTCCGGACCCCAGCTCGTGCTGCCGCAGGACCGCTGCGGCGCGCGCTATGTCAGCGGCATCAACGCGATAAGGGTGGACGGCCGTTACGGCCCAGGGGCCTGAGGGGCGGTTGGCGCCCGCTCGTCAGGTCCTGTCGATATGTACGTTCGTCGACTTCACCCGGGCGGTGGCCTCCATCCCGACCTCCAGGCCGAGTTCCTCCACGGCCTCCCGGGTCAGCAGCGAGACCAGGCGGTGCGGTCCGGCCTGGATCTCCACCTGGGCGGCCACGTCGCCGAGTTTCACGGCGGTGACGATGCCGGGGAACGCGTTGCGGGCCGAGGTGTACGAGGGGGCGTCCTCCTCGCCGGTGCCGCCGCGCGCCAGCTCCACCGAGAACGCGGCCAGGTCCTTGCCGTCGATGACCCGCCGCCCGCTCTCGTCGCGCCGGGTCGCCACCCGGCCCGCGTCCGCCCACCGTCGCGCGGTGTCCGGGCTGACTCCCAGCAGACGGGCGGCCTGGCCGATTGTGTAGGACTGCATGGGCGTCACGATAGGTGCCCGGCGCCGCCCCGCCCGACGCGGCCCGGAGGCGCGCCTCACACGCCTTGTCCCGGCAAAGCGACAGGATCGCCGATCTCCGCGTGGGAGGATCCCACGCGATGACAGTGTCCTGGACGGTGCGGAGCGTGCGCGCGGCGGTGTTCGCCGTCGTCTGCGTGCTGCTCGCCGCAGGGGGACACACCCTGGCCACCGGCTCCGCTCCACCGGTGTGGGCGGACGCGGCGGGATTCCTTCCCGTCTTCGCCGGCGGTGTGGCGTTCGCCGGAAGGGAGCGCTCGCTCCTCGGCATCGGTCTCGCCATGTTGTTCGTACAGGGCGGACTCCATCTCGGCTTCGACGCGGCGGGCCGGCCGGCCACGCCGATGGACATGCCGGGCATGCCCCACGGCATGCCCATGGCCGGCCAGCCGCACGCGATGACCTCTCACGCCGTCGCCGCTCACCTGGCCGCCGCTCTGGTCTGCTCCTGGTGTCTGCGGCGCGGTGAGGCCGCCCTCTATTCGCTGCTGCGCAAAGCCGTCGCCTTCGTCCCGGGCCTCGCCGCCTGGTGGCGTACGGTGCCGCTGCCCCAGTACGCCGGGCCGCCCCGCTCCCGCGGCCCGCTGCGTCGTTCGTTCCGGCAGGCGCTGCTGCGGCACGCCCTGTCCCGGCGTGGCCCGCCCCTGGGATCCCCGTACCGAATCTGACCCCCCCAAATCGAGCACGAGTACGGAGCTTCCCCACACATGTCCCCGATGCGTACCACTTTGCGCCGCGCCGCCACCGTCGGCGCCCTCACCGCCGCCGGTGTCCTCGCCGCGGCGGGCGCGGCCTTCGCGCACGTCACCGTCCACCCGGAGAGCTACGCCAAGGGCGCCACGGACGGTGTGCTCACCTTCCGGGTCCCCAACGAGGAGGACACCGCCGCGACCACCAAGGTGCAGGTCTTCCTGCCCACCGACCACCCGGTCCTCGGTGTGCTGGTCTCCCCGCAGGACGGCTGGACCGCTCAGGTGACCACCACCAAGCTCAAGACGCCGGTCAAGACGGACGACGGCACCATCACCGACGCCGTCTCGGAGATCACCTGGACCGGCGGCCGCATCCGGCACGGCCAGTACCAGGACTTCAACGTCGCCTTCGGTCAGCTCCCGGACGACACGGACCAGCTGACCTTCAAGACACTGCAGACCTACTCCGACGGAAACGTCGTCCGCTGGATCGAGGAGACTCAGAAGGGCGCGGACGAGCCGGAGAACCCTGCGCCGGTCCTCCAGTTGACCGCCAAGGGCGCGGCGGAGGGCAACGATTCGGCGGCGGCTTCCTCCTCCACCGCCACGGGGGCGGCGGACAAGCCGGGCGACTCCACCACCAAGGCCGCCGCCACCAGTGACTCCACCGCCCGGGGCCTCGGTATCGCGGGCCTGGTCGTGGGCGTCCTCGGCCTGGCCGCCGCGGGCTTCGCGGTCGCCCGCGGCCGTACGCGCCCGTCCTCGTCCGGATGACGGGTCCCCTCCCGCGGGCGGTCGACCACCGCCCGCGGGACGGGTGGTCCACCGGCCCTGTCCTCCGCCCGCGCGGTGCGGGACAGGGCCAACTCTCCACGCCGGTTCACGAAGGCCGAGGAGGGAGAGCGCCGTGCGCTACCGGCCGGCCGGCTCGGTGGTGCGAGAGCCGTCGCGCCCCGTGACGTGACAGGCGGTTACTTCGGGGGAGCCTGACGGCGGTCCAGACGGATGTCCTGGCTCGACAGCGTCATGGGCGACGCGGAGAAGGCGCGCAGCCGGATCCGGGTGCCGTCCTTGGGCAGATCGAAGCGGCCGCCGGGTGCCTCGAGCCGGTAGGTGGCCGTCCCGTGACCGGCGACGGACGAGGGGCCGCCGAGCACCTTCCACCAGCGGCTCATGCCCTGGCCCGTGGTCAGCGTGAAGTGCGGTTGGACGGCCGCGTCGCCGGTGTTGGTCACACGGACCGTGAGGGTCTTGACGGACGTGGGCGTCCGGGAGGCGGCGGTGGCCTGCATGTGCAGCGGCGGCCTTCCGGTCGCCCCCAGCATGACGGCGATGAGGGCCGGAGCGAGTACGGCCGCGGCCAGCACGGCCCGGGCCTGCCGCCGCCCGGACAGCAGCCGGGGCTGCCAGGCGGTGGTGAACACGCTGGACGGCACGGTGACGGCGGCAGCCAGCCACAGCGGGGTCATCAGCAGGTAGTAGCCGTCCTGCGAGCGGGTCGCCAGGAAGAACGCGCACCAGGGCAGGACGGTCGCGGCCGGCCCCAGACGGCGCACGAACAGCACGAACAGGGCCAGCAGACCCGCCAGCATCAGCATGCTCGCGTGGGAGTACCACGCCAGGCGGTCGCTGCCGTCGGTGAAGTAGAGGGAGATGTCGACCAGGCCCTGGCCGTGGATCACGGCACCCTGGGTGATCGGCAGCGCGATGCCTTCGAGCCACGTATGCGGTTCGCTCACGATGAAGTACGCGTTGATCAGCAGCCAGGTACCGGCGGCTATGCCGACGATCCGTGCCACCGCCACGGCCGCCGCGCGTGCCCCCAGTTCACCGCGCCTGAGCGCGTAGATACCGGCGAGCAGGAACGGTGTGAGGAACCATGGCAGTTGCTGGCTGGCGCAGGCCACGCCCAGACAGGCGGCCCGTGCCCAGTCGGCGGCGCCGCCCGCGCCCATCCGCGTCCAGCGCACCACCACGGGGATGAGGAAGGCCATGGCGACGACCGCCGGGTAGCCGAGCCGGGCGTACATGGGGAGCATGCCGAAGCCCAGGCACACCATGGTGGCCGCCGAGCGCCAGGGGGTCGGCAGCATCTTCCACATGACGATCGTGCCGAGGACGAGCGCGGTGTTGGTGACCAGGGTCTCCGCGAGCGCCCCGTGGCCGATCCACAGCAGCGGCGCGGTCAGCAGCATGGTCACGGGCGGATAGCCGTACGTGTAGTCGTAGCCGCCGGTCATCGTCTGGGTGTAGGCGATGCCGTGACCGAACAGCCAGGGCCACGGCTGTCCGTACGCAGGGTGGCCGTGGAGCAGCTCACGGGCGGCCTGCGTGGTGAGTATCGACTCGTCGCTGAAGTTGTGGGCGACACTGACCGCGCAGTAGGCGAGAGTGACCGCCGTCACCAGGACGACCAGGTCGAGACGCGCCAGCGACCTGCTGTGCCGCACCACCACGGTCAGGATTCCGGTGACCAGGATCGACGCGTAGCACAGCGAGATGACACCGGCCACCACCGGTCTGTGACTGGCGGCGGCGGCCCACACACTGCGTGTCCCGATGAGCAGACTGATGTTCGCCAGCAGCGTCAGAACGCGATGCCACTGTGCGGGAGTCTGGTCCGGATCGTCCTGCGCCGCGAAGGGGCGCGTCCAGCGGCCGATTGTCGCCGGCCTCACTTCTGCCAACTGCACCCCCGGAACCTAACGGGACCTCGTGAACGTCAAGCGCTCGGAGGTGAAGACTCCGGTGTGAGGGCGGTAAGAACTGGTCGTAACCGGGCACCGGGAGCCGGTCGCCCTGGCAGACGGGCGCCAGGGGCGGCGAAGTGACCGCGGAAGGTGTCGCGGTCCGTGTCGCTGTTGGTCCGAAAGGGTGAGTGTGGTTAAGAATTGACCGGTGCAGACGATGAGTGCGAGCCAGTGCGGGGAGGGCCGGTGAACAGCCGCGATGTCACCGACGAACAGTGGGAAGGGCTCGCCCAGGTCGTTCCGTTGCGCGGCCGGGACGCCTGGCCGTCCGCCGTCGGCCACCGTTCGATAGCGGAGGCCGTGACCGAGGCGCGCCGGCGCTTCGTGGTCCTGCGGGTCAACGTCTTCGCGGACGCCCGCGAGGTCGCCGAGACGCTGATGGCGGGCGTGCCCGTGCTGCTCGACCTCACCGGCGCGGAGAACGACGTCGCCAAACGGGTGCTGGACTTCAGCACGGGTGTCGTCTTCGGTCTCTCCAGCGGGATGCATCGCGTCGACCGCAATGTGTTCCTGCTGACCCCACCGGGGACCGAGGTGCGGGGTCTGATGGAGGGGGCCGGAGTCACCCGCTGAGACCGGTGGGCGTCCGTGCAGCACGGTTCGTCGCCGCGCGGCCCGGACGGTCGCCCGATCGTGGGAAGGGTACGGGGGCGGAACGGTTCGCCCCGGCGCCGCGGGCCTACCGTCCCGGACATGACCGCGTCCCCTGCGTTGTCCCCGCCCGAGCCGGACACTGCCCCGAGCCCTCGTCCGGACCGGCCCTGCGTCACCGAGCTGCGGCTGTCCGCGTTCGCCGGGCATCGCCGGGCCGTCTTCGCGCTGGCGCCGCTGACCCTGTTCACCGGGCCGAGCGGCTCGGGCAAGTCGCGGGCGCTGCAGGCGTACGAGGCGCTGGCGCGGCTGGGGGGCGGGGCGGAGCTGGCGGAGGCGTTCCCCGACCCGGTGACGTGCGTACCCGAGCGGGCGCGGCCCGACGGTGAGCGGCGGCGTGGGTTCCGCATCGGCTGCACGGCCGACGGCCCGGAGGGACCCGTGCGGCTCGACGTCGCGATCCAGGCCGAGCCCGAACTGCGCATCGTCGGTGAGCGCTTGACCGCCGACGGCCTGGTTCTGCTGGAGTCGGCGCTGCGCGACCCGGGCCGCCGGGCGGTGCAGGCCGCCTGGCACACCGCGGGGTCCGCCCCGGTGACCCGCGGGCCGCTCCCCGACGACCGCCTCGGCACCGCCCTGCTGCCGCTGCGCGTGGCGGGCAAGACGGACGGCCAGCGCCGGGTGCTCGCCGCGGCCGAGCAGATGGTGGTCGCCCTGCGGTCGGTCTTCGCCTGTGATCCGGGCCCCGGCTCGATGCGCGCCCCCGTGCCCCTGGGCGCGGGCCGGCTGCTGCCGGGCTGCGGCAACCTCGCCGAAGTGCTGCTGCGCACCCGCGCCGAGTGCGGCCGACGGCACGCGCTGCTGGCCGCGGCGGTCGGAGCCGGGTGTGCGGGGCGGGTCGTGGACCTGCTGGCCGAGCCGCTCGACGACGGTACGGTCCGGGCGCTGCTCGACCGCGGCGACGGACTGCGCACCCCGCTGAAGCTGCTGGGCGACGGCGAGCTGCGGTATGTGGCGCTGGCCCTGGTCCTCCTCACCGGTCCCGGCGTCCTGGAGGTCGACCCGGTGGGCGAGGTACCGGCGGCGCTGCAGACCCTCACGGTGCTGGCCGACGGCCTCGACCGCTGTATGGACCGGCGGCAGACGCGTGAACTGCTCGGGCTGGCGGCCCGGATGTGCGAGCGGGGTCACATCAGGCTGGTGGGCGCGGTGGGTGAGGCGTCCTGGGCGGCGGAGGTGGACGGGGCGACGGTGGTAGACCTGAGCGCGTGACAGAAGAACCCGGGCGGCGCAGGGACCTGGACGTCGCGTGGCTGCAGCGGCGGCTCGCGGACTTCGCCGCGACACGCGACTGGCAGCCCTACCACACACCGAAGAACCTGGTGTCCGCACTCAGCGTCGAGGCGTCCGAACTGGTCGAGATCTTTCAGTGGTTGACGCCCGAGGAGTCGGCCCGGGTGATGGACGACCCGGACACCGCCCATCGGGTGACCGACGAGATCGCGGACGTGCTCGCCTATCTGCTCCAGTTGTGCGAGGTGCTCGGCGTCGACGCGCTCGCGGCGCTGGACGCGAAGATCGACCGCAACGAGAAGAGGTTCCCGGCACCCGGAGCCGAGTGAGGCGGAACCACCCTGCGGAGGACGCCGGGCACCGCGTGGACCAGCGGAGCCGCTGTCACTCTCCGGAGTCATGGACTTGTCCTCTCCTCCTTCGTTGTCCACAGATTTCGGACTCCCTCTGGCCTTTCGTCCCCTGACCCTTCACGCTGGGTAGTGAACAACGGAGTTCGGGCAGACGTGCGGGAGTGCGTCGCGACAGACGGGGGCAGCGCATGGACGCGGTGCGGCTCATCGTGACGAGCAGGCGTGCCCTTTCGGGGAGCGAGGACGGGCCGAGAGTCATGACCGAGGCGTGGCAGGCGTACGCCCTGGCGCAGGCGATCGGCAGTCGGCTGGCGGTCTCGGGACCGCCCGAACTGCGCGGCGAGGCGCTGGGGTTGACGGAGTTGGCGGGCAGGGGGTGCGGTGTCCTGGACACACCCTCCATCGACGTGGCGGACCTGCGGGCCGCCCAGCTCACGGAGCTGGGCGACGCACGCAGTGCCCTCCTCGACCTCGGCACCCTCCTCGTGGAACTGGGCATGGCCCTTGTCGCGGCCGCGAGCGCCGCGGCGGACGAGGGCACGTACTGGCAGTGCATGGAGGCCATCGACGCGGCGGACGAGTCCAGGGACCGGGTCAGAGAGATGCTGCGAAGACTGGCGGCAAGGGACGGGGAGGTACGGGAGCGGGACAGAGCGGCGGGCTGAGCGCACACTCATTCCACCTGGTCCGGAGGGTATGAGCCGGTCCGGGCCGGAAGGGTGCTGTACGCGCTGGGCGGGGGCGGGGTGGGGCGGACGCACTGCTCAGATGCCGGGGCGGGGACGGCGTGCTGCTCGGGCGGGGGGTGCGGTGTCGTATGCGCCGGTCGGGTCTCCGGCGCGCCCTGGTGCCGGGTGCGGCATGACGCCTTCTCAGCCGGGGCCGGCCCAGGCTGACGCGGCCACGCCGGCCGACCGGCGGCCGGCACCCGGCACCGGCGGCCGGATTCGCTGTCCGGCCCCCGTTGTCGGACACCGCCGCGATGGGCCGGACGTGGCGGCGCCTCACCCGGTCGCCCGATGGGCGGATTTTTCACCCGACCGGAGTCGGGTGGGGCGGTGGGGACCGGTGAGGCCGAATGTTCTCCGGGAATGCAGGATGGAAACATGGATCTTCGCATCTTCACGGAGCCCCAGCAGGGGGCGACCTACGACACCCTCCTCTCCGTCGCCAAGGCCACCGAAGACCTGAGCTTCGACGCCTTCTTCCGTTCCGATCACTATCTGCACATGGGCGACGTGGACGGCCTTCCCGGCCCTACCGACGCCTGGATCACCCTGGCCGGCCTCGCCCGTGAGACGAAGCGCATCCGCCTGGGCACGCTGATGACCGCCGCCACCTTCCGGCTGCCCGGCGTTCTCGCCATCGAGGTCGCGCAGGTCGACCAGATGTCCGGCGGCCGCGTCGAGCTGGGCCTGGGCGCGGGCTGGTTCGACGAGGAGCACAGGGCGTACGGCATTCCGTTCCCCAAGGAGAAGTTCGCCCGTCTCGAGGAGCAGCTGGAGATCGTCACCGGGCTGTGGGCGACCGAGGTCGGCAAGACCTTCAGCTTCCACGGGGAGCACTACGACCTCACCGACTCGCCCGCCCTGCCCAAGCCCGCCCAGGCCAAGCTCCCGGTGCTCATCGGCGGTCAGGGTGCGACCCGCACTCCGCGGCTCGCCGCGCAGTACGCCGACGAGTTCAACATGCCGTTCGCGTCGATCGAGGACAGCGAGCGCCAGTTCGGCCGGGTCCGTGCCGCGGCCGAGACGGCGGGCCGCGCCGCGGACGCCTTGACCTACTCGAACGCGCTGGTGGCCTGTGTCGGCAAGGACGACCAGGAGGTCGCCCACCGCGCCGCGGCGATCGGCCGTGAGGTCGACGAGTTGAAGGCCAACGGCCTCGCGGGCACCCCGGCCGAGGTCGTCGACAAGATCGGCCGGTACGCGGAGATCGGAGCGGGGCGTGTCTATCTCCAGATCCTCGACCTCGACGATCTGGACCACCTGGAACTGATCTCCGCCCGGGTCCAGTCCCAGCTGAAGTGAAGTGATCTGACCGGGGGCGTGGCCGCTCCCCGGGCCGGGGGCGTCCGGCCCGGGGCGGTCGTAGGTGAACGGGCGTGTGAGCCGGGCGAAAACTCCCTGGCTGCGGCCGGGTGTGCACGGCGATACTCGTACGTGTGTTTCTGACGATCTCCACGACGGGCGACGAGAAGAACCCGGCCACCGACCTGGGCTTCCTGTTGCACAAGCACCCCGACAACGCCCAGGCGTTCTCCACCTCCTACGGGACGGCACATGTCGTCTACCCACAGGCGGACACCGAAGGCTGCACGGCCGCGCTGCTGCTGGAGGTCGACGCGCCCGCACTGGTGCGCAAGGGCCGTGGCAAGGGCCGCGGCGGCGCTCCCGACGCGGCCCTCGCACAGTACGTCAACGACCGTCCCTACGCGGCCTCGTCGCTGCTGGCCGTGGCACTGAGCAGCGTGTTCTCCACCGCGATGCGAGGCGTCTGCCAGGCCAGGCCCGAGCGCGCCCGGCAGCCGCTGCCGCTGCGCGTGGAGATACCGGCCTTGCCCGCCCGGGGCGGAGCGGCCCTGGTGCGACGCCTCTTCGAGCCGCTCGGCTGGACGGTCACCGCCGAACCGGTGCCGCTGGACGCCCAGTTCCCGCAGTGGGGCGACTCGCGCTACGTAGGCCTCGTCCTGGAGTCGGCCGAACTGACCCTTGCCGAGGCCCTGCGCCACCTGTACGTCCTGCTGCCCGTCCTCGACGACGCCAAGCACTACTGGGTCTCCGCCGACGAGGTCGACAAGCTGCTGCGGGCCGGTGAGGGCTGGCTGCCCGGCCACCCCGAGCAGAAGCTGATCACCAGCCGCTACCTCTCGCGCCGCTGGTCGCTGACCCGGCAGGCGATGGAGCGGCTGGAGCTGCTGCGGCTGGCCGAGGCGGACGACAGCGAGGTCGAGGAGATCGACAACGCGGTGGAGGAGGACAGCGAGGCGGAGGAGCGGCCGACGCCGCTCGCCGTGCAGCGCCGGGACGCGATCATCGCTGCACTCGGGGAGAGCGCGGCCGCACGTGTCCTCGACCTCGGCTGCGGCCAGGGCCAGTTGGTGCAGGGGTTGCTGAAGGACCCGCGGTTCACGGAGATCGTCGGCGTCGACGTGTCGGTGCGGGCGCTCACCATCGCGTCCCGGCGCCTGAAGCTGGACCGCATGGGGGAGCGGCAGGCCTCGCGCGTGAAGCTGGTCCAGGGATCGCTGACCTACACCGACAAGCGGCTCAAGGGGTATGACGCAGCGGTGCTCAGCGAGGTCGTCGAGCACCTCGACCTGCCGCGGCTGCCTGCGCTGGAGTACGCGGTGTTCGGCTCCGCCCGCCCGAGGACGGTCCTCGTGACGACCCCGAACGTCGAGTACAACGTCCGCTGGGAGACGCTCCCGGCCGGGCACGTCCGGCACGGCGACCACCGGTTCGAGTGGACGCGGGAGGAGTTCCGCGCCTGGGCGGACCGGGTCGCCGAACGGTACGGCTACGCCGTGGAGTTCACGGCCGTGGGCCCCGACGACCCGGAGGTCGGGCCGCCCACGCAGATGGCAAGGTTCGAGCTGAGCACCACCACGACGATCGGGACGAAGGAGGAGAAGGCCGCATGACTGAGACCAAGGGGCGCACCCTGCCCGTCACCGACCTCTCCCTCGTGGTCCTCGTCGGTGCCTCGGGGTCGGGCAAGTCGACCTTCGCCCGCCGACACTTCAAGCCGACGGAGGTCATCTCCTCGGACTTCTGCCGCGGACTCGTCTCCGACGACGAGAACGACCAGAGCGCGACCAGGGACGCCTTCGACGTCCTGCACTACATCGCCGGCAAGCGTCTCGCGGCGGGCCGGCGCACCGTGGTGGACGCCACCAGCGTGCAGCAGGAGGCCCGCCGCCAGCTGATCGAGGTGGCCAGGCAGCACGACGTGCTGCCCATCGCGATCGTGCTCGACGTACCGGAGCAGGTGTGCGCCGAGCGCAACGCGGCCCGCACCGACCGGGCCGACATGCCGCGCCGGGTGATCCAGCGCCACATACGCGAGCTGCGCCGCTCCGTGCGGCACCTGGAGCGGGAGGGCTTCCGCAAGGTGCACGTCCTGCGGGGCGTGGACGAGGTCGAGGGCGCGACGGTCGTCACCGAGAAGCGGTTCAACGACCTGACGCACCTCACAGGACCCTTCGACATCATCGGCGACGTCCACGGCTGCTCCTCGGAACTGGAGGCGCTGCTGGGCAAGCTGGGGTACACCGACGGGGTGCACCCGCAGGGCCGGACCGCCGTCTTCGTCGGAGACCTGGTGGACCGCGGCCCTGACAGCCCGGGCGTGCTGCGCCGGGTGATGTCGATGGTGGCGTCGGGCAACGCCCTGTGCGTACCGGGCAACCACGAGAACAAGTACGGCCGCCACCTGCGCGGCCGCAAGGTCCAGCACACGCACGGGCTCGCCGAGACCATCGAGCAGATGGAGGGTCAGAGCGAGGAGTTCAGGCAGCGGGTGAAGGAGTTCATCGACGGACTGGTCAGCCACTACGTGCTCGACGGCGGCCGGCTGGTCGTCTGCCACGCCGGTCTGCCCGAGAAGTACCACGGCCGCACGTCGGGCCGCGTACGCTCGCACGCGCTGTACGGCGACACCACGGGCGAGACGGACGAGTTCGGTCTGCCGGTGCGCTACCCGTGGGCGGAGGAGTACCGGGGCCGGGCGGCGGTGGTGTACGGCCACACACCGGTCCCGGACGCCACCTGGGTCAACAACACCCTCTGCGTGGACACCGGTGCCGTTTTCGGCGGCAGACTCACGGCGCTGCGCTGGCCCGAGCGGGAACTGGTCGATGTGCCCGCCGAGCGGGTCTGGTACGAGCCGGCCCGGCCGCTGGCCACCGAGGCGCCCGGCGGGCAGGACGGGCGGCCGCTCGACCTGGCGGACGTGCACGGCCGCCGCGTGGTGGAGACCCGGCACGCCGGACGGGTGGCGGTCCGCGAGGAGAACGCGGCCGCGGCGCTGGAGGTCATGAGCCGTTTCGCGGTGGACCCGCGGCTGCTGCCGTACCTCCCGCCGACCATGGCACCCACGGCGACCTCGAACGTCGACGGCTACCTGGAGCACCCGGCCGAGGCGTTCGCGCAGTACGCGCAGGACGGGGTCACGCGGGTCGTGTGCGAGGAGAAGCACATGGGCTCCCGCGCGGTGGCGCTGGTGTGCCGGGACGCGGAGGCGGCGCGCGAGCGGTTCGGGGTCGACAGCACGTCCCCGTCGAGCGGGGGAGGGCCGACGGGCTCGCTCTACACCCGTACCGGACGCCCGTTCTTCGACGACGAGGCGTTCACCGAGCAGATCCTCGGCCGCCTGCGGACGGCGATCACGGAGGCGGGCCTGTGGGCTGAGCTGCGGACGGACTGGCTGCTGCTGGACGCCGAGTTGATGCCGTGGTCGCTGAAGGCGCAGGGGTTGCTGCGGTCGCAGTACGCGGCCGTCGGCGCGGCGTCCGGGGCGGCCTTCCCGGCGGCGCTGGCCGCTCTGGAGGGCGCCGCGGCGCGGGGCGTGGACGTGACCTCACTGCTGGCGCGCCAGCGTGACAGGGCGGAGGACGCGGCCGCGTTCACCGACGCGTACCGCCGCTACTGCTGGACGACGGACGGCCTGGACGGGGTGCGACTGGCGCCGTTCCAGATCCTGGCGGCGCAGGGCCGCAGCCTCGCCTCCGTGCCGCACGACGAGCAGCTCGCCCTGATCGACCGGCTCGTCGAGCACGACGGGAGCGGGCTGCTGCAGACCACCCGGCGCCTGTACGTGGACACCGGCGACCCGGAGTCCGTGCGGGCCGGCGTCGACTGGTGGCTGGAGATCACCGCACGCGGCGGCGAGGGCATGGTCGTCAAGCCGGTGGGCGCGGTGGTGCGCAGCGCCGAGGGGCGCCTGGTGCAGCCCGGCGTCAAGTGCCGTGGCCGAGAGTACCTCCGGATCATCTACGGACCGGAGTACACGCGCCCCGAGAACCTCGCCAGGCTCCGCCGGAGGTTCCTGAACCACAAGCGCTCGCTCGCGCTGCGCGAGTACGCGCTCGGCCTCGAGGCCCTGGACCGCCTCGCGGACGGCGAACCGCTGTGGCGGGTGCACGAGGCGGTGTTCGGGGTGCTGGCCCTGGAGTCGGAGCCGGTGGATCCCCGGCTGTGACGGGACCGTCCTCCTCGGGTCCGATCGCCCTCGCGGATGATCGGACCCGAGGGGCGCTGTTGGGCGACGCCTCGCGGAAGGCGGCCGGCGGGGCCTCCGTGAGTCCGTCGCCGTGATCCGCCGACGTCCGACGCCGGGGCCCGCTCGCTTCGAGTGGGCCCCGGCGCTCGGCGCGGCCCCCTCAGTCCACCAGCCGCAACCGCTCCTCGCACACCCCCACCCGGACCGTCTGGCCCCACGTCAGCTCCATCGCGTCCCGCTCCATTCCGTCGCCGAAGGCGATCAGACGCTCGGATTCGACGGTGAGTCTGAGGCACGACGGGGCGGTGAGGTCGCCCGACACCAGGGACGTGCCAGTGACGGGGGAGGGCCAGGCCTCGCGGACGAACCACAGCAGGCGGTCGTCCGTGGGGCGGGGGAGCGGGAGGGCGCCGTCCCGTTCCCGCCAGAGCGACAGAAGCCAGCCGGTGGCCCCCGTCCCCGTCCCCACCAGCACTCCGGACGAAGCCTGGGCCTCGGCGACACCCCCGTCGCCGTCGAGGCCCAGGCGGTAGCGGGCGGTCTGATGACCGGCGACGCCCAGATAGATCTCGTTGAGTGCGACGAGCCGCTGGGTGTCGTCGGCGACGGCCTCGACCATGGTGAGTTCGTCGACGCCGGTGCCCTGTGCGCGGGCCGCCGGCAGCAGGGCCGCGGCGTTCCGCGGCCGGTGCCGCACCAGCACCCCGGGATTGCGTCCGGGCTCGGCGTCGATCCCCACCACCGGCTGGCCCGCCAGGTATTTGGCCACGTTCGCCACCAGCCCGTCCTGCCCCACCACGACCACCACGTCCTCGGGCGCGAACAGGAACCTGTCCAGGTCCGACCGCTCCACCCGCGCCTGACGCCAGGTCAGCGGCACCGCCGCCGCCACCTCGGCCAGCGCCTCCCGCGCACGCCGGTGCCGTACCTGCACCTCGTCGATGGACCGTCCCCGCGACGCCAGGAAGAACGCGGCCTGCCCATGCGTGCCGTGCCGGGCCAGCAACTCCTCGTACTCCGTGGTGCGGTGGACCAGCACGGCCCGCGGGGCGAGGCTCACGCCCGTTCCCCGGCGGCCGTCCCGCCCAGCCGGGACAGCAGCCCGGTGAGCACATCCGGCGACACCGTCACGCTGTCGATCCGCGGCAGGTTGTCGGCGAGCCGTGTCCCGGTCAGCGCGTGCAGCGTCGCCACGTCCACGTCCGCGTGCACCCGCAGCCACGCCGCCTGCGCCCCGGCCCGCGCCTCGCCGAGCTCCCGGGCGGCCCGCGCCTCCGCCTCGCCGAGCGCCACGGTCCGCCGGGCCTCGGCCTCGCCCAGCCGCACGGAACGGGTGGCCTCGGCATCGGCGAGCCGGACCGTCCGTGCGGCCTCCGCCTCGGCGCGCACCGCGTCCGCCGCCGCGTGCTCCTCCGCCTCGCGCCGCGCGTTCGTACCGCGCTGCTCGACCAACTGCTCCTCGCGCCGGGCGAGTTCGATCTGGCTGGCCAGTTCGTTCTCGGCGATGGCGCGCTCCCGTTCCACGGCGACGGCCCGGCGTTCGTACGTCGCCCGGTCCGCCTCCTGCTGGATCTGCTCGCGGGCCGGGGTACGCAGAGCACGTTCCACCTCGGGCTCGGGACGCAGCGCCACCACCCGGACGGCGACCACTTCGATACCGGTCGCGGGCAGCCGGGGCTCCGCCGCCAGCCCGGCCGCGACCCGCTCGCGTACCGCCGCGACGCCGTCGACCAGGGCCGCCGACAGGGGCGTCCGGGCCAGCACGTCCAGGGCATGCTGCTGGGCGGTCTCGGTCAGCAGTGTGGAGAGCTGCTCCAGCGGCGCGCCCCGCCACACGCCCGTGTCGGGGTCGATGGAGAAGTCCAGCCGTGCGGCCGCGACACCGGGGTCGCTGATCCGGTACGTGACCGTGGCCTGCACCGCCACGTCCTGGAAGTCGGAGGTGCGGGCGTGGAACGTCATCGCCAGTTCCCGGTCGTCCACCGGCACTTCGGAGAGCGCGGCGGTGAGCGAGCGGTACCAGAAGCTGAGCCCCGGCCCGTCGTGGACCAGGCGGCCCGCCCGGTGGTGCCGGATGTGCGCGGTCGGCGCCCCGCGCAGATGACGCCAGCCGAAGCGCCGTGTGATGTCGGCCATGTGTCCGCTGCCCCCTCCTGACGAGAGCCCGTGAGGCCCTCTTCTTTATCGTCATGGAGACGATAATGAGGTGCGCCACTTATCGTCAAGGGGACGAAATCAAACGGTCGGGTTCGCGCCGAATGAAGGGTGAACCGGGACCTGAGTGGTCAGGATGGAGGCATGGGATTCCATGTCGACTCCGAGGCCGGGCGGCTGCGCCGCGTCATTTTGCACCGGCCGGACCTCGAGCTGAAGAGGCTCACCCCCAGTAACAAGGACGCGCTGCTCTTCGACGACGTGCTGTGGGTGCGCCGGGCGCGCGCGGAGCACGACGGGTTCGCCGATGTGCTGCGCGATCGTGGAGTCGTCGTCCATCTCTTCGGTGATCTGCTCGCCGAGGTCCTGGAGATCCCGGCCGCTCGCTCCCTCGTCCTGGACCGGGTCTTCGACGAGAAGGAGTACGGGCCGCTCGCCACCGACCATCTGCGCGCCACCTTCGAGACGCTGCCCGCCGCGGAGCTCGCCGATGCCCTCGTCGGCGGTATGACCAAGCGCGAGTTCCTGGAGGCCCACCTCGAGCCGACGTCCGTGCGGTTCCATGTGATGGAGCTCGACGACTTCCTCCTCAGGCCCCTGCCCAACCACCTCTTCACCCGCGACACCTCCGCCTGGATATACGACGGTGTCTCCATCAACGCCATGCGCTGGCCCGCACGACAGCGCGAGACCGTCCACTTCGAGGCGATCTACCGGCACCATCCGCTCTTCAGTCACGAGGACTTCCATGTGTGGTCCCAGGGGCAGGCCGACTACCCCTCCACCATCGAGGGCGGGGACGTCCTGGTCATCGGCAGCGGCGCCGTGCTCATCGGCATGAGCGAGCGGACCACGCCCCAGGCCGTGGAGATGCTCGCGCACAAACTCTTCGCCGCGGGCTCGGCCCGCACCATCGTCGCGCTCGACATGCCCAAGCGGCGGGCGCTCATGCACCTCGACACGGTGATGACCATGGTCGACGGCGACACCTTCACCCAGTACGCGGGGCTCGGCATGCTCCGCTCCTACACCATCGAGGCCGGCGCCGGGGACAAGGAGCTGAAGGTCACCGACCACCCGCCGGAGCACATGCACCGGGCGATAGCCGCCGCACTGGGGCTGAGTGAGATCCGGGTGCTCACCGCCACGCAGGATGTGCACGCGGCCGAGCGCGAGCAGTGGGACGACGGGTGCAATGTGCTGGCGGTCGAGCCGGGAGTGGTGGTGGCGTACGAGAGGAATGTCACGACCAATACGCATCTGCGCAAACAGGGAATCGAAGTGATCGAGATCCCGGGAAGTGAGCTGGGGAGGGGGAGAGGCGGCCCCAGGTGTATGAGCTGTCCGGTGGAGCGGGACGCCGTCCCGAGGTGAACGCGGGTGCCGGCGGGCGCTGTTCGCGTCCGACCGGAGGCGCCCGGCCGATGTCACGCATAGAAATGTTGAGGATCGTATAGACTTCCATTCGTCCTCTTGTTCGTCCTGCCCCTTCGTACCCTGGAGCGCCCTGATGGCGACAGCCCCGACCGCCCTCACGGGACGTCACTTCCTCAAGGAGCTGGACTTCACCGCGGAGGAGTTCCGTCACCTGGTCGAGCTGGCGGCCGAGCTCAAGGCCGCCAAGAAGGCCGGGGCCGAGACCCCTCGCCTGCGGGGCAGGAACATCGCGCTGATCTTCGAGAAGACCTCGACCCGTACGCGGTGCGCCTTCGAGGTCGCCGCCGCCGACCAGGGCGCGCACACGACCTATCTGGACCCGACCGGCTCACAGATGGGGCACAAGGAGTCGGTCAAGGACACCGCCCGGGTGCTCGGCCGCATGTTCGACGCCATCCAGTACCGGGGGCATGCGCAGGGTGTCGTCGAGGAGCTGGCCGCCTACGCCGGGGTTCCCGTCTACAACGGACTCACGGACGAGTGGCACCCGACCCAGATGCTCGCCGACGTCCTCACCATGACCGAGCACAGTGACAAGCCGCTGGCCGGGATCGCCGCCGCCTATCTCGGCGACGCCCGCTACAACATGGGCAACTCCTACCTCGTCACCGGCGCGCTGCTCGGCATGGACGTCCGGATCGTCGCGCCCCGGCTGCTGTGGCCGGATGCCGCGATCGTCGAGGTGGCCCAGCAGCTCGCCATCACCTCCGGGGCGCGCATCACGCTCACCGACGACGTGAAGGAGGGCGTACGCGGAGCGGACTTCGTCGCCACCGACGTATGGGTGTCGATGGGCGAGCCCAAGGAGGTCTGGGACGAGCGCATAGCGCTGCTCGCCCCGTACGCCGTCACCATGGATGTGCTGCGCGCCACGGGCAACGACGCCGTCAAGTTCCTGCACTGCCTGCCGGCCTTCCACGACCTCGGTACCGCCGTCGGCCGCGAGATCCACGCACGGCACGGGCTGACCGAGCTCGAGGTCACCGACGAGGTCTTCGAGTCCGAGCACTCCGTCGTCTTCGACCAGGCGGAGAACCGCATGCACACGATCAAGGCGGTCCTCGTCGCCACCCTCGCCTGACCGGACCGGTGTGCCGCTGTCGCAGCGGGCGCCGGAGACCCTCCCGTACGATCCTCGGCGGATCCGGAACCACCCCTTCCGTGATCCGCCACGCGGCGAACCCGTCGCGACGCACCACCGAAAAGAGCACCATCCGTATGCCCGGCAGTCCCGCCAACCCCTTCCGTATCAAGTCCCCCGAGCTGCTCGTCGCCGAGGCCGGCGCCGATCTCGCGGGCCACGGCCTCAAGCGCCACATGGGCCTGTTCCAGCTCGTCTGCTTCGGCGTCGGCGCGATCGTCGGTACCGGCATCTTCGTGGGTCTGTCCGACTCGGTCGCCCAGGCCGGGCCCGCCGTCGTCGTCTCCTTTGTGCTCGCCGCGCTCACCTGCGTCTTCACCGCGTTCGCGTTCGCCGAGCTGGGCGGTGCGATCCCGGTCTCCGGGTCCTCGTACTCCTTCGCCTACGCGGGCCTCGGGGAGGGCACGGCCTTCCTCGTCGGCTGGTGCCTGCTGCTGGAGTACGGCGTGTCCGTGTCGGCCGTCGCGGTCGGCTGGAGCCAGTACGTCAACGAACTGCTGCACAGCCTCACCGGGTGGCAGCTGCCCGCCGCGCTCTCCGCCGGGCCCGGCGACGGCGGGGTGGTCAACCTTCCCGCGGTGATCGTCATCGCCCTGGCCTCGGTGCTGCTCGTGCGCGGCGTCCGGGAGAGCGCCCGGGCCACCGCCGCCATGGCGGTCCTCAAGCTGGCCATCCTCGTCGCCTTCTGCGCCATCGGGTTCACCGCGTTCAAGCACGGCCATCTGACCCCGTTCTCCCCGGCCGGGCTCGGCGGCATCGGGGCCGGCACCACGGCCGCCTTCTTCTCGTACATCGGCTTCGACGCGATCACCACCGCGGGCGAGGAGGCCAAGAACCCGCGGCGGGACATCCCCGTGGCGATCCTCGTCTGCCTCGGCCTTGTGACGCTGCTGTACTGCGCGGTCGCCGTCGCCGCGATCGGTGCGATCGGCGGTCCGGCGGTGGCCGGCCGGCCCGCGGCGCTGTCGTACGTGGTCAACCAGGTCACCGGTTCCACCGTCGGCGGCGGTGTCATCGCCTTCGGCGCGGTCCTCGCCATCGCCTCGGTCGTGCTCACGGTGATGTACGGGCAGACCCGCATCCTGATGTCCATGTCCCGCGACGGGCTGGTCCCCCGTGTCTTCGAGCGCGTCTCCCCGAAGACGTCGACGCCGGTCACCGGCACGGTGATCGTGGCGGTCGTCTTCGCGGTCCCGGCGGCCTTCGCCTCGCTGGACGCCGTGGTCGGCCTGTGCACCATCGGCACGCTCGCCACGATGGCCGTGGTCAATGTGGCGGTGATCGCCCTGCGCCGCAGGGCACCCGGCCTGGCCCGCAGCTTCCGGGTGCCGCTGTACCCGCTGGTGCCGCTGCTCGGGATCGGCTTCTGCCTGTACCTGATGTACGAGACGGGCTGGACGACCTGGGTGCAGTTCGCGGTGTTCCTGGCGGCCGGGTGCCTGGTGTACGCGCTCTACGGGCGCCGGCGCTCCCGGCTGGTCGCGGGCGCCGTCACGCCGGACGCCACTGCCGTGGAACCACAGGCAGTCTGAACCACACCGCCTTGCCGGACGCGGTCGGGCGGTGACCGCAGGCCGAGCTCAGGCTGCGGATCAGCAGCAGGCCGCGCCCGTGCTCCTGCCAGGGGTCGGGAACCTCCGCCGCCGGGCGGGTCAGACTGCCGGGCGGCTCCGGGTCGGGGTCGTGGACCTCGACCTTGCAGCCCGTCGGCAGCAGCTCGACCACCAGCTCGATCGGCCCCTCACCCGTGGCGTGCTCCACCGCGTTCGCGACCAGCTCCGCCGTGAGCAGCTCCGCGGTGTCGCTGTCCGCCGCATGCTCCAGCTCCGCCAGCGCCGTGCGGACCAGGGCACGGGCGACGGGCACGGCCGCGGCGGTGTGCGGCAGCGCGACGCGCCAGGAGGCGGGGGCGGGCGGTTCGTACAAGGCGGATCCGTTCATGGCGCAGGTCGTCCTGCTTTCAACTACAGGGCATGGTACGGCGCGCCCCGCAGGGAGCGGTCGCCGGGCTTCGCCCGGAGCCCTCGTCGGCTCCGGCAGGGGGCTGCCTACCCGGGACGACGCCCGGCCTTGCGCCGCGGCGCAGGTCGTTACCGGCCTGTCGACGAGCTGTGACGTGACGCCGGGACCGACGTCGGCCAGGATTTCCCGCTCCCGCACACTGTCTTATCGCGCACTCGTGACGACAGTCACGAACAAGTGATAACTTCGTCACAGAGAAGCAGCGCGGACAGCCGCCCCCGTCCGAGGAGGCCGCACCACATGAGTCCCTTCACCGGCTCCGCCGCCCGTACCTCCGACTGGCGTCACCTCAGATGCGTCATCGCCAACGGGGTCGCCACCGTCACCCTGGCGCGCCCCGAGAAACTCAACGCGCTCACCTTCGGCGCCTACGCCGACCTGCGCGACCTGCTCGCCGAGCTGTCCCGGGAGAAGTCCGTCCGGGCCCTCGTACTGGCCGGCGAGGGCCGGGGCTTCTGCTCCGGCGGCGACGTCGACGAGATCATCGGCGCCACGCTGTCCATGGACACCTCCGAGCTGCTCGACTTCAACCGGATGACCGGGCAGGTCGTACGGGCCCTGCGGGAGTGCCCGTTCCCGGTGATCGCGGCCGTGCACGGCGTGGCCGCAGGCGCGGGCGCGGTGCTCGCGCTGGCCGCCGACTTCCGGGTGGCGGATCCCTCGGCCCGCTTCGCCTTCCTCTTCACCCGGGTCGGGCTCTCCGGCGGCGACATGGGGGCCGCCTATCTGCTCCCGAGAGTCGTCGGACTCGGCCATGCGACCCGGCTGCTGATGCTCGGCGAGCCGGTGCGGGCACCCGAGGCCGAGCGGATCGGGCTGATCAGCGAGCTGACCGAGGAGGGCCACGCCGACGAGGCGGCCCAGGCGCTTGCCCGGCGGCTCGCCGACGGCCCGGCGCTCGCGTACGCCCAGACCAAGGCGCTCCTCACAGCCGAGCTGGACATGCCGCTCGCCGCCTCCGTCGAGTTGGACGCGGCGACGCAGGCCCTGCTGATGAACGGCGAGGACTACGCCGAGTTCCACGCCGCCTTCACCGAGAAGCGGGCGCCGAAGTGGCAGGGGAGGTAGCCATGGCGGCGGTCCACCCGACGGCGGCGCGGCAGGCGCTACGGGTCGCCGTCATCGGCGGGGGCCCCGGCGGCTTGTACGCCGCCGCCCTCCTCAAGCGTCTGCACCCGGCTCGCGAGGTCACCGTCTGGGAGCGCAACGCCCCCGACGACACCTTCGGCTTCGGTGTCGTCCTGTCCGACGAGACCCTCGGTGGCATCGAGCACGCCGACCCCGTCGTCTACGCGGCGCTGCAGGACGAGTTCGTGCGCTGGGACGACATCGACATCGTGCACCGGGGCGTCCGTCACACCTCCGGCGGCCACGGGTTCGCCGCCCTCGGCAGGCGCAGGCTGCTGCAGATCCTGCAGGAGCGCTGCCGCTCCCTCGGGGTCGACCTGCGCTTCGGCTCCGAGGCCCCGCATCCCGCGCGGCTCGCGGAGTCGTACGACCTGGTGATCGGCGCCGACGGCGTGCACAGCGCCACGCGCCAGGCCTACGCCGAGGTGTTCCGGCCCTCCGTCGAGGAGCACCTCTGCCGCTACATCTGGCTCGCCGCCGACTTCGCCTTCGACGCGTTCCGCTTCGAGATCGCCGAGACCGAGCACGGCGTGATGCAGCTGCACGGCTACCCCTACTTCCGCCCGTCGCCGGACCAGGCGGGGCCCTCGGGGCCGCAGGACCAAGGCGCCTCCACCGTGATCGTGGAGATGCGTGAAGAGGTGTGGCGGGCGGCCGGCTTCGCGGAGCTGGACACCGCCGAGACCATCGAGCGCTGCGCCAAGACCTTCGCGGAGGCGCTCCACGGCATGCCCCTGCGGTCCAACAACTCCGCCTGGACCACGTTCCGCACGGTCGTCAACGAGCGCTGGTCGCACGGCAACCTGGTCCTCCTCGGCGACGCCGCGCACACCGCGCACTTCTCCATCGGCTCCGGCACGAAGCTGGCCGTGGAGGACGCGCTGGCCCTGGCCGCTTGTCTGGAGGAGCACGCCTCGCTGCCGGATGCCCTGGCCGCGTACGAGGAGGAGCGGCGCCCGGTCGTCGCCTCCACGCAGCGCGCGGCCCGGGCCAGCCTGGAGTGGTTCGAGAACCTCGGGCTCTACGTCGGCCAGCCGGCCCGGCAGTTCGCCTTCAACCTGCTCACCCGCAGTCGCCGGGTCACCCATGACAACCTGCGGCTGCGCGACCCGCACTTCACCGCGTCGGTGGAGCGGGACTTCGGCTGCCCGCCCGGCACACCGCCGATGTTCACCCCCTTCCGGCTGCGCGGTCTGAGCCTGCGCAACCGGGTCGTGGTCTCGCCGATGGACATGTACTCGGCGGTGGACGGGGTTCCGGGCGACTTCCACCTCGTCCACCTGGGCGCGCGGGCGCTCGGCGGAGCCGGCCTGGTCATGACCGAGATGGTGTGCGTGAGCGCCGAGGGCCGGATCACACCGGGCTGTGCGGGTCTGTACACCGGTCGGCAGGGGGAGGCGTGGCGGCGGATCACCGACTTCGTGCACACCAGTGCGCCGGGCACCGCGATCGGCGTGCAGCTCGGGCACAGCGGCCGCAAGGGCTCGACCAAGCTGATGTGGGAGGGCATGGACGAGCCCCTGGAGGGGGGCAACTGGCCGCTCGTGGCCGCCTCCCCGATCCCGTACAAGCCCGGGAGCCAGACACCCCGCGAGCTGTCCCGCGCGCAACTGACCGACATCCGCGAACAGTTCGCGGCGGCCGCCTGGCGGGCCGCGCGCAGCAACTTCGATCTGCTCGAACTGCACTGCGCCCACGGCTATCTGCTCTCCGGATTCCTCTCGCCGCTCACCAACCGCCGTACCGACGGCTACGGCGGCACCCTGGCGAAACGGCTGCGCTTCCCCCTGGAGGTCTTCGACGCCGTACGGGCGGTGTGGCCCGAGGAGCGGCCCATGACCGTGCGGATCTCCGCGACGGACTGGGCCCAGGGCGGCACGACGGCCGAGGAGGCCGTGGAGATCGCCCGCGCCTTCGCCGCTCACGGCGCCGACGCGATCGATGTGTCGACCGGGCAGGTGGTGGCCGAGGAGCGACCGGCATTCGGACGTTCGTACCAGACCCCGTACGCCGACCGGATCCGCCAGGAGATCGGCATCCCGGTGATCGCCGTGGGTGCCATCTCGTCCTGGGACGACGTCAACTCGCTGATCCTGGCCGGGCGTACGGATCTCTGCGCGCTCGCCCGGCCGCATCTGTACGACCCGCACTGGACGCTGCACGCGGCGGCCGAGCAGGATTACAGCGGGCCGGGCGTGGCGTGGCCGGCGCCCTACGGGGCCGGCAGCAGGCGCCCGCAGACGGGACGCACGGATGCCCCCAAGCCCCGGCTCACCCTGGCCGGTTGAGCCGAGCCCCGCGCGCCGGGGAGCGCGGTTGGGGCGGTGGGGTCACACCCCCGCGAAGGCCGCCCCCGCGTCCCGCAGCCGCTCGTGCAGAGCCCGGAAGACAGCGGCCGAGCGGGCGCCCGGCCAGTCCACGGGAAGCAGCTCGGCGGGCAGCCCGGGGTCGACGTACGGCAGATGGCGCCAGGAGTCCAGAGCGAGCAGATAGTCGCGGTACGCGTCCTCGGGCGGAGTGGTCGGGCGGGCCTCCCAGCCTTGCAGCACGGGCGCGTGGCGTTCGAGGAACGCCTCGTGCTGCCCGGCGATCGCGGTGAGGTCCCACCAGCGTGCCACCGCCCGGACGGTCGGCGTGAAACCGAGATGGTCGCCGCGGAAGAAGTCCACGTACGGGTCGAGCCGCAGCCGCTCCAGGGTGTGCCGGGTCTCCTCGTACAGGCGTGCCGGGGCGATCCACACGCCGGGAGCCGCGGTGCCGAAGCCGAGCCCGGCGAGCCGGGAGCGCAGCAGGTGCCGCTTCTGCCGTTCCGACTCCGGCACGGAGAACACGGCGAGCACCCAGCCCTCGTCCTTGGGCGGAGTAGTCGCGTACACGCGCCGGTCGCCGTCGTCGAGGAGCTGCCGTGCGTCCGGCGACAGCGCGTACCCGGCTGCCCCCGTGGCCGTGCGGGCCGGCACGAGCAGTCCGCGTCGTTTCAGCCGTGACACCGACGAGCGGACCGAGGGCGCGTCCACGTCCACCGCGGCGAGCAGCCTGATCAGCTCGGCCACCGGCACCGGGCCGGGGGCGAAGCGGCCGTAGGCGCCGTAGAACGTGACGATGAGGGACCGGGGAGCGTGCTGATCGGACACGCTGATCACTCTAGGACGTCCGCGTCACCCATGATCACCTTCTGCGGCAGCGGAGTTGGCGTCCGGGCGGGCCTCGGCCGCCGTCCCCGCCGCAGGGGTGAGATGGGTACGCAACCGGAAACGCTGGAGTTTGCCCGTCGCCGTGCGTGGCAGCGCGTCCAGGAAGACGAACTCGCGCGGCATTTGTACGGCGCGAGCTCGGACGTCAGGAACGCGCGCAGTGCGTCCGGGTCGGGGGCGGCGCCGGCCCTGAGGACCGCGTACGCCACCACGATCTGCCCGCGGGCCTCGTCGGGCTGCCCGACGACCGCCGTCTCGACCACGTCGGGATGGCGCAGCAGGGCTTCCTCCACCTCGGGTCCGGCGATGTTGTAGCCGGCCGAGATGATCATGTCGTCGGCGCGCGCGACATAGCGGAAGTAGCCGTCGGGGTCGCGGACATAGGTGTCGCCCGTGATGTTCCAGCCGTCCCTGACGTACTCCTGCTGCCTCGGATCGGCGAGGTAGCGGCAGCCGACCGGGCCGCGTACCGCGAGCAGTCCCGGTTCGCCGTCGGGCACAGGCCGGCCGTTCGCGTCCTGCACGCGCGCGTGCCAGCCCGGTACCGGCACTCCGGTGGTTCCCGGACGGATCCGGTCGTCCGCGGCGGAGATGAAGATGTGCAGCAGTTCGGTGGCGCCGATGCCGTTGATGACGCGCAGGCCGGTGCGCTCGTACCACGCCTGCCAGGTCGTCGCGGGCAGGTTCTCGCCGGCCGACACACAGCGTCGCAGCGATGTGATGTCGTGCCCCTCCAGCTCGCCGAGCATCGCACGGTAGGCGGTCGGTGCGGTGAACAGCACGGAGACGCGGTGCTCGGCGATCGCGGGCAGCAACTGCCCGGGCCCCGCCTGTTCGAGCAGCAGGGCGCTGGCACCGGCCCGCAGCGGGAAGACGACGAGCCCGCCGAGACCGAAGGTGAAGCCGAGCGGGGGACTGCCCGCGAAGACGTCGTCGGGGCGCGGCTGGAGTATGTGCCGGGAGAAGGTGTCCGCGATGGCCAGCACGTCACGGTGGAAGTGCATACAGCCCTTGGGGCGGCCCGTGGTGCCCGAGGTGAAGGCGATCAGCGCCACGTCGTCGGCCGCCGTGTCCCCGGGCGGGAACGGCTCCTCGGACGCCGGCAGGTGCAGCAGGTCGTCGGGGGAGTCGCCGCCGTAGGTGGTGATGTGCAGCCCAGGGACGTCGGCCTTCACCAGGTCGTCGACCACGCGCACGTCGCACAGGGCGTGGCCGACCCGGGCGATCCCGCAGATCGTGTGCAGTTCGTGCGGGCGCTGCTGGGCGAGCACCGTGACGGCGACCGCGCCCGCCTTGAGCACCGCGAGCCAGCAGGCCGCGAGCCAGGGGGTGGTGGGGCCGCGCAGCAGGACGCGGTTTCCGGGGACGACGCCCAGCCGGGTGGTGAGGGTGTGCGCGATCCGGTCGACGCGGGCGCGGAGCTGTCCGTAGGTCCACACCTCGCCGTCGGCGGTGCGGAAGGCGGGGCGTTCCGCGGCGGTCCCGGCGAGCAGTTCGGCCGCGGCGTTCAGCCGTTCGGGGTAGCTGAGCTCGGGCAGGTCGAAGCGGAGCTCGGGCCACTGTCCGGGCGGCGGGAGATGGTCGCGGGCGAAGGTGTCCCGGTGGGCCGTGCGGGCGGGGCGTGCCGCGGCAGCGGTGCTCGCGGTGTCCGTGGAGCTGGTGGCGTCCCTCGGTTCCATGGCCGTTCGCCCCTCGTCGTGGTGGGCTCGCGCATCGAGCGTATCGTGTTGGTGACGACAGTCAACAGTCCGCGATACGGTCGGACGGTCAGCCCGGCCGGGCCGGGTACGCGGTCAGGGAGAGGGGACCGGCAATGACCGCATTCTCGCTCGATCCCGAACAAACCGCCTTCTGCTCGGAGCTGCGCGCCTGGGCCGAGCAGCGGCTGCGCCCGCCGGCCGAGAAGGGCGAGCCCGGCCACGTCAACCGCGAACTCCTCACCGAGCTCGGCCGGCTGGGGCTGCTGGACCGGCTGTTCACCTCGGGCGCGCTGGATCTGTGCCTGATGCGCGAGTCCCTCGCGTACGCCTGCACGGAGGCGGAGACGGCGCTTGCCCTGCAGGGCCTGGGCGCCCATCCGGTGCACGCGTACGGCACACCGGCTCAGCGCACCCGCTGGCTCCCCGGCGTCCGGGCCGGCACCACGGTGGCCGCCTTCGCGCTGACCGAGCCGGACGCGGGCTCGGACGCGGCGGCGCTGTCGCTCACGGCCGAACCCGATTCCGCGTCCGGCTGGCGGCTCACCGGTGAGAAGTGCTGGATCTCCAACGCCCCCGAGGCGGACTTCTACACCGTCTTCGCGCGCACCACCGCGGGTGCCGGCTCCCGCGGCGTGACCGCCTTCCTCGTACCCGCCGACCGCCCCGGCCTGACCGGCAGCCCGCTCGAGATGCTCTCCCCGCACCCCATCGGCAGCCTCGCCTTCGACGCCGTACCCGTCACCGCCGACGACGTCATCGGCGAACCCGACCGGGGCTTCCGGGTCGCCATGGGCACCCTCAACCTGTTCCGCCCCAGCGTCGGCGCCTTCGCCGTCGGCATGGCGCAGGCGGCCCTCGACGCGACGCTCGCCCACACGGCCCGGCGGGACGCCTTCGGCGGCAAGCTGAAGGACCTTCAGTCCGTCGCCCACCAGGTCGCCGAGATGGCCCTGCGCACCGACGCGGCCCGCCTGATGGTCTACGCGGCGGCGACGGCGTACGACGAAGGCGCCCCGGACGTCCCGCGGCGTGCCGCCATGGCGAAGCTGCTCGCCACCGAGACCGCGCAGTACGTCGTCGACGCGGCCGTCCAGCTGCACGGCGCCCGCGCCCTGCGCCGCGGCCACCTCCTCGAACACCTCTACCGGGAGGTGCGGGCGCCCAGGATCTACGAGGGCGCGAGCGAGGTCCAGCGCGGCATCATCGCCAAGGAGCTGTACGCCACCGTGGAGGCCCCGTGACCAGCGAGCGCATCAACCCGCCCACCCTCTCCCCAGCCACGGGCTTCTCGCACGCCGTCGTCGCGACCGGGTCCCGGCTGGTGTTCCTGGCCGGGCAGACCGCGCTCGACGAGAACGGGAAGGTCGTCGGCGACTCCCTCGCCGAGCAGTTCGAGCGGGCGCTCACCAACCTGCTCACCGCCCTGCGGACGGCCGGTGGCACCCCCGCCGACCTCGCCCGCGTCACGGTCTACGCGACCGACGTCGCCGACTACCGCGCCCACGCCCCCGAACTCGGCCGTGTCTGGCGGGACCTGGCCGGCCGCGACTACCCCGCGATGGCCGTCGTGGGCATCACCCGCCTCTGGGACGAGCAGGCCCTCGTGGAACTGGACGGCTTCGCCGTGCTTGCGTAGGCCCGGCCGGGAACCTGCGCCGGGTGCTCTGCGGTGGGCGGGGGCACATGCTCCGTCCCGCCGCCCGCCGCCCGCCGCCCGCCGCCCGCCGCCCGCCGCCGGCCGGACGGCGTGATGCCCTGCGGGCCGCTCAGGGGCGGTCCGACGACGGCCGGTGCGGACTCGCCACCGGACGGGTGAAGGTCACCTCACCCGGTGCGGCCTGCCGGTACCTGTGGAGTCCCCCACTTCAGGAGGTTCTCCATGTCCGTACGCCAGGTCATCGTGGTCGTCGGCGCCGTCCTGCTCCTGTCCGCCGCCCCAGCCGCGGGCGCGCTGTCAGGTCGGCACGACGAGGTGACCGTCGACCGGACCGGTCACCTCTTTGCCGACGGCACGGTCACCCTCTCCGGCACCTACCGGTGTCTGCGCGGCAGCGGCCCCGTCTTCGTCTCGTCCTCCCTCTCCCAGGGGGACCGCCGCGTCAGTCACGGTGTCGGCGGCACCCTGGCCCACTGCGACGGCGCCAAGCACCGCTGGACCAACTCCGAGACGCTCCGGGGCGCGTACACCCCGGGCCGGGCGCACGTCGAGGCCACCCTGACGGAGCTGAGCGCCACCGACCTCCCGCTGCCCCGCTTCCACGCGGTACGGGAGCAGGGCATCAGACTCGTCCGGGACTAGTGCCCCCGGTGGCCGCCCGGTGGGCGGGCGGCCGCCGGCCAAGGACGCGCGGCCCGCGCGCCCCCGGCCGGCCGGTCCGGACGCCGGTCGCCGCCGTCAGATGTTCCGGAACGTCTCGATCTGCGCGCCGACCGAGTTGAGCCGCTCGGCCAGGTCCTCGTAGCCGCGGTTGATGACGTACACGTTCCGCAACACGGACGTGCCCTCCGCTGCCATCATCGCCAGCAGCACGACCACGGCGGGCCGCAGCGCGGGCGGGCACATCATCTCGGCGGCGCGCCAGCGCGTCGGGCCTTCGACCAGCACCCGGTGCGGGTCGAGGAGTTGCAGCCGTCCGCCGAGACGGTTGAGGTCGGTCAGGTAGATCGCGCGGTTGTCGTAGACCCAGTCGTGGATCAGCGTCTTGCCCTGCGCGGAGGCCGCGATGGCCGCGAAGAACGGGACGTTGTCGATGTTCAGGCCCGGGAACGGCATCGGGTGGATCTTGTCGATCGGCGCCTCCAGCTTGGAGGGCCGCACAGTCAGGTCCACCAGCCGGGTCCGGCCGTTGTCGGCGACGTACTCGGGCGTGCGGTCGTGGTCGAGCCCCATCTCCTCCAGCACCGCGAGCTCGATCTCCAGGAACTCGATCGGCACCCTGCGCACCGTCAGCTCGGACTCGGTCACGACCGCGGCCGCCAGCAGGCTCATGGCCTCGACCGGGTCCTCGGAGGGGCAGTAGTCGACGTCGGCGTCGATGTTCGGCACGCCGTGCACGGTGAGCGTGGTGGTGCCGATGCCCTCCACCTCGACGCCGAGCGCCTCCAGGAAGAAGCACAGGTCCTGGACCATGTAGTTGGAGGAGGCGTTGCGGATGACCGTGACCCCGTCGTGGCGGGCGGCCGCCAGCAGCGCGTTCTCGGTCACGGTGTCCCCGCGCTCGGTCAGCACGATCGGCCGTCCGGGGACGACGGACCGGTCCACCACGGCGTGGTAGTACCCCTCGGTGGCGGTGACGTCGAGCCCGAACCGGCGCAGCGCGATCATGTGCGGCTCGACGGTGCGTGTGCCCAGGTCGCAGCCGCCCGCGTACGGCAGCCTGAAACGGTCCATACGGTGCAGCAGCGGACCGAGGAACATGATGATGGAGCGCGTACGGCGGGCGGCCGACGCGTCGATGGCGTTCAGGTCGAGGTCGGCGGGCGGCACGATCTCCAGGTCGACGCCGTCGTTGATCCAGCGGGTGCGCACACCGATCGACCCGAGCACCTCGAGCAGGCGGTACACCTCCTCGATGCGCGCGACCCGGCGGAGCACCGTGCGGCCCTTGTTGAGCAGCGACGCGCACAGCAGGGCCACGCACGCGTTCTTGCTCGTCTTCACGTCGATGGCGCCGGACAGCCGGCGACCGCCGACCACCCGCAGATGCATGGGACCCGCGTAACCGAGGGAGACGATTTCGCTGTCCAGGGCTTCACCGATTCGGGCGATCATCTCAAGGCTGAGGTTCTGATTGCCACGCTCGATGCGGTTCACGGCACTCTGACTGGTGCCAAGCGCCTCGGCGAGCTGGGCCTGAGTCCAGCCACGGTGCTGCCGGGCGTCACGGATGAGCCTGCCGATGCGTACGAGGTAGTCGTCTGACATGAGGTTGAGGTTATCTCAGATATGAGATGGCGCCTCTTGGGGGGGGTCCGTTTGGGTGAGTGACCGTCAGTGACTCCTGGTGGAACGGGTGCGACGCCACCCGAAAGGTCCCGGCAAATCCATCGATGTCGTACGCCGTCCCGTGCTGCTGCGCGTGTGGCGGGGCCCGCTCTTCCCGCCGGTGGTGATGGACCAGGAGTGCCTGTTGATGTTCAGGCGCACTCCGGGCAGGATCCGGAACGTCTTGCGGAACGTGAGTGACATGCGAGGGCTCCTTCCGGTTGCCGACTCGGTCCGGATACCCCGGCTCGCCGAACTGATGGCATACCGAAGGCTGTCGGGACGCGGAGCGGGCGGGGAAGTGCTCAGCCGGCGGACTCGAGGGTGCGGGAGAACTCGGCCCCGAGCTGCGACATCAGATGCTTGAACTCCCTCTCGGCGACGGCCTCGCGCAGGACCACCAGTACGGCGCGGATGCCCCGGTCCACCTCGTCCTCCTTGAGCATGTTGCGCTCGGCCACCCGGAGCACCGTGTCCTCCCAGCCGAAGTGCTCGATGCGTGTCGTGGTCCCCCGGTGCACGGACTCCGCCAGGCCGTCCGGGAGCTCCGCCTCCAGGTCCCGGGCGTCGACCGTGCTCAGCCGGTGGGTGAGTGTCTCGAGGGTGGCCCGGGTGAGGTCGGCCGCTTCCTGCCGGGTGAGCCCTGTGCGCTCGGAAACCGTCCGGATGAACTCCTTCTCGTCCATGCCCGCACTCCTTCGCTGCCGTGCCGTCGGAGGGCCTCGGCCCTTCCGGCCAGCGTGACACGGGGTGGCGGTACGTGCTCGGCCACGCCGAGGGCAGGGCGGAGCGGGGCCGGGCATGACCATCCCGCCCCCATGTACTAGAGTTATCTCGACATCGAGATATCTGCCGGGGCGCCCTGCAGCCGCCGACTTGGTAAGGTTTGCCTAACTAAGTCTTACCTTAGCTGATCGGCCAAGTCGTCGTGGCGGCAGGATTGCGGTGGTACGCGCACATCAATGAAGGAGACTGTCGTGTCGGCGAACAGCTTCGACGCCCGCAGCACGCTGCAGGTGGGCGACGAGTCGTACGAGATCTTCCGGCTGGACAAGGTGGAGGGCTCGGCCCGCCTGCCGTACAGCCTCAAGGTCCTGCTGGAGAACCTGCTCCGCACCGAGGACGGCGCGAACATCACCGCCGACCACATCCGCGCCCTCGGCGGCTGGGACTCCCAGGCCCAGCCGTCGCAGGAGATCCAGTTCACGCCGGCCCGCGTGATCATGCAGGACTTCACCGGCGTCCCGTGTGTCGTGGACCTCGCGACCATGCGTGAGGCCGTGAAGGAACTGGGCGGCGACCCCGCCAAGATCAACCCGCTGGCCCCCGCCGAGCTGGTCATCGACCACTCCGTCATCGCCGACAAGTTCGGCACGAACGACGCCTTCAAGCTGAACGTCGAGCTGGAGTACGGCCGCAACAAGGAGCGCTACCAGTTCCTGCGCTGGGGCCAGACCGCCTTCGACGAGTTCAAGGTCGTCCCGCCGGGCACCGGCATCGTCCACCAGGTGAACATCGAGCACCTGGCCCGCACGGTCATGGTGCGAGGCGGTCAGGCCTACCCCGACACCCTGGTCGGCACCGACTCCCACACCACCATGGTCAACGGCCTCGGCGTCCTCGGCTGGGGCGTCGGCGGCATCGAGGCCGAGGCCGCGATGCTCGGTCAGCCGGTCTCCATGCTCATCCCGCGCGTCGTCGGCTTCAAGCTCACCGGTGAGCTCAAGCCCGGCACCACCGCCACCGACCTGGTGCTGACCATCACCGAGATGCTCCGCAAGCACGGTGTGGTCGGCAAGTTCGTCGAGTTCTACGGTGAGGGCGTCGCCGCCACCTCTCTCGCCAACCGCGCCACCATCGGCAACATGTCGCCGGAGTTCGGCTCCACCGCCGCGATCTTCCCGATCGACGACGAGACCCTGAACTACCTGCGCCTGACCGGCCGCAGCGACCAGCAGGTCGCGCTGGTCGAGGCCTACGCCAAGGAGCAGGGCCTCTGGCTGGACCCGAAGGCCGAGCCGGACTTCTCCGAGAAGCTCGAGCTGGACCTGTCCACGGTCGTCCCGTCGATCGCCGGCCCGAAGCGCCCGCAGGACCGCATCGTCCTGGCAAACGCCGCCGAGCAGTTCAAGGTCGACGTCCGCAACTACGTCGACACCGCCGACGAGGCGGGCAAGGAGTCCTTCCCGGCGTCCGACGCCCCGGCCTCGTCCAACGGCGTCCCGACCAACCCGGTCCAGGTCACCGCCCCCGACGGCACGACCTACACCCTCGACCACGGTGCGGTGACGGTCGCGGCCATCACCTCCTGCACCAACACCTCGAACCCGTACGTCATGGTCGCCGCCGCCCTGGTGGCGAAGAAGGCGGTCGAGAAGGGCCTGACCCGCAAGCCGTGGGTCAAGACCACCCTCGCCCCGGGCTCGAAGGTCGTCACCGACTACTTCGACAAGGCGGGTCTGACCCCGTACCTCGACAAGGTCGGCTTCAACCTGGTCGGTTACGGCTGCACCACCTGCATCGGCAACTCCGGCCCGCTGCCGGAGGAGGTCTCCAAGGCCGTCAACGACCACGACCTCGCGGTCACTTCGGTCCTCTCCGGCAACCGGAACTTCGAGGGCCGCATCAACCCCGACGTCAAGATGAACTACTTGGCCTCCCCGCCGCTGGTCGTCGCGTACGCCCTCGCGGGCTCCATGAAGGTGGACATCACCAGGGACGCCCTCGGCACCGACCAGGACGGCAACCCGGTCCACCTGAAGGACATCTGGCCGACCGAGGCCGAGGTCAACGACGTCGTGGCCAACGCCATCGGCGAGGACATGTTCAACAAGTCCTACCAGGACGTCTTCGCCGGTGACGCCCAGTGGCAGTCGCTGCCGATCCCCACCGGCAACACCTTCGAGTGGGACGCGGAGTCGACGTACGTCCGCAAGCCCCCGTACTTCGAGGGCATGCAGATGGAGCCGGCCCCGGTCACCGACATCGCCGGTGCCCGTGTCCTCGCGAAGCTGGGCGACTCGGTCACCACCGACCACATCTCCCCGGCCGGTGCGATCAAGGCCGACACCCCGGCCGGCAAGTACCTCACCGAGCACGGTGTGGAGCGCCGTGACTTCAACAGCTACGGCTCGCGCCGCGGCAACCACGAGGTCATGATCCGCGGTACGTTCGCCAACATCCGCCTGCGCAACCAGATCGCGCCGGGCACCGAGGGCGGCTACACCCGCGACTTCACCCAGGCCGACGCGCCGGTGTCGTTCATCTACGACGCCTCGCGCAACTACATCGAGCAGGGCATCCCGCTGGTCGTCCTGGCCGGCAAGGAGTACGGCTCCGGCTCGTCCCGCGACTGGGCGGCCAAGGGCACCGCGCTGCTCGGCGTGAAGGCCGTCATCGCCGAGTCCTACGAGCGCATCCACCGCTCGAACCTCATCGGCATGGGCGTTCTGCCGCTCCAGTTCCCGGAGGGCCAGAGCGCCGAGTCCCTCGGCCTGACCGGTCGGGAGACCTTCTCCATCTCCGGCGTCACCGAGCTGAACGAGGGCACCACGCCGCGCACGGTCAAGGTCACCACCGACAGCGGTGTCGAGTTCGACGCGGTCGTCCGCATCGACACCCCCGGTGAGGCCGACTACTACCGCAACGGCGGCATCATGCAGTACGTGCTCCGCAACCTGATCCGCAAGTAAGCGGTCAGGGCCGCCCGTTGGCGGTCCGGCACGGTCGCCATCGGGCCGCAACCCCGGCAAGGGGTTGCGGCCCGATGCCTTTGCCCCGCCCGTGCGGGGCCCCTCAGATCCACCCCGCGGCCTGAGCTATCGCGAACGGCGCCGGGACCAGGGTGGTCATGCCGAGCCACAGGTTCAGCGGTCTGCCCTCCTGCCAGGGCATGAGGATGTCCACGACCAGGATCATGCCGAGGACGAACGCGCCTCCCAGCACCGCGCCGAGCGTCATGCCGATCGCATGGTCGGGCGACTGCTTGGCGCAGCCGAACCCCCCGCCGCAGGGCATCAGCGCATAGCGGCTGAGCAGCCAGCGCACGCACACGCCCGGGACGATCGCGGCCATCCCGATGAGGAGGTTCGCCACCGCGGCCGCCCACCAGGAACCGGCGGTGTCCTCCTTGTGGCCACCGTCCGTACCGGAACCGTGCACAGTGCGCCCTCTCCCCGCTCGCCGTGTCCGTACAGATAGATGACCAGGGGAGCACTCGGGTTGCCCCGCGCGCCCCCCAGGGCGGCCAACACCGCTCCCACGAGTGACGTTTGGTGGCTCGGGGAACACGTCGGGTTGATGCACCGGCGTCGTCCGTGCGGGGGTGGCGGGGGTGCGCACGGCGAAGGGGGCACCTTGCGGGCCGGCGTCCTCGCCCCGGTTCCGTGGATGACGGAACGTCAACATCCGGTGTCGGCCGCGTGGTTCGGGGTACTCGGGTGGACCGGGTGGCCGGTGTGTTGAGCCACCCGGTCCGCGAGCCGGTCCGACACGGGGGGAGAGGGTCGGACCGGGTGATAAGTGGCTTGTGCGCTGCCCGCGCCGGCGACAACGTTGTCGGAATGGTCTGTACATGACTGTACTCCCTGAACAGACAACGATGTCAAGGTCGTTCGCCCGTAAAGCTGACACTGGGCGGGAACGGGCCCGGACCCACTCCGTCCAGGTGCCGCGGGCGCCCGCGATGAGCAGGCTCTGGTCGACGAAGCCCGAGGGCATCCGTACGTCTTCTCGGCGCTCGGCATGTATCCGCAGGTGCCTTCCCAGGCCGAACTCGTCCTGGCTTCACCCCAGTTCCCGCGTGTCCCCCGAGGGAAGACGAGCGGCGGGCGCGGAGGGAACTCCGCGCCCGCCCTGTCCATGCGGTGGGTCAGGCCAGCAGCTCCACCTCCGCCAGGGTCGGCGCCCCGCTCAGGACCAGGCGGTAGTGCGTGTACGAGCCGGTGCGCGGGATCGAGAACGCCCTGGTCTGCCGGTCCCAGGCGAAGAACTCACCCGAGCGTTCGTCCAGGGTGGTCCACTGCGCGCCGTCCTGGGAGCCCTGCAGGGTCCAGCCCGTGGGTGCCTTCGTGTGGTCCGCCGGCGACGTCAGCGTGTACTGCGCCGCCTTGGTGGCGCCCGTGACCGGAAGGTCCACGCTTGTCACGTCGGCCTCCGTCGCCGACGTGTTGTCGAACAGCGCTCCGTCGCCCGTGAACCGCAGCACCGCCGCGTGGTCCGTCGGCGTCATCTCCGCCTTCAGCCCGTTCTCGAAGGTGACCCCGTAGTAGTACGGGCGCGCGATCTCGTTCTGGTGCCGGAAGGCCAGCCCCCGTGCCGCACGTCCGGTGTCCGGGGTGCCGGAGACAGCCGACGGCATCACCTGGAACGTCTGCCGGTCGCCCATCCACGGGCTCGGCTCATGGCTGGCGCTGAACGCCTCGATGGTGGGCAGATTGTCGTCGTTGTTGGCCCGGGCGTAGTCGTACAGCCAGCTCAGCGACCCCGCGTTGGTCACCGGAGTCCAGAAGTTGAAGCCGTGCGGCACGGCCGTCGCCGGGAAGTCGTTGCCCCGGGAGAAGGCGCCGCTGGAGTTGGTCCCACGGGTCGTCAGCGCGTAGTCGGGCAGGTGCGCCTTGGGCTTGTCCGGCGGTGCGACCTTCAGGGCGACGTCGTCCAGCCAGCCGCGGAACCTGGCCGGCCCCTTGGGCGAGTCGTAGGCGACCAGGATCCGGTCCACGGTCTTGCCGGCCGCGACCGACCCGATCTGCGACGCCACGTTGTTCCACTGGTTGACGTACAGGGCCTTGGCCGAGCCCTGCCCCTGCGGGGTCAGCGCGAACCCGTGCCGGTCGAGCGTCCCGAGGCCGCTCAGATAGGTCCCGTCGGTGAAGGCCAGGTCGACGGAGACGTTCGTGGCGTCGTAGTCCCGGTCCCCGTCCGCCATCGACGGGAAGATCCGGTACGACAGCCGGGTGTCCCGCTCGACGCGCACGTTCACGTCGAGGACCTTGTTGTACGAGTACGCCCGTTCGTCGTGTGCGTCCCCGCGTACCGCAGCGCCCGCTCGCCCGTGAAGCCCATGCCCGCCTTGGCGGTGGGGGAGCCGATCGGGCCGCGGTCCACCAGCGTGCGCATGTCCTTGGGCGTGGGCTCGGTGCTGGTGCCCGTGGAGAACTGCACGTCGGCGAGTTGCAGGAGGTCGGCGCCGTGGTTCTTGGCGATGTCCAGCCGGAAGTGCTGGTACCCGGCCGGCTCGGCGAGATCGTAGGAATGCGTCTGGAAGCGCTCGCCGAACGACTCGCCGGTGCGGGTGTCGAGGGTCTTCCAGTCCTTGCCGTCCGTGGAGCCCCGCAGGGTCCAGTCGGCCGGGTCGCGCTCCGCGACGTCGTTGGCCGACGTCAGGGCGTAGGTCACGACCTTGACCGGCGCGTCGAAGTCGAACTCCACCCAGCCGGTCGGGGCGAACGTGAGCCACTTGGTGCCCGGTTCGCCGTCGATCAGGTTCTCCTTGACCTCACCGCCGCCCGTGTTCTCCGCGCTGGCCCGGACACCGCTGACCTCGTCCGTCACATTGCCCGGGATGCCGGTCGTATAACCGCCGTCCACGCCAACGCCCTCTTCGAACCGTCCGCCGCCGTGTCGACGGTGTTCAGCCATGTCGACGCGGGCTCACCCGCTTCGAACGACGAGGCGAACTCCCGGTCGGCGGCCGCCGCCTGGGCGGGAAGTGCCGTGGCCGCGCCCTGTGCGGCCACGAGCAAAGCGAAGGCGGCCGTTGCGACGACCGCCGTCGGAGCCCATCTGTGCCGAGATCTGTGCTGCATACGCAAGCACCCTCCCTGCGCTGAGAAAATGTGGACAACGTTGTCAACTCGCTGCGCAAGGACCAGTAGGTAGTCAAGTGACCCATGGTGTCAACGGTGTTGGATGTGGCATTCGGGCTCATTGTGGTTGATATCCCATTCGTGGGGCGCACGAGCATCCCGTATTTCCGCGAGGTCTCAACTCGGAAAAGCAAAGCGTCAACCTTGCATTCGATCTTGCCCAGTTGGCGGGAAGTGGACTATACCTGTCGGCGTCCCGGCGGCCATCTGTGCGGCGGCTATGGACAGGTATGACCGGTGGGAATCGGGGGGCGGCTGCGTTTCGGACATGGCCGACTGTCGTACCACCCGACTAATCCCTCGTGCACGACCCCAGCTTCACCATCACCGCGGTGCCGGGGAGGATCCGGTTCACCGCCTGAGTCCTGGAGAAGGCGAGGACTTGAGCATGGGATCCACTTCCGGCGAGAACACCACCCGCCAAGGCGTCGGCCGCCGCGATCTGATCAAGCGGTCCGCCGCGCTCGGTCTGATCACCGTCCCCACGATGAGCTTCCTTTCCGCGTGTGCCAGCGGTGGCGGGGGCGACGACTCCGGTAACAAGGAAACCAAGGGGACGACGTCCAAGACGAACCCCTTCGGTGTGGAGAAGGGCGGCAAGCTCGACGTCGTCATCTTCAAGGGCGGTTACGGCGACGACTATGCCAAGGCGTGGGAGGGCGATTACCAGACGAAGCTGGGCATCACCTCGACCCACACCGGCACCCAGGAGATCACGGGCAAGCTGCAGCCCCGCTTCAACGCCGGCAACCCGCCGGACATCGTGGACGACTCCGGCGCCCAGCAGATCAAGGTCGACGTGCTGTACAAGAACGGCCAGTTGCTGGACCTCGCCGAGGTCCTCGACGCGCCGTCCGTCGACGACCCGAGCAAGAAGGTCCGCGACACCCTCATCCCCGGCACCCTCGACCCGGGCGTGCAGGAGGGCAAGGTCGTCGCCCTCAACTACATCTACACGGTGTGGGGCCTCTGGTACTCCGGCAAGCTCTTCAAGGAGAAGGGCTGGGACGCGCCGAAGACCTGGGACGACTTCCTCGCCATCTGCCAGGACGCCAAGAAGCAGGGCATCGGTGGCCTCGCCCACCAGGGCAAGTACCCGTACTACATCAATGTCGCCATCATGGACATGATCGCCAAGAAGGGCGGCATCGACGCCGTCAAGGCGATCGACAACCTCGACCCGAAGGCGTTCGTGGGGTCCGACGCCGCCAAGGCGGGCATCGAGGCGGTCTACGAGGTCGTGGAGAAGGGCCTGTTGATGCCCGGCACGAACGGCCTGACCCACACCGAGTCGCAGACCCGCTGGAACCAGTACAAGGCCGCCTTCATCACCTGCGGCTCCTGGCTGGAGAACGAGCAGCTCAAGCAGACCCCGGCGGACTTCGACATGAAGTTCCTGCCGATGCCGCTGCTGTCCGGCAGCCAGATGCCCTTCGAGGCGATCCGGGCCGGCTCCGGCGAGCCCTTCATCATCCCCGCCAAGGCCAAGAACCTGCCCGCGGCCAAGGAGTTCATGCGGCGGATGCTCTCCAAGGAGTGGTCGACGCTCTTTGCCAAGCAGGCCAACTCGCTCACCATCCTCCAGGACGGGGTCGATTCGAGCGTGACGCTGCGTCCGGGTACGCAGTCCACCGTCGAGGCGTCCAAGGCGGCCGGTTCCAACACCTTCCGCTACCTCTACCCCGACTGGTACAGCGAGATGGACACCGCCATCCAGAACGCGTCCAACGAGCTCATGGCCAAGCGCATCCAGCCCGCGGAGTGGCTGAAGCGCTGTCAGGCCGCGGTCGACAAGCAGGCCCAGGACCCGGCCAGCAAGAAGAACCACCACGACTGAGCTCGCTCGACCGACCGCATTCCGGGCCGGAAACCGTCGTATTCGGTGGTTTCCGGCCCGCACGGCACACCAGGGGCAGGCACGCCTATGCGCAAAGGGCAGTACCGGTTCGTCGCGGGATTTCTCTTCGTCCCCGTGGCGCTCTATCTGATCTTCGTGATCTGGCCGTACATCCAGACGTTCGGCTATTCGCTGACCGACTGGAAAGGCCAGTCGCAGACCTTCAAGTTCGTCGGACTCGACAACTACCGCGCGCTCTTGCAGGACGACGTCTTCCTGCAGGCCATCTGGCACAACATCCTGTTTTTGGTGTTCATCCCGGTGATCACCATTCTGCTCGCCCTCTTCTTCGCCTTCATGGTGAACGCGGGCGGCCGCGGACGGGCCGGCGGAGTGCAGGGTGTGGGCGGATCGAAGTTCTACAAGATCGTCTACTTCTTTCCGCAGGTTCTGTCGCTGGCGATTCTCGCGGTGCTGTTCAACGCGGTGTACCGCAGTGACGGCGGCGGTCTGCTCAACGGCTTCCTGATCAAGCTGGGCCTGGTCGACGGGAACAACCCGGTGGAATGGCTCAACGAGCCCAACCTGGTCCTGTGGGCACTGATCCTGGTCGTGGTCTGGCACGGCGTCGGCTTCTACCTGGTGCTGTTCTCGGCCGCCATGCAGTCCATTCCGAAGGACATCTACGAGGCGGCCTTGATCGACGGGACGAACCGGTCCCAGTCGTTCTTCCGTATCACCCTGCCGCTGCTCTGGGACACCGTGCAGACGGCCTGGGTGTACCTGGGCATCGTGGCCATGGACATGTTCGTCCTGGTCTCCTCGATGACCCAGAACATGGGCGCCTACGGCGGCGGCCCCGACCATCACAGCGACGTCATGTCGACCGTGATGATGCGCAACTTCCTCTACTTCGGCAAGAGCGGCTACGCCTGCGCCATGGGCGTCGTCATGCTGCTGCTCACCCTCGTCCTGTCCGTGGTCACGCTGCGCGCCACCCGCCGCGAGCGCATCGAGTTCTGAGCGGGAGTAACGACGATGAGTGCACCCCTCAAGGAGACCCCCGCCACCGGCATGGCCCCCTCCGGGGCCCCGGTGAGCAAGGCGCCGGCCCGCGCCGGCCACCGCCCGGGCGAAGGCGTCGTCCTGAACGTCTTCTCGCACGGCTTCCTCGCCCTGTGGGCCCTGCTGATCGTGCTGCCGCTGCTGTGGCTGGTGCTCAGCTCCTTCAAGACCGACGCGCAGATCGGCGGCTCGGCCTTCGGCTGGCCGCACGAGTGGTCCTTCGACGTCTTCCGGCGCGCCTGGGACAAGGGCATCGGCGACTACTTTCTGAACACCGTCATCGTGCTGGTCTTCTCCGTGCCGCTGACGATGCTGTTCGGTTCGATGGCCGCGTATGTGATCGCCCGCTACCAGTTCCCGGGCAACCGGCTGCTGTACTACTTCTTCGTCGCGGGTGCGATGTTCCCCGTGTTCCTCGCCCTCGTCCCGCTGTTCTTCATGGTCAAACGGCTGGACATGCTGAACACCTACCAGGGCCTGATCCTGGTCTACATCGCCTACTCGATGCCGTTCACGGTGTTCTTCATGCACGCCTTCTTCCGGACCCTGCCGACGGCGGTCTTCGAGGCGGCGGTCCTGGACGGCGCCTCGCACACCCGAACCTTCTTCCAGGTGATGCTTCCGATGGCGAAGCCGGGTCTGATCAGCGTCGGGATCTTCAACACCCTGGGTCAGTGGAACCAGTTCATCCTGCCGACGGTCCTGATGCAGCCGCAGAGCGGCGACGACCCCGAACGCTATGTCCTCACCCAGGGCCTCATCCAGCTCCAGCAGCAACAAGGGTACGCCTCTGACCTGCCCGTTCTCTTCGCGGGTGTGACGATCGCCATGATCCCGATGCTGGCGGTCTACCTGTCCTTCCAGCGTCAGGTGCAGGCCGGCCTGACGTCCGCGACGCTCAAGTAGACCAGGCCGGAGCCCAGCGCTCCGCAGCGGTCCGTGCGCGCGCCGCTCCTCGCTCCGGGGCGGCGCGCGTAGCTGTGTCCAAGGACCCGGATGCGGTTCAACCTCTTGACGGGAGGCAACCCGAACGGCTCAGCTTAGAGTTCACTAGTTGGACGTAGACGGGGCCTCATCGAGGCGGCCCCGTGCTCAGGAGGTCGTCGTGGAGACTCCAGGGTCGCAGTCGTCGCTGCACCGAGCCAACCTGGAGCGGGTTGTACGCGCCGTGCGGCTGGCCGGATCCCTCACGCAGGCGGAGATCGCGAGGACGACCGGCCTGTCGGCGGCGACGGTCTCCAACATCGTTCGGGAGCTCAAGGACGGCGGAACCGTCGAGGTCACGCCCACGTCGTCGGGTGGCCGCAGGGCCCGTAGCGTCTCCCTCAGCGGCGACGCCGGCATCGTCATCGGCGTCGACTTCGGGCACACCCATTTGCGCGTCGCGATCGGGAACCTCGCCCACCAGGTGCTCGCCGAGGAGGCCGAACCGCTGGACGTGGACGCGTCCGCCGCGCAGGGCTTCGACCGGGCGGAACAGCTGGTCAGCAGGCTGATCGAGGCCACCGGCGTGGACCGCTCCAAGATCGCCGGCGTGGGCCTCGGGGTGCCCGGCCCCATCGACGTCGAGTCGGGCACGCTCGGCTCCACCGCCATCCTGCCGGGCTGGACCGGCGCCAGGCCCGCCGAGGAGCTGCGGGGGCGGCTCGGCGTGCCGGTGCACGTGGACAACGACGCCAACCTCGGCGCCCTGGGCGAGCTGGTCTGGGGCAGCGGCCGAGGGGTCAAGGACCTGGCGTACATCAAAGTGGCGAGCGGTGTCGGTGCCGGTCTGGTGATCGAGGGCAAGATCTACCGGGGCCCCGGTGGAACGGCCGGAGAAATCGGGCATATTACCCTTGACGAATCCGGTCCGGTCTGCCGCTGCGGCAACCGCGGATGCCTGGAGACGTTCGCGGCGGCGCGGTACGTGCTGCCGCTGCTCCAGCCCAGCCACGGCGCCGATCTGACCATGGAAGGCGTGGTCAGGCTGGCTCGGGACGGTGATCCGGGCTGCCGCCGGGTGATCGCCGACGTCGGCCGCCACATCGGCAGTGGAGTCGCCAATCTCTGCAATCTGCTGAACCCGAGCCGGGTGGTCCTGGGCGGTGATCTCGCCGAGGCCGGGGAGCTGGTTCTCGGGCCCATCAGGGAGTCGGTCGGCCGGTACGCGATCCCCAGTGCCGCCCGCCAGCTCTCGGTGTTGCCAGGGGCTCTCGGGGGCCGCGCGGAGGTGCTGGGAGCGCTTGCTCTGGCGCTCAGTGAGATGGGTGATTCGACCCTTTTGGACGGAACCCTACCTGTCGTTGCCCCTGCCTTCACTTAGAGAACGGATGGCACCGTTGCCATCTCGTTAAGGATTTACTTCTTGACGTCGCACGTGCAGCCGAGTTGACTTCCAGCCACCTCGGCCGCAACGACGCGGCCTCGTCAGGGAGGTTTCTGAAGTGAACACGCGTATGCGTCGTGCGGCCTTCGCCGTTGCTGCTGGTGCCATGGCCGTCTCGCTGGCCGCCTGTGGCAGCGCCAAGGAGTCCGGTGGTGGCTCCTCTGCGTCGTCCCCGAGCGCCCAGAAGGGCGACTCCATCAAGGTCGGTCTGCTTCTCCCCGAGAACCAGACCGCGCGTTACGAGAAGTTCGACCGCCCCTTGATCGAGAAGAAGGTCAAGGAGCTCACGAACGGCAAGGGCGAGGTCGTCTACGCCAACGCCAAGCAGGACGCCAGCCAGCAGAACCAGCAGGTCGACACCATGATCACCAACAAGGTCGACGTGCTGATCGTGGACGCGGTGGACTCCGCGGCCATCAAGAACTCGGTCCAGAAGGCGAAGGACGCCGGCATCCCGGTCGTCGCCTACGACCGTCTGGCGCAGGGCCCGATCAGCGCCTACACCTCGTTCGACAACGAGACCGTCGGCAAGACCCAGGGTCAGGCCCTCCTCGACGCGCTCGGCTCCAAGGCCAAGTCCGGCAAGATCGTCATGATGAACGGCTCCGTCACCGACCCGAACGCCGCGCAGTTCAAGAAGGGCGCCCACGAGGTGCTCGACGGCAAGGTGAACATCGGCAAGGAGTACGACACCAAGGACTGGAAGCCGGAGAACGCCAACACCAACATGGAGGGCGCCATCTCCGCCCTCGGCAAGAAGAACATCATCGGCGTCTACTCCGCCAACGACGGCATGGCCGGCGGTATCATCACCGCCCTCAAGGCCGCCGGCATCAACAACATCCCGGTCACCGGCCAGGACGCGGAGCTCGCCGGTGTGCAGCGCATCGTCGCCGGTACGCAGTTCATGAGCGTCTACAAGCCGTACGCCCCCGAGGCCGACGCCGCCGCCGAGATGGCCGTCGCGCTCGCCCAGGGCAAGACGCTCGACACGATAGCCAAGGACAAGGTCGACAGCCCGACCACCCAGCAGGTCCCGTCCGTCCTGGTCCCGGTCCAGTCGCTGACCAAGGACAAGATCAACGACACCGTCGTCAAGGACGGCGTCTACACGGTCGCCGACATCTGCACGGCCCAGTTCAAGGCGGCCTGCGACAAGATCGGTCTGAAGTAATAGACCGCGAGCCCTTTCCCCGTACGGGAATTCCCTCTTGAATTCCCGTACGGGACTGGCGAACTAGGCTCCTCCGGCGCCCCGCAGTCACCAGCCCCGCAAGCTCGTCGCGGGGCGCCGGACGGAACATCCCCCTAATCTTCTGCACAACCTCCCGCCGGGTCAGGCGGCGAAGGAGATGGTTCACGTGTCCGCTACGCCCGTGCTGGCGTTGCGCGGGGTCTCCAAGCGGTTCGGTGCCGTTCAGGCGCTCACCGACGTAGAGCTTGAGGTCCACGCCGGTGAGGTGGTCGCCCTGGTCGGCGACAACGGCGCCGGAAAATCCACGCTGGTCAAGACGATCGCCGGTGTGCACCCCATCGATGAGGGCGTCATCGAATGGGAAGGCAAGCCCGTACAGATCAACAAGCCGCACGACGCCCAGAGCCTGGGCATCGCGACGGTGTACCAGGACCTCGCGCTGTGCGACAACATCGATGTTGTCGGCAACCTCTACCTCGGCCGCGAGGTCGTGAAGCGCGGTGTCCTGGACGAGGTCGAGATGGAGCGGCGCTCGCGTGAGCTGCTGGACCAGCTGTCGATCCGCATCCCCAGCGTCCGCATCCCCATCGCCTCGCTCTCCGGCGGTCAGCGTCAGACCGTGGCCATCGCCCGTTCCATGCTCGGCGAGCCCAAGCTGGTCATCCTCGACGAGCCCACCGCCGCCCTCGGTGTCGAGCAGACCGCCCAGGTCCTCGACCTCGTGGAGCGCCTGCGCGAGCGCGGTTACGCCGTGATCCTCATCAGCCACAACATGGCCGATGTGAAGGCCGTCGCCGACAAGGTGGCGGTGCTGCGTCTGGGGCGCAACAACGGCGTCTTCGAGGTCAAGTCGACCTCGCAGGAAGAGATCATCTCCGCCATCACCGGCGCCACGGACAACGCCGTGACCCGTCGTGCGGCGCGCAGCAATGGGGAGATCAAGAAGTGAGCATCGACAAGACCTCCACGCCCGCCGAGGACCACGTCGTGGAGAACCCCGAGGCGGCCGCCCATGCCGTCACCGCCGTCGACCCCCGGCTGCTGGTGCGTGAGCAGGGCTTCAAGGGCTATGTCACCGAGTTCAAGCGCAAGTTGAAGGCCGGTGACCTCGGTGCCATTCCGGTCGTCATCGGTCTGGCGATCATCTGGATCATCTTCCAGAGCCTGAACTCCAACTTCCTCACGGCCGGCAACCTCTCCGACATCTCCGTCGCCATGGTCGGCACGGGCATGATCGCCGTCGGTATCGTCTTCGTGCTGCTGCTCGGTGAGATCGACCTGTCGGTCGGTTCGGTCTCCGGTGTCGCGGGCGCCTCCTACGCGGTGCTGACCGTCACCCACGGCATGAACGCCTGGCTCGCCTTCGTGCTGGCCATCCTGACGGGCACCGTCGCGGGCGCGATCCACGGCTTCTTCTTCGCGAAGATCGGTGTGCCGGCGTTCGCGGTCACCCTGGCCGGTCTGCTGTTCTGGAACGGCTTCATGCTCCAGATCCTGGGTGACAGCGGCACCATCAACCTGGACAGCGAGGGCCTCGTCGCCAAGCTGACCAGCTACTACTTCTCCGACGTGGCCGCCTCCTACGGGCTCGCCCTCGCGGTGACGGTGATCTTCTTCCTCAGCTCCTACTTCGGCAACAGGCGGCGCGAGGCCGCCGGTGTGCCGTCCCGGCCGCTGAGCGAGACCATCCTGCGCACGGTGCTCCTGGCGATCGTCGCCTTCGCCGTGGCGGCCGTCTACAACCAGTACAAGGGTCTGCCGCTGGCCGTGGTGATCTTCGTCGGCGTGCTGCTGATCACCGACTTCGTGCTGCGCCGCACCGCGTACGGCCGCAAGATCTTCGCCCTCGGTGGCAGCGTCGAGGCCTCTCGGCGAGCCGGTATCAACGTGGACATGGTCCGGATCTCGGTCTTCGCGATCTCCGGCACGTTCGCCGCGATCGGCGGTCTGTTCATCGCGTCGAAGATCGCCTCCGCCAACCAGGGTGCCGGTGGCGGTGACCTGCTGATGAACGCGATCGCCGCGGCGGTCATCGGTGGTACGTCGCTGTTCGGTGGCCGCGGGCGCACGTGGAACGCGCTGCTCGGTGTACTGGTCATCGTGTCCATCCAGTACGGCCTGGCCCTGGAGGGCATCGCCTCGCCGGTCCAGTACATGATCACCGGTGGCGTCCTGCTGGCGACCGTCGTCATCGACGCGGTCACCCGGAAGACGCAGAAGTCGGCCGGCCGCGCGTAAGCGCTCCGCGGAAAGCGCCGTCCGGGTACGGCGGCGGTTCCCCCGGCAGCGGGTCCGCTGTGGCTGGTCCAGCCCACGCGGCGGAACCGCATGATGCAACCGGGCCGCGCCCCCTGAGGGGGCGCGGCCCGCGCTCTTGACCTGCGCCCGGTACCGATGGTGGTGCCGGGCCCGGCCGTGTCCCGCCGGACGTGTTGCGCGGAAGGTGAGGGCCGCCCATGATCCGCACAGACGGAACATTAGACTCGACGGGCCCGGCAAAAGCTCGACTCAGCTCTACTGCAAGGAGGCACGGGTGCCGCTGCTGACCCGCATCAGGGGACCGCGCGATCTGGACCGGCTCAGCCTGGAAGAGCTGGACCTGCTGGCAGAGGAGATCCGGACCTTCCTCGTCGGCGCCGTCTCCAAGACCGGCGGCCACCTCGGCCCCAACCTCGGTGTGGTCGAGCTCACCATCGCCCTGCACCGCGTCTTCGACTCGCCCAGGGACAAGGTCCTCTTCGACACCGGTCACCAGGCCTACGTCCACAAGCTGCTCACCGGCCGTCAGGACTTCACCGGGCTGCGCAGCAAGGGCGGCCTGTCCGGGTACCCCTCGCGCGCCGAGTCCGAGCACGACATCATCGAGAACTCGCACGCCTCCACGGTCCTCGGCTGGGCCGACGGCCTCGCCAAATCCAACCAGCTGCTCGAGCGGGACAGCCACGTCGTGGCCGTCATCGGCGACGGGGCGCTGACCGGCGGTATGGCCTGGGAGGCGCTCAACAACATCGCGGACGCGAAGGACCGCCCCCTGGTCATCGTCGTCAACGACAACGAGCGCTCGTACTCGCCGACGATCGGCGGGCTTGCCAACCATCTGGCCACCCTGCGCACCACGGACGGGTACGAGAAGTTCCTGACCCGCACCAGGGAGGTCCTGGAGCGCACGCCCGTCGTCGGCAGGCCCCTCTACGACACCCTGCACGGCGCCAAGAAGGGCCTGAAGGACTTCATCGCCCCGCAGGGCATGTTCGAGGACCTCGGGCTCAAGTACGTCGGCCCGATCGACGGTCACAACATCGAGGCCCTCGAGTCCGCCCTCTCCCGCGCCAAGCGCTTCGGCGGCCCGGTCATCGTGCACTGCCTCACCGAGAAGGGCCGTGGCTACAAGCCCGCCGAGCAGGACGAGGCCGACCGCTTCCACGGCATCGGGCCCATCCACCCCGACACCGGCCTGCCCATCAAGGCCTCCGCCGCCAGCTGGACCTCCGTGTTCGGCGACGAGATGGTCAAGCTCGGGCGCGACCGCGACGACATCGTCGCCATCACCGCGGCGATGCTCCAGCCCGTGGGCCTGAAGAAGTTCGCGGACGCCTTCCCGAACCGGATCTATGACGTCGGCATCGCCGAGCAGCACGGCGCGGTCTCGGCGGCCGGTCTCGCCACCGGCGGAGTGCACCCCGTCTTCGCGGTGTACGCGACCTTCCTCAACCGCGCCTTCGACCAGGTCCTCATGGACGTCGCCCTGCACAAGTGCGGCGTGACCTTCGTACTCGACCGGGCCGGTGTCACCGGTGACGACGGCGCCTCGCACAACGGCATGTGGGACATGTCGATGCTCCAGGTGGTCCCGGGTCTCAGGATCGCCGCCCCGCGCGACGCCGAACAGCTGCGCGCCCAGTTGCGCGAGGCCGTCGACGTCGACGACGCGCCGACCGTGCTGCGCTACTCCAAGGGCGTCGTCGGCCCGGCCGTCCCCGCGGTCGGCACCGTCGGCGGCATGGACGTGCTGCGCAAGGCCGACGCCCCCGTACCGGACGTGCTGCTGGTCTCCGTCGGCGCGCTCGCGCCCATGTGCCTGGAGGTCGCCGACCTCCTCGACAAGCAGGGCATCTCCACCACCGTCGTCGACCCGCGCTGGGTCAAGCCGGTCGACGAGGCGCTCGCCCCGCTCGCCGAGCAGCACCGCGTGGTCGTCACCGTCGAGGACAACTCTCGGGCCGGCGGTGTCGGTTCGGCGATCGCGCAGGCGCTGCGCGACGCGGGCGTGGATGTGCCGCTGCGTGACTTCGGCATCCCGTCGCGCTTCCTCGACCACGCCTCCCGCAAGGAGGTCCTGGCGGAGATCGGCCTGACCGCGCCGGACATCGCCCGGCAGGTCACCGGGCTCGTCGCCAAGCTCGACGGCCGGTTCGACCGTGCGGATGCCCCGGGGGTCGTGGACCCGATGGAGTCCGCACGCGACTGACCTCTCACCGCTGGGCTGCCTGGGCCGGTTCCGCCATCCTTTACGGTGGCGGAACCGGCCCGTTTGCGTGATCCCCCCGCGCCGGGGCATACGGACTTCGCCCCCTCTCGATCATGTCGGGGACGACAAGCGTGGGAGGTCCGCCCGTGAGCCGCACCCTCTTCCGGACGAAGAGCGTCGAACAGTCGATGCGGGACACCGAGAAACCCGAACACGCGCTCAGAAAGACCCTCTCCGCCCTGGACCTGACCGTGTTCGGAGTCGGTGTCATCATCGGCACCGGCATCTTCGTGCTGACCGGCAAGGTGGCCAAGGAGAACGCGGGCCCCGCCGTCTCCCTGGCCTTCGTGGTGGCCGGTGTGGTCTGCGCGCTCGCCGCGCTGTGCTACGCGGAGTTCGCCTCGACGGTCCCCGTCGCCGGATCCGCGTACACGTTCTCCTACGCCACCCTCGGGGAACTGCCCGCCTGGATCATCGGCTGGGACCTGGTCCTGGAGTTCACGCTGGGCACGGCGGTGGTCGCGGTCGGCTGGTCCGGGTACATCCGCTCGCTGATGGACAACGCGGGCTGGCACCTGCCCGACTATCTCGGCGGACGGGACGGGGCGCACGGCTTCGGCTTCGACATCCTGGCCGCCGCGCTGGTCCTCGTGCTCACCGCCATCCTCGTCGTCGGCGTGAAGCTCTCGGCCCGGGTCACCGAACTCGTCGTCGCCATCAAGGTGGCGGTGGTGCTTATCGTGATCATCGCGGGTGCCTTCTTCATCAACAGCGCGAACTACCAGCCGTTCGTCCCGAAGCCGCGACCGGTGGAGGCGGGCGGCACGCTCTCGGCGCCGCTCATCCAGCTGATGTTCGGCTGGGCACCGTCCGACTTCGGCGTGATGGGCATCTTCACCGCCGCCTCCGTCGTCTTCTTCGCCTTCATCGGTTTCGACATCGTGGCGACGACGGCAGAGGAGACCCGCAACCCCCAGCGCGACGTGCCGCGCGGCATCCTCGGCTCGCTGTTGATCTGCACCGTGCTGTACGTGGCGGTGTCCATCGTGGTCACCGGTATGGAGAACTACTCGAAGCTGTCTGTGGACGCCCCGCTCGCCGACGCCTTCAAGTCCGTCGGGCACCCCTGGTTCGCAGGTGTGATCAGCTTCGGGGCCGCCGTCGGCCTGACGACCGTCTGCATGATCCTGCTGCTCGGGCAGACCCGGGTCTTCTTCGCGATGAGCCGCGACGGGCTGCTGCCCCGCTTCTTCTCCCGGGTTCACCCGCGGTTCAAGACGCCGCACCGGCCGACCGTGCTGCTGGGCGTGGTCATCGCCGTCGTCGCGGGTTTCACCAGTCTCAGCGAGCTCGCGGAACTGGTGAACATCGGCACGCTGTTCGCCTTCATCGTGGTCGCGATCGGCGTGATCATCCTCCGCCGGACCCGTCCCGACCTGCACCGTGCCTTCCGCACTCCGCTCGTCCCGGCGGTGCCGATCCTGTCGGTGTGCGCCTCGCTGTGGCTGATGCTGAACCTGCCCACGGAGACCTGGCTGCGGTTCGCCGTGTGGCTGGTCGTCGGCTTCTTCGTGTACTTCCTCTACGGCCGCACGCACAGCCGCGTCGGCCGCGAGGAAGAGCCACGGCCGACCGGGCGATGAGGACGTCACCGGCCGGGCGGTACTCAGCCGCGCTGTGCCGGCGGCTCCTCCTCACGCAGCGTGCCCGGTCCCGCGAACTCGGCGCCCAGTTCCGCCACCCGGCGCCGCAACTCGCGGTCCGCCGTGACCACCACGACGGGCCGACCCCCCGCCTCCGCGACCAGTTCGACGATCCGGTCGTCGCCGCTGCCGGGCGCCGACTCCACCCGTACGTGGGGTATCGACTCCACCCCGCGGGCCGCACCCTCGACCACGAGCACCATCTCCACGGGCCCGGGACGGCCCGGAAGTCCCGCCTCGGCGTACCGCACGAGCCGGTCCCTCAGTCGCTCCGCCGCGCCCCGCCGGTCGCGCCACCATCCGTCGGGCACCGACCCGACGACGTTCGCGGCATCGACGACGACAAGGGGTAGGGCACTCATGTCCACAGCCTCGCACGAGAGCGGCCCGCTCGCTTGCGCGTGCCCGATTAGAGTGGGGGAGTGTCAACGGTGCGTACGGTCAACGGCCGCTGGCTGCTGCGCGGCAGGGGCGGCAGCCTGAGCGCCTACGCGGCGCGGGACGAGGCGGTGTGGTGCCGTGCCGAGCGGCATCCGGGTCTTCCCTGGGGGCCCGCACGACGCGTGGGCGGGGACCAGCGTCTGCATGCCGGGCCCGGCGTCGGACAGGGCAGCGACGGGTACGCCCATCTCGTCGCCTGGCGTCCCACGGTCCGCGGCGAATCGGGACTTGTGCACTCCACGCACTTCCGGCCCCACCTCTCCGCCCTCGACTGGACACCGATCGGCCACCCGGACAAGAAGGGGGACCGGACCGGTGTACCGGCGGTGGCCGTCGACGACGAGGGCCGTGCCCATGTCTTCGTGCGCAACAAGGGCGGCGGCGTCAGCATGGTCGCCCAGAAGGAGAAGGGCGGCTGGGACCCCTGGCGCGACCTCGAGGGGAGCGCCGTCCACGAGGAGTTGGCGGCGGTGACGGGGGAGTCGGGGCGCGTGGAACTGTACGCGGCCGTGTCCGGCGGCATCCTGCACTGGCGGCAGCAGGCGCCGGGCGAGCAGCCGGTCCTGGAGGAGACGCTGGAGGCCCAGGTCCGCCCGGGAACGCTCCACGCCCTCGCCACCTCGCCGGACAGCACCACCCTCCTCTACCTCGATGAGTCCGGCGATCTGTGCGCCTGGCGACCCGGAGGCAAGCCGGTCACCGTGCTGGGCTCCGCCGGCCCCGGCCCGGTCTGTGCCGTGCGCTGCGAACTGGACGGTCAAGACTGCACGTTGCTCGCCCAGCGCTCGGCCGGGGGCCGCGCGGTGTTCGCCGCCTACCCCACCGGGCGGGAGTCGGCCGGCGCCTCGTGGACCGAGTCCGGCCCCCGGCTTCCCGTGGACGCCGAGGTGTCGCTGACGGTGGACGCGGACGACCGGGTGGTCGCCGCCGCGTTCGCCCCGTCCACCGGTGAGCTGCTCCTCGCCCGCCGCACGGACGGAACGGGCCTCGCACTGGAGGCGTGGCAGCCCGTCTGACGGCGGATCACCCGCGCCGGGCGGCCCGTTGGGCCCTGGCGTTCGTGAAGACGAGGAGAGGGCCCCCGCCGAGGCGGGGGCCCTCTCCTTCTCACGCCACGATCACGCCGGGACCGAGGCCATGCCCGGCTCGAGGAACCGCTTGCCGTTCACGCGCTCCGAGACGCCCTCGCGGTCCAGGTACGGCGTGATGCCGCCCAGGTGGAAGGGCCAGCCGGCGCCGGTGATCAGGCACAGGTCGATGTCCTGGGCCTCGGCGACGACGCCCTCGTCCAGCATCAGACCGATCTCCTGGGCCACCGCGTCCAGGACACGGGCGCGGACCTGCTCCTCGCTCAGAACGGTGTCGCCCTGCTTCAGGAGCGCGGCGACCTCCGGGTCCAGCTCGGGCTTGCCGCTGTCGTAGACGTAGAAGCCGCGCTTGCCCGCCTCGACGACCGCCTTCAGGTTCGGGGAGACCTTGAAGCGCTCCGGGAACGCGCCGTGCAGCGTCTCGGAGACGTGCAGGCCGATCGCCGGGCCGACCAGCTCGAGGAGGACCAGAGGGGACATCGGCAGGCCGAGCGGCTCGATCGCCTTCTCCGCCACCGCGACCGGGGTGCCCTCGTCGATGACGTTCTGGATCTCGCCCATGAAGCGGGTGAGGATGCGGTTGACGACGAACGCCGGGGCGTCCTTGACCAGAACCGCCGTCTTCTTCAGCTTCTTGGCCACCGCGAAGGCGGTCGCCAGCGAGGCGTCGTCCGTCTGCTCGTCGCGCACGATCTCGAGGAGCGGCAGGATCGCGACCGGGTTGAAGAAGTGGAAGCCGACGACCCGCTCGGGGTGCTGCAGCTTCGACGCCATCTCCGTCACCGACAGGGAGGAGGTGTTGGTCGCGAGGATCGCGTGCGCCGGGGCGACCGCCTCGACCTCTGCGAACACCTTCTGCTTGACCGACATCTCCTCGAACACGGCCTCGATGATGAAGTCCGCGTCCGCGAAGCCCTCCGCCTTGTCCAGGACACCGGAGACCAGCGCCTTGAGACGGTTGGCCTTGTCCTGGTTGATGCGGCCCTTGCCGAGCAGCTTGTCGATCTCGGCGTGGACGTAGCCGACGCCCTTGTCGACGCGCTCCTGGTCGATGTCCGTGAGGACGACCGGGACCTCGAGGCGGCGCAGGAACAGCAGGGCCAGCTGGGAGGCCATCAGACCGGCGCCGACGACACCGACCTTGGTGACCGGGCGGGCCAGGTTCTTGTCGGGGGCGCCCGCCGGGCGCTTGCCGCGCTTCTGGACGAGGTTGAACGCGTAGATGCCGGCGCGCAGTTCGCCGCCCATGATCAGGTCCGCGAGGGCCTGGTCCTCGGCGTCGTAGCCCTGCTGCAGGTCGCCGTTCTTCGCGGCGGCGATGATGTCCAGCGCGCGGTAGGCGGCCGGGGCCGCGCCGTGCACCTTGCCGTCGGCGATGAAGCGGCCCTTGGCGACGGCCTGGTCCCAGGCCTCGCCGCGGTCGATCACCGGGCGCTCGACCTGGATCTCGCCCTTGAGGACGGTGGCGGTCCAGATCAGCGACTGCTCGAGGAAGTCGGCGCCCTCGAAGATGGCGTCGGCGATGCCGAGCTCGTAGACCTGCTTGCCCCCCAGCTGCTTGTTCTGGTTGAGCGAGTTCTCGATGATCACCGAGACGGCCTTGTCGGCGCCGATCAGGTTCGGCAGCAGGGTGCAGCCGCCCCAGCCGGGGACCAGGCCCAGGAAGACCTCGGGCAGGGAGAACGCCGGGAGGGCCGCGGACACCGTGCGGTAGGTGCAGTGCAGGCCGACCTCGACGCCGCCGCCCATGGCCGCGCCGTTGTAGTACGCGAACGTCGGGACCGCGAGGGCCGACAGGCGCTTGAAAACCTCGTGGCCGCCCTTACCGATGGCCAGCGCGTCCTCGTGCCTCTTCAGCAGTTCGACGCCCTTGAGGTCGGCGCCGACCGCGAAGATGAACGGCTTGCCGGTGATGCCGACGCCGACGATCTCGCCGTCCGCGGCCTCCTTCTCGACCTGGTCGATCGCGGCGTTGAGGTTCGCCAGCGACTGCGGGCCGAAGGTGGTCGGCTTGGTGTGGTCGAAGCCGTTGTCCAGCGTGATCAGGGCGAACCTGCCCGCGCCCAGCGGCAGGTCGAAGTGGCGTACGTGCGCCTGCGTGACGACCTCGTCCGGGAACAGCTCGGCCGCGCCCTTCAACAGTTCGGCGGTGGTGCTCACTTGTCCCCCTCGAAGTGCGGGTTCTCCCAGATGACCGTCGCGCCCATGCCGAAGCCGACGCACATGGTGGTCAGGCCGTAGCGGACCTGCGGCTGCTCCTCGAACTGGCGGGCCAGCTGCGTCATCAGACGGACGCCGGAGGAGGCCAGCGGGTGACCGTAGGCGATGGCGCCGCCGTACTGGTTGACGCGCTCGTCGTCGTCCGCGATGCCGTAGTGGTCGAGGAGGGCCAGGACCTGGACGGCGAAGGCCTCGTTGATCTCGAACAGGCCGATGTCGGAGATCGAGAGGCCCGCCTTGGCGAGCGCCTTCTCCGTGGCCGGGATCGGGCCGTAGCCCATGACCTCGGGCTCCACGCCCACGAAGGCGTAGGAGACCAGGCGCATCTTGACCGGCAGGCCGTTCTCCCGCGCGAAGTCCTCGGACGCGATGATCGAGGCGGTGGCGCCGTCGTTCAGACCGGCCGCGTTGCCCGCGGTGACCCGGCCGTGGACGCGGAACGGCGTCTTCAGGTTCGCCAGGTTCTCCAGGGTGGTGCCCGGACGCATCGGCTCGTCGGCGGTGACCAGGCCCCAGCCCGTCTCGCCGCCCTCGGGGTTGGTGCGGCGCACCGAGATCGGCACCAGGTCCTGCTGGATCTTGCCGTTGGCGTACGCCTTGGCGGCCTTCTCCTGCGAGCGCACCGCGTACTCGTCGGCGCGCAGCTTGGTGATCTGCGGGTAGCGGTCGTGCAGGTTCTCCGCGGTCATGCCCATGAACAGGGCGGACTCGTCGACCAGCTTCTCGCTGACGAAGCGCGGGTTCGGGTCCACGCCCTCGCCCATCGGGTGGCGGCCCATGTGCTCGACACCGCCCGCGATGGCGACGTCGTACGCGCCGAAGGCGATGGAGCCGGAGACGGTGGTGACGGCGGTCAGCGCGCCCGCGCACATGCGGTCGATCGAGTAGCCGGGAACCGAGGTGGGCAGGCCCGCGAGGATGCCTGCGGTGCGGCCGATGGTCAGGCCCTGGTCACCGATCTGCGTGGTGGCGGCGACGGCCACCTCGTCGACCGTCTTCGGGTCGAGCCCGGGGTTGCGGCGCAGCAGCTCCCGGATCGCCTTCACGACGAGGTCGTCGGCGCGGGTCTCGTGGTAGATGCCCTTCGGGCCCGCCTTGCCGAACGGGGTACGGACGCCGTCGACGAAGACGACGTCCCTGACGGTACGAGGCACGATGGCTCTCCTCCAGGGTGCGGGATGGCACTGCTGCGACGCACTGAGCGCGCGCTCAGCTCCCATGCTACTTGTGGGTAACCAAGCTGCCCAGTCCCGCAGGCCCAAGCGGTGAAGGTCACACCATCGGGGGAGCCTTCGGGCGTAGCCCACCGGCGGCGCCACGCCGATCTTGGCGCGATCTCGACGCTGCCGCCCGCTTCAGGCAGCGTGCGAGCCCCTTCGGATTACGGCGGGCACCGTGGTGCGGCCGGGGCGGGACCCGCGACCGACCCACGGCGCCCGCCCTGTCCTGCGACCGGCTCCCTCCGGCGCGCCCCGTGGCCTTCCCGGTCCTCAGCCCAGGACCGACAGCGCCGCCACCAGCACCGGAGTGACCTGCTCGACCTGCCACGGCCGCGCCCCGTAACCGGTGAGCGCGGCCGCGACGGACCCGGCGTCGGCGGGTTTGGGCGGCTCCCAGCACACCCGTCGGACGGTGTCGGGGGAGATCAGATTCTCCTGCGGCATGTTCAGCTGCTCGGCGAGCGCCGAGATCGCCGCGCGCGCCGCGGTCAGCCGGGCCGCGGCCACCGGGTCCTTGTCGGCCCACGCCCGCGGTGGCGGGGGCCCGGTCACCGGCTGGCCGGGCTGCGGCAGGCCGGTCTCGGGCAGGGTCCTGGCACGGTCGACCGCGGCCTGCCACTGCTCCAACTGACGCCGTCCCATACGGTGCCCGAAGCCGCCGAGCGCGGCGAGGGCGTGCACATTCGGCGGCAGGGCCAGCGCGGCTTCGACGATCGCCGCGTCCCCGAGCACCTTGCCCGGTGAGACGTCCCGGCGCTGTGCGATGCGGTCCCGGGTCTGCCACAGCTCACGGACGACCGCCATCTGCCGGCGGCGGCGCACCTTGTGCATACCGGACGTACGGCGCCAGGGGTCCTTGCGCGGCTCCGCGGGCGGCGCGGAGGCGATCGCCTCGAACTCCTGCTGGGCCCACTCCAGCTTGCCCTGCCGGTCGAGCTCCTTCTCCAGGGCGTCCCGCAGGTCGACGAGCAGCTCGACGTCCAGCGCCGCGTAGCGCAGCCAGGGATCGGGGAGGGGTCGTGTCGACCAGTCGACGGCCGAGTGCCCCTTCTCCAGCACGAAGCCCAGAACGCCCTCGACCATGGCGCCGAGCCCGACCCGGGGGAACCCCGCGAGGCGCCCGGCCAGCTCGGTGTCGAACAGCTGGGTGGGCATCATGCCTATTTCCCGCAGGCACGGCAGATCCTGCGTGGCGGCGTGCAGCACCCACTCGGTGCCGGAGAGCACCTCGCCGAGGCCCGACAGGTCGGGGCAGGCGACGGGGTCGATCAGCGCGGTGCCCGCGCCCTCACGGCGCAGCTGGACCAGATAGGCACGCTGACCGTACCGGTAGCCGGACGCGCGTTCGGCGTCGACGGCCACCGGGCCGGTGCCGGCGGCGAAGGCCGAGATCATCTCGGCGAGGGAGGACGCGTCGGCGATCACGGGAGGAATCCCGTCACGCGGCTCCAGCAAAGGGATCGGCGCCGCTTCGACATCGTCCGGAGGGGCGCCTCCGGTGGTTCGCAGTGGGCTGTCTTCTGCGGTCTCTTGGGCGTCGGTCACCGGTCAAGGGTATCCGTGTATGGACTGCACCCGCCGACGGAACGTTCCGTCGGCGGGCGGTGGAGGGTCGTAAACCAGTCATGTGTCAGATGTGCGGGAAATGGATCAAGGTGCCGACTGTACGCGGGTCGGTGGGCCCGGCCCGCTCGGTGATCTCCCCGGACTCGGGTCGGCGGCGGCTCGGTGCGGACGCGGATCGGGGTGGGCGGTGGGAACGGTGGACAGGGATGGCTGCGGGGTCAGTGGATGATGCCGGTGCGCAGGGCGACCGCCACCATTCCGGCGCGGTCGCCGGTGCCCAGCTTGCGCGCGATGCGGGCGAGGTGGCTCTTGACGGTCAGCGCGGACAGGCCCATCGAGACGCCGATGGCCTTGTTCGACTGGCCCTCGGCGACCAGGCGGAGTACCTCCACCTCGCGGCCGGACAGTTCGCGGTAGCCGCCCGGGTGACTCGGGGCACCCGGGGGGCGGCGGTGCAGGCGCGCGGCGGCGGCGCCGATGGGAGCGGCGCCAGGTCGGGTGGGGAGCCCGACGTTGGTGCGCGTGCCGGTGACGACATAGCCCTTCACTCCGCCTGCCAGGGCGTTGCGGACCGCGCCGATGTCGTCGGCGGCGGACAGGGCCAGACCGTTGGGCCAGCCCGCGGCACGGGTCTCCGAGAGCAGGGTGAGACCGGAGCCGTCGGGGAGGTGGACATCGGCGACGCAGATGTCGCGGGGGTTGCCGATGCGAGGGCGCGCCTCCGCGATGGACGACGCCTCGATCACGTCGCGCACTCCGAGCGCCCAGAGGTGGCGGGTGACGGTGGAACGGACGCGCGGGTCGGCCACGACGACCATGGCGGTCGGCTTGTTCGGGCGGTAGGCGACCAGGCTTGCGGGCTGCTCGAGAAGAACGGACACCAGGCCTCCTGGGGTGCGGGACGGGGCCGGCTCTGGGGATCAAGCCGGGACGAACCGTGCTTTCAAGGTCACAGTCGTCTTCGGCACCAAACCTCTCGTCCTTTAGAGAATGATCACGATTTGGTGAGTAACAATCCGGGCAATTCGGACGCGCGAGCGATCAATGGGAGACCGAGTTGGATCACTCTGGCGTCGATATGAGGCTGAAAGTGGTCGTATCGACAAAGAGATGGCAAGAAACGTCAGTCGGAGGTTGACGCTGTCCGTCTTCCGGGCGGAGCGGCGAAATCAGCGGGACTGGGGATCCCGTCGTTGCGGCAGCGTCACCACGGAGGCATCACCCGGGCCTGCCGGAGGCAGCCCCGCCACCTGGCACAGCAGATCGCACCACGAGGCGAAATGGGCGGCCGTGTCCGGGGCACCGCCGAGGCCCTCGCGAGGCGTCCAGGAGGCGCGGATCTCGATCTGGGAGGCGGCCGGGCGCGTGGCGAGCCCGCCGAAGTAGTGCGAACTCGCGCGGGTCACCGTCCCGCTCGGCTCGCCGTACGCAAGCCCGCGGGCCTGCAGCGCCCCGGTCAGCCAGGACCAGCAGACCTCGGGCAGCAGCGGGTCGGACGCCATCTCCGGCTCGAGCTCGGCCCGCACCAGCGTGACCAGACGGAACGAGCCCTGCCAGGCCTCGTGCCCGGCCGGGTCGTACAGCAGGACGAGGCGCCCGTCGGCCAGATCCTCGCCCTCCTCGACGACCGCGGCCTCCAGCGCGTACGTGAACGGGGCGAGCCGCTGCGGAGGCCGCGTCGGCTCGACCTCGATCTCCGGCCGCAGCCGTGCGGCCTTCAGGGCGTCCACGGCGGCACGGAAGGGCGGCGGCGCCTGTTCCCTCGCATCGCCGTCTGTCTCCTCCGCGTCGTCCATTCCGCCAGCGCCGTCCGTCGGTTGTCCCTGAGCCGCAGCCATGCGGGGAAGGTTAAGGGCAGGAAAGCACGTTCGCAGGGAGAGACACCCGTGCCGCCGGTGGTTGGCCGGGAAAGGCACCGAGTGGCTGCGGCCGGGGCGAGTGCGCACCGGCCGTACCTGTGATATAGCGACGTCGAGTCGCACGCGCGCGTCCCAGTGGCCCTCCGGCGCGCTCGCCCCCGGTCTCGGCGGTCCGTGCGGCGTGCGAGACTTTCCGGCGTGAGTGCCACTGACCGCCCCGCCACGGGCCAGCCGACAGCGACGTACGACTCCGCCTTCCTCAAGGCGTGCAGGCGCGAACCGGTGCCGCACACACCGGTCTGGTTCATGCGGCAGGCCGGGCGCTCACTGCCCGAGTACCGCAAGGTGCGCGAGGGCGTCGCGATGCTCGAGTCCTGCATGCGGCCGGAGCTGATCACCGAGATCACGCTTCAGCCGGTCCGCCGGCACGGGGTGGACGCGGCGATCTACTTCAGCGACATCGTCGTGCCGCTCAAGGCCATCGGTGTCGACCTCGACATCAAGCCCGGCGTCGGGCCCGTCGTCCAGCACCCGATCCGCTCCCGCGCCGACCTCGCGCAGCTGCGTGACCTGACCCCCGAGGACGTCTCGTACGTCACGGAGGCCATCGGCCTGCTCACCGCCGAACTGGGCGAGACCCCGCTGATCGGTTTCGCCGGCGCGCCTTTCACCCTCGCGAGCTACCTCATCGAGGGTGGCCCCTCTCGCACGTACGAGAACACCAAGGCGCTCATGCACGGCGACCCGCAGCTGTGGACCGACCTGGTGGACCGGCTCGCGGAGATCACGGTCGCCTTCCTGAAGGTCCAGATCGAAGCGGGCGCCTCGGCGGTCCAGCTCTTCGACTCGTGGGCCGGCGCCCTCGCCCCCGCCGACTACCGCCGCTCGGTGCTGCCTGCCTCGGCCAAGGTCTTCCGGGCCGTCGAGGGGTACGGCGTCCCGCGCATCCACTTCGGTGTCGGCACCGGTGAACTGCTCGGCCTGATGGGCGAGGCGGGCGCGGACGTGGTCGGCGTCGACTGGCGCGTCCCGCTCGACGAGGCGGCCCGTCGCGTCGGCCCCGGCAAGGCCCTGCAGGGCAACCTCGACCCGGCGATCCTCTTCGCCCCGCGGGAGGTCGTCGAGACCAAGACCCGTGAGGTGCTGGAGGCCGCCGCCGGTCTGGAGGGCCACGTCTTCAACCTCGGCCACGGCGTCATGCCCTCCACCGACCCGGACGCCCTCACCCGGCTCGTGGAGTTCGTCCACACACAGACGGCCCACTGACACCTTTTTCTCCGGCCCGGTCGGCCACGGGCGCGCCTGAGCCCGTGCCGAGCCGTGTCACCAGACCTGCCGGGCCCGTGCCTGCCTGCCCCACAGCAGGCCGCGCGGCTCGGGCGGCGCCGGGGTGCCCCGGCGCAGCGGCCAGGCCAGCAGCATGCCCACGATGAAGCCGACGATATGGGCGGCGTACGCCACGGTCCCGGCATGGGAGACGGCGGCCCCGGACGAGTAGGCCGCCTGCAGCACGAACCAGAAGCCGAGCACGATCCAGGCGGGCAGCCGCAGCGGCAGGAAGATCAGGAAGGGGACCAGGACCCAGACCCTGGCCCGCGGGTAGAGGACCAGATAGGCGCCGAGCACGCCGGCGATGGCTCCCGAGGCGCCGATCAGCGGGTCGCCCGAGTCGGCGTTGAGCAGGGCGAAGCCGTACGCCGCCGCGTAGCCGCAGACGACGTAGAAGACGGCGTAGCGGACATGGCCGAGGCGGTCCTCGATGTTGTTGCCGAAGATCAGCAGGAACAGCATGTTGCCCAGCAGATGGAGCCAGCTGCCGTGCAGGAACATCGCCGTGAACACCGACGTCGGTGGTGACTTGTGGTAGTCCGGCGGGGCCACGACACAGCCGGCGCCGTGCGGTCCGACGCCGACGGCGCCCGTGGGCACGAGCCTCGGCAGCTGGTCGTGGATCAACTCCCGCGGGACCGCGGCGTAGTGGTCCAGGAACGCCTGGAGATGGCACAGCTGCGAGAGGTCGCTCTGTCCCGCCACCGAACCGGCCAGCCCCGGGGTGAACAGGAAGACGATGAAGTTGGCCGCGATCAGCGCGTACGTGACATAGGGCGTACTGCGCACCGGGTTCACGTCATGGACGGGGATCACCACAAGGAAGTACTGCCCTCGATCGGCCGCGTGAATCGGTGAACACGGCGGTCCGGGTGCCCGTATGTCTCGTCAACCGCCCGCGGCGCGGGGAAGGCGTGTCGCGGGGACGACGTGAGGAGCAGGCGATGAACGACCGGGTCACCCCTCCGATACACGCTCTGCCCGACGGCGAGGCCGAGCTCGCGCTGGTGATCCACCTGCCCTGGGAGGACATCGCCAGGCTGGGCCAGGAGGCCGGCCGGCTGGCCTCCCAGATGCAGCGTCCCGTCACCCTCGACGAGGCGGTCAGCCACCGGTTGCGCTCCACGCGCCCCGCCGCGCACGCCAAGCCCGCGGGGGCGCAGCCGCAGCCGGCCGCCGCCGTGCCCGCCGGCGCCCCGGTGTCGTCGCTGCCGCCGCGACCGCCGGCCGAGCAGGCCCGGCAGGCGATCGAGCGGATCAACGGGGTCGGTCAGCACGAGACGGCTTGAGCGGAGGGCGCCGCGGTGGCCGCCTGTGGTTCGTCCGCGTTCCCCTCGCACCCCCTATCAGGGCTGTGCCCGTACCGCCGTGACCGCCTTGCGGGCCGCCACCAGGACCGGATCCCACACCGGTGAGAACGGCGGCGCATAGCCCAGGTCCAGGGCCGTCATCTCCTCCACCGTCATCCGCGCGGTCAGGGCGACCGCCGCGATGTCGACCCGCTTGGCCGCGCCCTCTCGGCCGACGATCTGGACGCCGAGCAGCCGGCCCGTGCGGCGTTCGGCGAGCATCTTCACGGTCATGGGCGCGGAGTCCGGGTAGTAGCCCGCGCGGCTGGTCGACTCGATGGTGACCGTCACGTACTGCAGCCCCGCCCGCCGCGCGTCCTTCTCGCGTAGACCGGTGCGGGCGATCTCCAGGTCGCAGACCTTGCTCACCGCCGTGCCGACGACACCCGGGAACGTGGCGTAGCCGCCGCCCACGTTCGTGCCGATGACCTGCCCGTGCTTGTTGGCGTGGGTGCCGAGCGCGATGTGCCTCTCGCGCCCGGAGACCAGGTCGAGGACCTCGACGCAGTCGCCGCCGGCCCAGATGTGCTCGTGACCGCGCACCCGCATCGCGAGGTCCGTGAGCAGTCCGCCGTGCCCGCCCAGCGGCAGCCCCGCGGCCTTCGCCAGGGAGGTCTCGGGACGCACTCCGATGCCGAGGACCACCACGTCGGCCGGGAACTCGGCGGTCTCCGTGCCCACGGCCCGCACCCTGCCGTCGTCGCCGGTGAGGATCTTGGTGACCTCGGCGTCGTTCACCATGGTGATGCCGAGCCCCTCCATGGCCCGGTGCACCAGCAGGCCCATGTCCGGGTCGAGCGTCGCCATGGGCTCCCTGCCGCGGTTGACGACGGTGACCTCGTAACCGCGGTTGATCAGCGCCTCGGCCATCTCCACACCGATGTAGCCCGCGCCGACGACCACCGCGCGGCGGCCCGTCGTGGCGGTCAGCGTGTCCAGGAGCGCCTGGCCGTCGTCCAGGGTCTGCACGCCGTGCACCCCGGGCGCGTCGACCCCGGGCAGGTCGGGGCGGATCGGACGGGCGCCGGTCGCGATCACCAGCTCGTCGTACGAGGTCCACGCCTCGGCCCCGGTGTCGAGGTCCCGCGCCCGCACACGGCCGCCGTCCACGTCGATCTCCGTGACCTCGGTCCGCATCCGCAGGCCGATGCCGCGCGACCGGTGTTCTTCGGGGGCACGGGCGATCAGCGCGTCCCGTGAGTCGACGTCGCCGCCCACCCAGTACGGGATCCCGCACGCCGAGAACGAGGAGAAGTGGCCGCGCTCGAACGCCACGATCTCCAATGCGTCGGGACCTTTGAGGCGGCGCGCCTGCGACGCGGCGGACATGCCCGCCGCGTCGCCGCCGATGACCACCAGGCGCTCTGTCGAACGGCTTGTCGGGCTCGGGTTCATACGAACACGCTACGGCGCGGGGGGTCCGTCAGTCCTGCCCGCCCCGCCCTTCCTCCGGGGCCGCGGCGGTCGCGGGCGCCGGATGGTGCGGCAGCCGTGGGCGTACGCCCCGCACCCACACCAGTACCAGCAGCGCGGCGCACACCGCGAAGGGAAGTGCCGCGCCGATCGCCAGGGCGATCCACCGCAGCAGCGTGACGAAGACGTGCCAGCCGCCCGCCAGCGCGTCCAGGAAGCCCGGCCGGTCGTCCTTCGCGGCCTTCTTCACCGGCGTCTCGGACAGCGAGAGGGTGATGGTGGCCAGGCTGGTGCGGTCGTCGAGGGAGGCCTGCCGGGCGAGCAGCGACTCGAGGTCGGCCTCGCGCGTGCTCAACTCCCCTTCCAGGGCGACCACGTCACTGAGCTTGGTCGCCCGGTCCATCAGCTCACGCACCCGTGCCACGCTCGCGCGCTGCGACTTGATGCGGCTGTCGACGTCCACGACCTGGTCGGTGACGTCGACGGCCTTGGCCGTGCGCTCGACGAGCCTGCCCGCGCCCTGCAGTTCGCCGAGCACTTCCTCGTACTTCGCGACGGGCACGCGCAGGACGAGCCGGGTGCGCTCGTGGCCGGCGGTGTCGCGGCTGGTGCTCTCGCTGCCGACGAACCCGCCCGCGTTCTCGACGGCCGTCCGCGCCTCGTCGAGCGCCTTGGGCACCTCCTTGACCTGCACGGTGAGGGACGCCGTACGGATGATGCGGTTCGCGGTCAGCCGGGGCGCGGTGTCGCGGGCCTTCGCTTCGCCGGATGCGGCGCTGCCGGCGTCACCGTCGGCGGCGCCCTGCCTGTCTGCGGGTACGGCGGCCTTGGCATCGCCGCCATCGGCCTTGCTCATGTCGTCGGCGCCGGCGCTGCAGCCCGCGAGTGCGAGTGAAGCGGCGAGCAGTGTCGCGGCCAGCACCTGAACCGGCCGTGGTGAGCGTGGAATGCGCATGCGGTCATACCCCCCGAGGGTCGTTGTGACGGACGCCTCTTCGACGCCGGACCCGGACCGGACGTTGGCCTGATCCGGTTCCGATGCGGTCACGGTCGGGACTCGGCAGGGACACCCGGCCCCTGCGGGAGTGCCGACGGGGTCTGAGAGGCTGGATGCATGAGCGCAAGGGAGACCCCCGCGTCCGCGGGGCACGTCGTCGTCATCGGAGGCGGGATCGCGGGCCTGGCCGCCGCCCACCGGCTGCTGGACCGGGGCGCGCGGGTGACGGTGCTGGAGGCCTCGGACCGGGTCGGAGGCAAGCTGCTGCCCGGCGAGATCGCGGGCGCACGGGTCGATCTCGGCGCCGAGTCGATGCTCGCGCGACGGCCCGAGGCGGTGGCGCTGGCCCGCGCGGTCGGCCTCGCGGACCGCCTGCAGCCGCCGGCCACGGCCGCCGCCTCGATCTGGACGCGCGGCGCCCTTCGCCCGATGCCCAAGGGGCACGTCATGGGCGTGCCCTCCGCCGCGTCCGCACTGTCCGGCCTCCTGTCCGACGAGGGCCTGCGCCGTATCGAGCGGGACGCGGACCTGCCGCGCACCGAGACCGGCGACGACGTGGCCGTGGGGGAGTACGTGGCGGCGCGCCTCGGCCGCGAGGTCGTCGACCGCCTGGTGGAGCCGCTCCTCGGCGGGGTGTACGCGGGCGACGCGTACCGCATCTCGATGCGCTCGGCCGTCCCGCAGCTCTTCCAGGCCGCCCAGGCCCACGGCTCGCTGACGGAGGCGGTCCGCGAGATCCAGGCCAAGGCGGCCGCCGCCGCGCAGACCGGCCCGGTGTTCATGGGCATCGAGGGCGGTGTGGGCCGGCTGCCGCTCGCGGTGGCGGAGTCGGTGCTCGCGCGGGGCGGCGAGATCCGGCTGAACAGTCCCGTCCACGGCCTGCGCTTCACCGTTGAGCCCGGGGGCGGTGGCGCGCGCTGGGAGGTGCTGGTCGACGACCACGTCGAGGAGGCCGACGGCGTCGTCGTCGCCTCGCCCGCTCGTGACGCGGCCCGTCTGCTGTCCGGGGCGTGCCCCGGGGCCGCCGCCGAACTGCGCTCGATCGAGTACGCCTCCATGGCCCTGGTCACCCTCGCCTACCGCCGCGCGGAGGCCGCGGCCCTTCCCGAGGGGAGCGGCTTCCTGGTGCCGCCGGTCGACGGCCGCACGATCAAGGCGTCGACCTTCGCCTCCCGCAAATGGGGCTGGATCGCCGACGAGGACCCGGACGTGCTCGTGGTGAGGACGTCCGTGGGGAGGTACGGCGAGACGGAGATCCTGCAGCGCGACGACGCCGGCCTGGTGGCCCTCTCCCGGCACGACCTGCGCGAGGCGACCGGCCTGGACGCCGTCCCGGTGGAGACCCGCGTCACCCGCTGGACCGACGGTCTGCCCCAGTACCCCGTGGGCCACCACGCGCGCGTGGCCCGCATCCGCGAGCACGTGGCCGGGCTTCCGGGCCTCGCGGTGTGCGGTGCGGCGTACGACGGCGTCGGCATCCCGGCGTGCATCGCGAGCGCGTACGCCGCCGTGGACCAACTCGACGGTGATCCGCGCGGTGTGCGGGAGCTCATGGCGAGCCCGGTGCAGAGCCTGCACGGCGGAGCGGGAGAATAGGCACATGAGTGACGACGCCCCCACCACCGAGCCCGGCAGGATCCCGAACAAGGGCAAGCTGGCCAAGGACCTCAACGAGGTCATCCGCTACACGCTGTGGTCCGTCTTCCGGCTGAAGGACGCGCTGCCGGAGGACCGCACCGGTTACGCCGACGAGGTCCAGGAGCTGTTCGACCAGCTCGCCGCGAAGGACGTGACCGTCCGGGGTACGTACGACCTGTCGGGTCTGCGCGCCGACGCCGACGTGATGATCTGGTGGCACGCCGAGACCAGTGACGAGCTGCAGGAGGCGTACAACCTCTTCCGCCGTACGAAGCTCGGCCGTGCGCTCGCGCCGGTGTGGTCCAACATGGCGCTGCACCGCCCGGCGGAGTTCAACCGTTCGCACATCCCGGCGTTCCTCGCCGACGAGACGCCGCGCAACTACGTCAGCGTCTACCCGTTCGTGCGCTCCTACGACTGGTACCTGCTGCCGGACGAGGACCGCCGCCGCATGCTGGCCGACCACGGCAAGATGGCCCGCAACTACCCGGACGTGCGCGCCAACACGGTCGCCTCGTTCTCGCTCGGCGACTACGAGTGGGTCCTCGCCTTCGAGGCCGACGAGCTGCACCGCATCGTCGACCTCATGCGCCACCTGCGCGGCTCGGAGGCCCGGATGCACGTCCGCGAGGAGGTGCCGTTCTTCACCGGCCGCCGCAAGTCGGTCGCGGAGCTGGTCGCGGGCCTCGCCTGACCGCGTGGGGCGGGCCGGGACACCCGGCCCGCGCCCCTCACGGCGGGGGGCTGGAGGCCGCCGGCGGCAGCGAGTACGTCGCCGAGGGCGTCACCGGCACCGGTGTGCCGGGGTCGTTCGTGGGGCCCGGCGGGGCCGGGGACGGGGTGAGCGGGGGCGGACTGGCCGTGGCCGCGTCCTGGGCCAGGGCGTCGAAGTCGACGTAGCCTGTGGCCTCGAGGACCTTGATGTGGTCGAGGACGGTGGCGTTCGCGTCGTCGGCGAGGACACGCACGAGCGAGTTGCGCGTGGTGGCGCGGACCTGGGCGACGACGGCTAACACCTTGCCGTGGGCCTGGCGCAGGAGGTTGGCGAAGTCGCGGTCGTACTCCTCGCCCTGCGCCGCGTCCAGCGCCGAGAGCCACTGGCGCTGCTGGGCGTTCGGCTGGTTGGGCAGGGCGAGCCCGAGGCGGGCGGCGACGTCGCGGACGCGGGCGTCCAGGAAGGTGTGCCCCTCGATGAGGTGCTCGCCCGCGGTGCGCACCGCCTGTGTGGTGCCTTTCTGCTCGGCCTGCTGACCCGCCGGCAGCTCCCACAGCCCGGCCAGCCGGACCCTGGTGATGAAATCCCGGTCCAGCGCGGACAGCGGGCCGTAGCTTGTGGGCACGGTCTGCGCGTTCAGGGTGTCCAGGCCGGTGCCGGAGCGGTCCGCGTAGGACCAGACGGGGAAGACGAGTGCGGCAAGGGTCCCCGCGAGCAGGGTGATGATGATCCCGGTGCCGCTCAAGATTCCGCGGCCCTGGACCGGTCTGGATCGCATGGTGCCTCCCGCTTCCGGCACCGCATGCTCGTGCGCCTCGGGTGCAGGCTGGCATATTACTGCGCCGTACCGACCAACTGCCCTACGGGAAGAAATAGTTGGATAGCGGGCATCGCATGCCTTATGCGCTCGGCGAACAGGCCGTCATCCCCTGGCGAAGTGGGGTGAATCGACGCTGCGGGCGCGATGTTCGACTGCTGTGTCGACCGGGGCACATTCCGTGGAATCGGCCCCCGGGGCACGCCAGGAGTGACATGGGCGAGCTCCGGTCAGTGCCCCAGCAGGACCCGGCGCGTGGCGCGGGCGAGCCGGGCCGCGGGGTGCCGGGAGGGCGGGGTGGGGCCGGAGCGCTCCAGCCACCACTCGCGCAGCCGGCGCCGCCGCTCGGCGTCCTCGGGGCGCCCGGCGAGCAGCAGGTGCTCGGCGAAGTCGAGGGCGTCGCGCCGGTAGCCGTCCGACATCGGCCGGCCCTGGGCATAGGCGAGGAACGCGGACCGGTACTCCTCCCCGAGGATGCCGGGCAGCTCCGGCGCGACCTTCGCCACGATCGAGGACCGCTTGGCGGCGAGGGCGCGCGCCTGCACCCCGAGCCGCACCCGGTCGAAGCCCTCGGGCACGGGCGTACCCGCCACGAGGGAGGAGAGCAGCGCGGCCTGTGCGAGCGCCAGCCGCTGCCGAGCGGAGGCGGAAGCGGTGCCGCGCGCGTCCGTGGTCCGCGTGTCCGCGGGCTCTGCCGCCGGGCCGGCTGTCCCGGTGGGCCGTTCCGCCGGGAGCAGTCCCGTGCCCGACTGCGCCGCGGTACCGCGCCGGGTCCCGGTCGCCGGCTGCCGCGCGGCCGTCCGCGCCGGGGGACCCTGCCGCACCCCCGTCCGGGTCCGTGCTCCCGCCTTCTCGACCGTTTCCCGAATAGCGGCCAACTCCCCCTCCAGCTCGGCCGGTTCGGGGAAGTTGTCGTCGCGCTCCAGCAGGACGCCGGGCGCGGTGGCGCGGGACGCGAGGTCGGCCAGCACATCGAGGACCGGCTGCGTGACCGGGTGGGCGTGGCTGTCGTGCCAGACGCCGTCGCGTTCGTACCCGCCCGCGACGTGGACGTACGCGATGGCCTCGACGGGCAGTTCGTCCAGCGCCTTGGCCGGGTCCTCGCCCCGGTTGACGTGGTTGGTGTGCAGGTTCGCCACGTCGATCAGCAGCCGCACGCCGGTACGGTCGGCCAGTTCGTACAGGAACTGCCCCTCGGTCATCTCCTCGTCCGGCCAGGAGATCAGCGCCGCGATGTTCTCCACGGCGAGCGGCCGGGGAAGGGCGTCCTGCGCGATCCGGACGTTCTCGCACAGGACGTCCAGTGCGTCGCGGGTGCGCGGGACCGGGAGCAGGTGCCCCGCCTCCAGCAGCGTCGAGGCGGTGAGCGGCCCGCCCGCCCGCACATACGCGATGTGCTCGGTTACCAGGGGAGACCCCAGCGCCTCGGCGCATGCGGCGAGATCGGCGAGCCGGCCCGCGTGGGGGCGGTCCGCGCCGCCGAGGCCGAGGGAGACGCCGTGCGGGACGACGGTGACGCCCCGCGCGCGCAGGCGCAGCAGCGACTCGGGGAGGTGCCCCGGACACACGTTCTCGGCCACGGTCTCGACCCAGTCGACGCCGGGCATGGCCTCCACGGCAACGGCGATCTCAGGCCGCCATCCGATGCCGGTTCCCAGTCGTTCCATCGTCCCCTCCTCCGCCACGGTTCCCGCCGGGCCGCTCTCGTGCGGTCCACGGCCGCACCCGGTGCGCCCGTCCGTCCCCGTCGGCGCACCGCCGGTGCCGGCGTGACGAAGTCATGGCCCCGGCCCCTCGCGCCGAACCCCTTCCGGGGGACGTTCAGAGCAACATTTGAGGTTCCGCCGGACTCCGGTCCGGCTTGCGCGACCACCGGCCGGCGGGGCTTTTCGACCCCAATGGCGGAACCTCCCCGCGCGGCTTCCAGGAAGATCTTTTAGGAGGCCGTCCAGCACCCTGCCCGGACCCAGGGCGACCGGCCACCACTGCGCCGGTCGCGGCCCAGAAGTCAGGAGCAGGAGATTGAGCCGACACCGCCGCGCTCACCGGCGCCGCCTGCGCGCCGCCGCCCTCCTGGTGGCGGCCCTCGAGGTGGCCTGCACCGTGCCGCGGACCGATGCCGCGACGCCGTCCGAGGACGCCTGCCACACCACCGGCGACGCGCTGCCCCGCGGCGACTGCGGCCCCTTCCACCAGGTCTTCGCCGAGAACTTCGACGGTGACGTGGTGCCGCTCGGCTCCTTCAGCGACTGCGACCACGACGCCGACACACGCGGCGCCTACTGCGGCGGTCTCACCGGCTCCTACCGTGCCGACTGGTGGGCCTACCCGCGCGGCTGGTACGACACCGCCGACCCGCGCAACCACTCCGACGGCAACGACCGTGTGCTCGGTGGCGAGTACCGCGCCGACGACACGGTGTGGGTCGGGCCCGCCGCGGGCGGCGACGGCCGTATGCACATCCGCATGTACCGGCCGGCCTCCGGCGGTGACCTCCATGTCGCGGCGGTGGTGCCGCGCGCGGTGATGCAGCAGGCGTACGGGAAGTACAGCGCCCGGGTCCGCGTGGTGAGGGCCGCCCCCGGTTACAAGAGTGCCTGGCTGTTCTACGGGGGCGGCTGCGAGATGGACATGTACGAGCAGTCGTGGGTCGACACCGTCCACTTCTTCCACCACCCGTGCGACGGGCGTCCCCAGGGTCACGCCGACACCGGTGAGCCGTTCACCGAGTGGCACACGGTCTCCCTGGAGTGGACGCCCGGCCGGGCCCGCTACTACCTGGACGGGCATCTGTACCTCAGCGACCACCGCGGCGTGGCCTCGCGCCCGCTGAGCTGGGTCCTCCAGAACGAGAGCGCGCTGTACGGGCCGTACGCGGCCCCCGGCTCATGGGCGCAGATGGACATCACCTGGGTCACCGCCTACGCGTACACGGGGTGGCGTCCGCCTGCCGCCGGGCCGCGACGCGAGCCGGAGTGACCGTGTCCCCGTGACCGGGGGGCGTCCATCAGGCCGGGCGATCCGGACTCCCGCCGATAACTCGGCGTGGATGTCCGGCCGGACCTCCACGATGACGTCCGCGTCCGCCACGTCACCCTCCTCGTCCCGCCACAGCAGGACCCGCACGTGCCTGGCCCGGGGGAGGCCGAGCATCTTCCACTCGGTCATCAGGTCGGCGACGACGAGGGCGACGGCGTACTGGGGGCCCTCGCTCGAATCATCGGCGGTGATGGTGCCCTGCCACCGCTCGGGGTCGCGGCCGTAGGGGCGCCATCCCTCCGAGCCGTGTGGTTCGCACACCCGGTACACCCAGTCCGTCTCGGTGTCCATACCACCGATCCTGTCACTGCGAGGACCGCGATGCGCGTGCCGCCAGACCGAGGATGCGCCACTGCCTCACGGTGGTGGACTCCTGCTCGTGCGGCGGTACACCTGCCCCCACCACGCCCACAACCGCAATCCCGCAGACGCCCGCTCCGGTCAGTAGCCCCGAGCGGTCCGGCCCTTCGGGACCTTGCCTGGTCAGGAACCGTTTCGCGGGCGAAGTGACGGATGCTCCGCGACCACCGTGCAGCTGCCCGGGGCGATCTCGGTGAAGCCGGCGTCCCGTACCAGGGGCAGTCCGGAGGTGGTGAGTGAGGCCCAGCGGGACGGGCGTGCGGTGCGCACGGCGAGGGGGAAGCCCGCGTCGCGCCAGGCGGCGCGCTCCTCGTCCGGCAGGGCCCACCAGGCGAGCTGGGCGCCGTGTCCGCCCTGGGCCATCGCCTTGCCGGCCGACATCTCCAGCTCCGGGTTCAGCCACAGCACCGGGCTCCCCGGATCGGCCTCGGCGGGCGGCTCGGGATCCTCCAGGTCGGTGCCGGAGACCTGCAGCTTGGCCAGGTCCTTGGGCCAGCCGTCCAGCGGGACGGGCGGGAAGACCCGTACCTCGGCCGACTTGCCCGTGACCGTGAGGCCCGGCAGCGCCTCGGCCCGCCGCCACTCGGCGCCGCGCGCCCGGCGGACCACCTTGCGGATCCGTGCGTCCTGCCAGTCCCGCATCGCCTGGGCCCACTCGCCCTCACCCAGTGAGCGCTCGTCGCTCAGGATCTCGAGCACCGCACGCGCCGCCGTCTCCAGCGCGTCCGTGCGCGCCGGGGGAGCGGCCCGCTCGATGCGCACGACGAGCGGCAGCACGAACTGCGGTGCCTCGTCGCGTGTGGTGCGCTCGGCGCGGAAGGGGCTGTCCTGGCCGTCGTGCGGGGCGTCCGCCGGCGCGGCGGTGGTCTGGTCGCTGCTCACGGGCTCAAGTCTGCCAGGCGGAACATCGGGTCATCGTGGGGGAGAGGACGGCCTCGTACGCCGCCGGCGGGCTGCCGTGCTCATCCGGAGCAGGCGGTGCGCTGTGCCTCCTGCCACTCGCAGACCGGGCACAGCGTGAGTCCCTTGTACGACTCCGGGTACTCCGTCGGCTTCCGGCACAGCACACACTCGGCGAACGGCGGCCCGCCCGCCACGGGCTCCCGTGCTGCCGGCTCCGTCTCGCAGTAATCGCTCATGGCCTCAGGGTAGGCGCAGGACTGGAGCCGGGGTCCTGCCGCCGTCCGCCGGACGCTCCGATCAGCTCGGAGACCTTGGCGAACCGGTAGCCCCTCTTGCGCAGCTCGGGCACGACGGCCCGGACCACCTTCTCCGTCACCGGCGCCCCGCCGCGGGTGCAGTGCATGATGACCACGGAACCGGGCCGGACCCCTCGCAGTACCTGCCGTACGACCGCGTCGGCGTCCGTCGCGAACGCGTCGCCGCTCACCACGTCCCACTGCACCGCGGTCATGCCGAGCGCACTGATCGTGCGCAGGGCCCGGTTGTCGTAGCAGCCGCCGGGGAAGCGGAAGTACGGCACCGGATGGGGCACCCCCGCCCTGTGGAGCGCCGTGACGCCGCGTTCCACGTCCGAGCGCATCCGCTGCGGCGGCAGGATCGGCAGCCCGTAGCAGGAGCCGGCGAAGGAGTAGTGGCTGTAGGAGTGGCTGCCCACCTCGAAGAGCGGATCCCGGCCGATCGCCCGTGCCTGCCGCGGGTACTGGTCGACCCAGCGGCCGGTCAGGAACACGGTCGCCGGAACCCGCAGCTCCCGCAGGGCACCGATCAGACCGGGGTTGTCGAAGTGCTCGCCCGCCGCCGCGCGGCGCCCCTCGGCCGCGGTCATGTCGGCGTCGAAGGTGAGGGCGACGACCTTCTCGTGCGTCGGGGCTCTCTTGAACACGGCCGCCAGTCCCTGCGGCCCGGGCGCGAGTGTGGGCGGCCCGGGAACGGTGGTCGTGGGGAACGCCGAAGGAGACGCCGAGGCCCGCGGGGCGTGGTGCGACGCACCGGGGATCGTGCAGGCGGCGAGCGCCGCGCCCAGGACGCCGAGGGTGGCGATGTTCCGTACGAGAGCGTTCACCGCACGAACGTAACCACCGAAATGATCAGAAAAGCAGATCTTCCGGGTGTGCCGGGCCGGTGAGAGGGCGAAGTCACCCGCCCGGCCGCCCGCAGAGAGTCACTCGGGCGCGGTCGTCACAGCCGGCGGAGGCGGTCGACGCCTACGGGGAAGGCGACGGTGTGCCTTCCGGTGAGGGGTCGGCCCGCAGCTCCGACGGGGGTGTGGGGGTGGGGCCTGGTGCGGCTTCTCGCGTGGGCGCCGCCGTCGCGGTTTCGGGCACGGGCTCCTGCACGGGTGCCGCGGGTTCCGGTGTGACTTCCTGCACGGGTGCCGCGGGCTCCGGTGCGGCTTCCGGCACGGGTGCCGCGGCTTCCGGCAGCGGGCCTGCCGCAGCCTCCTCCAGGGCTTCCGGGGCGGGCTGGGCCGTGGCCGACGGCGGCCGTGCGCCGTCATGGCCGGGCGTCACCTCCTGCGGCGCCGCCCGCTCCAGGAACCTCAGCAGCTCCACCGGGAAGGGCAGCACGAGTGTGGAGTTCTTCTCGGCCGCGACCGCCACCACGGTCTGCAGCAGCCGCAGCTGGAGCGCGGCGGGCTGGTCCGACATCACCCCGGCGGCCTCCGCCAGCTTCTTCGAGGCCTGGAGCTCGGCGTCCGCGTTGATGATGCGCGCCCGGCGCTCACGGTCCGCCTCCGCCTGGCGGGCCATCGACCGCTTCATCGTGTCCGGCAGGGACACGTCCTTGATCTCGACCCGGTCGATCTGCACGCCCCATCCCACGGCCGGGCTGTCGATCATGAGTTCGAGGCCCTGGTTGAGCTTCTCGCGGTTGGAGAGCAGGTCGTCCAGATCGCTCTTGCCGATGATCGAGCGCAGCGACGTCTGGGCCATCTGCGAGACCGCGAACCGGTAGTCCTCCACCTGGATGATCGCGTTCGTCGCGTCCATCACCTTGAAGTAGACGACGGCGTCCACGCGCACGGTCACGTTGTCCCGTGTGATGCCCTCCTGTGCGGGGATGGGCAGCGTCACGATCTGCATGTTGACCTTGTGCAGCCGGTCCACCATCGGAACGATCAGGGTCAGACCCGGCGACCGGGGCGACCCCAGGACCCGTCCGAAGCGGAAGACCACCCCGCGTTCGTACTGCTTGACGATCCGTGCCGCCGAGGCGAGGAACACGAATCCGGCGGCACCCGCCGCCACCAAGGCACCCACCAGCTCCTGGATCATGACGACCTCCTCGTCGAGAGGCCCGATGTGTCTGCACTGCCACCATAATTCCGCCGGTGTCCACCAAGCGAGGGCCGACCGGCCCACCGGCAGACGCTCGCCGGGGACGAGCCCGGTGGCCCCCTGCGGTCAGCGGCGGGATGTCATCCGCACCGGTTCCGTCCCGGCCGCGCCGTGCCGCACCGCCCAGCTCTCCAGGGCCGTACGGCAGGCGTCGTTCAGGTGGGGTGCAGCCCGGTCAGGTCCAGTTCGACCGGCCGGCCCTGGGGCACCGCCTCCAGGCCGTCGAGGATCTTCGGCAGCCGCAGAGACGTCGCGTTGCCCGACAGCCAAGCCTGGACCGGGCCCGCTCCCTTGTCGGCGAACTGCAGCACCCGGGACGCCTTGGTCCTGGCGCCCGCCCGGACGTCGGCCGCGCTGCGGACGATCACCGCGGTCATCGGCAGGGTGCCGAGCAGCCCGCAGATCGCGTTCCCTGCGCCCTGCGCCCTGCGCCATCAGCTCCCTGTCGTACTGGGCGCGCGGACCCCTGTGCATCGGGTCCACGGCGGCGGCGCACAACCGTTTGGGCTTGTTACTCCTTCACGAGACCCTGCGCGTCACGGGCGAGCGCCGTGAGGCGGGAGATCGCACGGAAGTACTTCTTGCGGTAGCCGCCCTTCAGCATCTCCTCGCTGAACAGCTTGTCGAACGGCAGTCCGGAGGCGAGCACCGGGACCTCGCGGTCGTAGAGCCGGTCCGCGAGCACCACGAGCCGCAGGGCCGTCGACTGGTCCGGCACCGGCCGGACATCGGTCAGGCACACGGCGTGCACCCCGTCGGCCAGAGCGCCGTACCGGCTGGGGTGGACGCGCGCGAGGTGGTCCAGCAGGTGCGGGAAGTCGTCGAGCGAGGCGCCCGCGGTGGCGTACGCCGCCTTCGTCACCTGCTCGTCGCTGTACGGCGCCGGAGCCTCGGGCAGCCCGCGGTGGCGGTAGTCCTCGCCGTCGATGCGCAGCGTGCGGAAGTGGGCGGACAGGCCCTGGATCTCGCGCAGGAAGTCGACGGCGGCGAAGCGGCCCTCGCCGAGCTTGCCCGGCAGGGTGTTGGAGGTGGCGGCGAGCGCGACGCCCGCCTCGACCAGCTTGCCGAGCAGGGTGGAGACGAGGACTGTGTCGCCCGGATCGTCGAGCTCGAACTCGTCGATGCAGAGAAGGCGGTGGCCGGAGAGCGTCTGGACCGTCTGCTGGAAGCCGAGCGCGCCGACCAGGTTGGTCAGCTCCACGAAGGTGCCGAAGGCCTTGAGCGAGGGCGCCGCCGGGGTCGCGTGCCACAGGGAGGCGAGCAGATGGGTCTTGCCGACGCCGTAGCCGCCGTCGAGGTAGACACCGCGGGGGCCCGACGGGACCTTGGCGGACTTCGCCTTGCCGAAGCCGAAGAACGAGCGCTTGGCGGAGACGGCGTGGGCACCGCCGAGGCCGTCGGCGAAGCCCTCGAGGACGCGGACCGCCTCGGTCTGGCTCGGCTGGTTCGGGTCCGGGATGTAGGTGGCGAAGCGGACCGAGTCGAAGCGCGGCGGCGGCACCATCTCGGCGACGAGCCGGTCGGCGGGGACGTGCGGCTCGCGGGAACAGAGCGACAGCGGGGCCGCCTCGGCTATCGGATCGATCCCTGAGGCGGCGGTGGAGGACGACACGGTTCACCACTCTAAAGGCCGTGCCACACTGCTCGACATGCGACGCCTGTTCCCTGTGACCGACGAGACAGCGACCCGGCCGGGTGACACGGCCCCCGATGACGGGCAGGCGGCGGGCGCGGGTCCAGCAAGCGGGCTCCCCGGTGCCGGCCGGACCGACCGCGAGTGGAGCCTGGACGAACTGGCCGCGGCGTACGCGTATCCGGAGGCGGGGCCGGGCGGACGGGAGCCCTGGCTGCGCGCCAACATGGTCTCCACCCTGGACGGCGCCGCCCAGCACGACGGGCGCTCCCAGCCCATCTCCGGCGCCGCCGACATGCGGATCTTCGGCACTCTGCGGGGGCTCGCCGATGTCGTGATCGTGGGGGCTGAGACGGTACGGCAGGAGGGATACCGTCCGGCCCGCGAGCGAGAGGCCTGCGCAGCGCTGCGCACGGCGGCCGGGCAGGGGCCCGTGCCCGCGATCGCGGTCGTCAGCGCGAGTCTCGAGCTGGACTTCTCATGGCCGCTCTTCACCTCGCCGCTGGTGCCCACACTGGTGCTGACCGGGGCCGCGGCGGCGCCGGACCGGGTGGCCGCCGCCGAGAAGGCGGGCGCCCGGGTGGTGACCGCCGGGGACGGCATGGGCGTGGACCCGGCCCGCGCCGTACGCGCCCTCGCGGATCTCGGCCTGACCCGGCTGCTCACCGAGGGCGGGCCGCGGCTGCTGGGCCAGCTGGTCGCGGCAGGCGTGCTGGACGAGCTGTGCCTGACGGTGTCCCCCATGCTCACTGCGGGTGACGCGCAGCGGATCGCCGGGGGGCCGTCGGTGGCCGTACCCAGGCGGTTTACGCTCGTGTCGCTGCTGGAGGAAGAGGGATTCCTGTTCAGCCGCTACCACCGGAGCTGAGCCACGGGGCTGTGCGTGTTCCTGTGCCTTGAGCCGGATTTTGTGGAATCACCTGTTCCGTGCGACCCCGGATGGGCGCACTAAATCAGGCGGTCTCTGTGCGATCACGGGGCAGGATGGTTTCCGCAGGGCCTTGGAGGCCCACGGAGGAGAGGCCCCTCGGGGGTCCTCGACGGACTCGGAAAAGAAGGGGCGCCCGTCGTGTTCACGAGCGTACTGATGATCGAGAAGGCCCTCACATCGGCGGACGTGGAGTTCGTCACCACTTTGCACGGTGACGAAGCGGTGTCCTTCCACGTCCTGTTGCAGCCCCGCGGCGACCAGGCCGACCGTCTGCTGCGCGCCATCGACGACATCGCCCTCGGCGAGCTGGACGAGGCGGCGCACGAGCGGGAGACCCCGGAGGGCAAGGACGCCGTGGCGCTGGGTCAGCAGGCCCTGGAGGTCTCCCTGTCCGCGCTGCACGGGGCGGGCAGCGAGGCCGAGGGCAGGCTCATCGAGGACCACCCGCTCGACGCGCTCAAGAAGCTCGTCGACGAGGTCGGCGCGGATGAGGTCATCGTGCTGACCGACCCCCACTACGTGGAGGAGTTCTTCCACCGCGACTGGGCCTCGAGAGCCCGGCACAAGGTTGGTGTGCCGGTGCTCAAGCTGTTCTCGCACAGCAAGAGCCAGTGACCGGTCGGTGTCCCTGGGCGCGCGCGATACCGCATAGGCTGGGGCGCTGAACGCACGCCGTACCAGCATCCAGGAGACACGCATGGCACCCGGCCTCCCCACCGCCATGGACCGACCGCACTTCATCGGCATCGGCGGCGCCGGAATGTCGGGCATCGCGAAGATCCTCGCGCAGCGTGGCGCCAAGGTGGCGGGCAGTGACGCCAAGGACTCCCCGACCGCCGAGGCGCTGCGCGCGCTGGGCGTGACCGTGCACATCGGTCACGCGGCCGAGCACCTCGCCGACGACGCCAGCTGCGTCGTCGTCTCCTCCGCCATCCGGGCGGACAACCCCGAGCTGGCCCGGGCGGCGGAGCTGGGCATCCCCGTGGTCCACCGCTCGGACGCGCTGGCCCGGCTGATGGACGGTCTGCGTCCGATCGCGGTCGCCGGCACCCACGGCAAGACGACCACGACGTCGATGCTGGCGGTCTCCCTGACCGAGCTGGGCCTCGCTCCGTCGTACGCGATCGGCGGCGATCTCGACGCACCCGGCTCCAACGCCCTGCACGGCGAGGGCGAGATCTTCGTCGCCGAGGCCGACGAGAGCGACCGCAGCTTCCACAAGTACGCGCCCGAGGTGGCGATCGTCCTCAACGTCGAACTCGACCACCACGCCAACTACGCCTCCATGGAGGAGATCTACGACTCCTTCGAGGCGTTCGCGGGCCGGATCGTGTCCGACGGCACGCTCGTGGTCTCGGCGGACCACGAGGGCGCGCGCGAGCTGACGCGGCGGCTGGGGGGCTCGGTGCGGACGGTGACGTACGGCGAGTCGCGGGACGCCGATGTGCGCATCCTCTCCGTCGTCCCGCAGGGCCTCAAGAGCGAGGTGACGGTGGTGCTGGACGGCACGGAGCTGACCTTCACCGTCTCCGTCCCCGGCCGTCACTACGCGCACAACGCGGTGGCGGCGCTGGCGGCGGGCGCGGCGCTGGGCGTCCCGGCGGCGGAGCTGGCCCCGGCTGTGGCGGCCTATACGGGCGTGAAGCGCCGCCTCCAGCTCAAGGGCGAGGAGGCCGGCGTCCAGGTCATCGACTCCTATGCGCACCACCCGACGGAGATGACGGCGGACCTGGAGGCGATGCGGGCCGCGGCCGGTGACTCCCGCATCCTGGTGGTCTTCCAGCCCCACCTCTTCTCCCGCACCCAGGAGCTGGGCAAGGAGATGGGCGAGGCGCTCGGCCTGGCCGACTCCTCGGTCGTCCTCGACATCTACCCGGCCCGCGAGGACCCGATCCCGGGCGTGACGAGCGAGCTGATCATCGAGGCGGCCCGGGCGGCGGGCGCGGACGTCCAGGCCGTCCACGACAAGGCCGATGTCCCCGCGGTCGTGGCGGGAATGACGGAGCCCGGAGATCTCGTTCTTACCATGGGCGCCGGGGACGTCACGGACCTCGGCCCCCGGATTCTGGACTGTCTCGCACAGAAGTAAAGGGGTTGGCCTTCATGTCGTACGACATCGACAAGCCGGACGAGCAGTGGCGCGCGGAGCTGACCCCGGCGGAGTACGCCGTTCTGCGCCAGGCGGGCACGGAGCCCGCCTTCACCGGTGAGTACACCGACACCAAGACCCAGGGCGTCTACTCCTGTCGCGCCTGCGGCGCCGAGCTGTTCACCTCGGACACCAAGTTCGAGTCCCACTGCGGCTGGCCGTCCTTCTTCGACCCGAAGGACAGCGACGCCGTGGAACTGATCGAGGACCGCTCCCACGGAATGGTCCGCACGGAGGTGCGCTGCGCCCGCTGCGGCTCGCACCTCGGGCACGTCTTCGAGGGCGAGGGCTATCCGACCCCGACGGACCAGCGGTACTGCATCAACTCGATCTCGCTGCGTCTGGCGCCGAGCGAGGGCTGACCGGCCGAAGGGCGGGGCGGCGGGCGTCCGGGAAGGACGCCGCGCCGCCCCGCGAAGAGGCCTGCTCGGTCGCGCACACCGTCAGGCCGACAGGACCTCCAGCAGAGCCGCACCGAACTCCTCGGGGCGTTCCAGGTGCACCGCGTGCCCGGCGCCCGGGACGGCGACCTCGCGTACCGTGCCGCCGGCCGACGCGTAGCGGTCCAGGACGTGGCGGGTCTGCGCCACCATCGGCTGGGCGGGCGTCCCGTCCCAGCCCGGCACCGCGCCGATCGAGCCCAGGTGCGCCAGGTCGAACAGCGAGGTGTCCGAGACGATCACGTCGTCCTCGCCGCGTATCCACAGCACCGGCGGCTTCGGGTCGAGCAGATGCAGCTCGTCGACACGGAAGACCAGCGGTGAGAGGCAGTTGAGGACCCCGCGGGTACCGGGTGCGACGCCCGGCCAGGCGGAGGACGCCACGCTGTCGCCCGGGTAGTGGTCGTCCCCTGTGCGGGTGGTGAGCATGGACTCGACGTACTCGTCCTCGTGCTCGGGGCGCAGGGGCGGCTTGACGTAGCAGTTCGCCAGGACGGACCGGGGGGAGAGCGGGGAGTCCTCACCGCGGTCGCCCTTCGCGAGCCGCGTGACGAACTCGGGGTTGGCCGTGCCGCCGCCCGAGCCCGCCCCGTCCTCGGAGTTGAGGGTTCCGTCCACCCCCTGGGTACCGCCGAAGCCGTACGGGGAGACCGGGTTGACCAGGGTCACCGAGCGCACCGCGGCCGGACGGTCGCACAGGTACTGCAGGACGACGCCCCCGCCCATCGACCAGCCCACCAGGTGTACCCGGTCGAGCCCCAGGGCCGCCAGCAGCGCGGCGAGGTCGTCGGCGTGGTCGCGCAGGCCGCGCGTCGCGTCGATGGGCAGCGGGTCGGTGTCGCCGAACCCCCGCAGGTCCGGTGCGAGGGGGCGGTACCGCTCCGGAAGCAGAGGCAGGGTGGTGCGCCAGAAGGTGGCGGAGGAGACGTTTCCGTGGACGAAGACGACCGGTTCGCCCTCGTCCCGGATGTCGGTGACCCCGACGGTGAGCCGGTCGGTGGGAACTCGTCGGGTGCGGATGCTGCTGGTGCTCATGGGCGGTCCTTCAGGAGAGCCAGGTGGCGATCTGGGCGGCGGCCGAGCTGTTCCAGCCCAGCTCGAGGTGGTTGGCGCCGACCACGGTGGCCGTGCCGCCGACCGTGGGGATACCGGTGGTGTCGAGCGCGCTCGCGATGAAGACGACACCGTCGCTGGGCCCGCGGTTCTCGTTGAAGATGCCGACGACGTCCGCGGAACCGCCCGCCAGCAGATAGGTGGTGACGGAGGCGGGTACTCCGGCGTTGTGCAGGGGCGTGATCAGTGAGCCGGCGTTGATGGCGGCCTGGATGCCACTGCCCGCTGTGTAGAAGCCCTGGCCGCCGTAGTACGTCGTGTACCAGTCCTGCGCGGAGCCGTCGACCCCGAACACCCCGTCCCAGCGCGCCAGCATCTGGCGCTGACCGGGATAGTCGTCGTAGCCGCCGGCCGGCGTCATGGAGAACTCGGGGTGCGAGGTGTACTGGCCGTAGCACGTCATGTACGAGTGCGGGGAGGGGGCGTTGACCGTGCCTCCGCACTCGGGCCAGATGGAGAAGTCGTGCGCCCAGCCGTGGGCGTACGGATAGTCGTAGCCGCCGTTGGGCCCGCCGACGGTGATCAGCCTGCGGACGTCACCGGCGTAGGCCCGTCCCCAACTCGGCTTCAGGGACGACACATACGCGCGGGCCGACATCTCGCCCTTGCTCCAGCCGACGAGGTCGACCTTGGTGACGCCCAGCTTCGCCTTGATGACCGCGATCGCGTCGCCGACGATCTGCGCCTGCATCAGGTTGTCACCCTGCTTGTGCGCGAAGCCGACGGCGAAGACGCGGTGGCCACGCCCCGACAGATACTGCATCAGCCCGGTGGACGGGCAGGACAGGGCGCCGCAGCCGTAGCCGCCCGCCTCACCCGGATTGGCCCAGGCGCGGTCCGCGGTGTCGTTCGCGCCATGGACGAGCAGGACCGGCGTGGTGCTGGTTCCGGTGTTCCAGCCGGGGGCCGAGTAGAGCAGGAAGCGGCCGGAGTACGGGCGCGAGACGCCACCGAAGTAGGTCACCCGCTTGCCGTCCTGGTCACCGCGGCCGTCCGGCGGGTAGCCCTCGGTACGGAATCCGGTGGTGGTGTCGAGGTAACGCTCCACGCGCTCCCAGCCGTTGGTGACGACACCGGCTCCATAGGTGGCCTCGAGAGTGAGATACGGAGGCGGCTCGGCGGCGTACGCGGTGCCGCCGGTGGCCGGAAGTCCGGCCACCACCGCCATCAGGAGGGCGAGCAGCAGCCGCCACCGGCCCGCACGGCCTTGTTTGTACCGCATGTCCTGTCCCCCTTGCCGACGTGTGCCCGACGCTCCTCGGTGCGGCGACACGTTAGGCAAAGGAGGTATGGGACGGCATATGTGGGGACCCCATAAGAAAGGGCGGCCATATGGGGCAGCGACCTGGCCATCTCCGCCCCGATTTCGCATGCCGGGCGCACCGCCGTGGTCCGACCGGCAGGTCACCCGCCATGGAGCCGCAACATGCGCCGTCTACACTCTCCCCGCAACGGCCCTTGCGACACCGGCCGGGATCAGGCCGCTCCTGCCACACCGAAGGGTATTCGGCGCTTTGATACGGATAGATTCAGTCACCAAGCGGTACCCGGACGGCACGGTGGCGGTCGACCGGTTGTCACTGGAGATACCGGACCGCTCGATCACCGTCTTCGTCGGCCCCTCGGGCTGCGGCAAGACGACGACCCTCCGCATGATCAACCGGATGATCGAGCCGACCGAGGGCACGATCACGCTCGACGGCGTCGACATCAGCAAGCAGCCCGTGAACTCGCTGCGCCGGTCGATGGGGTACGTCATCCAGAACGCCGGGCTCTTCCAGCACCGCACGATCGTCGACAACATCGCGACCGTGCCCCGGCTGCTCGGCTGGAGCAAGGACCGGGCCCGGGCCAGGGCCCGGGAGTTGATGGACCGGGTCGGACTCGACGCCTCGCTGGCCAAGCGGTACCCGTACCAGCTCTCCGGCGGGCAGCAACAGCGCGTCGGTGTGGCGCGCGCACTCGCCGCGGACCCGCCGGTGCTCCTGATGGACGAGCCGTTCTCCGCCGTCGACCCGATCGTGCGCAAGGGCCTGCAGGAGGAACTGCTCCGTATCCAGGAGGAGCTGGGCAAGACCATCGTCTTCGTCACCCATGACATCGACGAGGCCATCCGGCTCGGCACCATGGTCGCCGTCATGCGGACCGGTGGCAGACTCGCCCAGTTCGCGCCGCCGGCGGAGCTTCTGTCGTCCCCGGCCGACGCGTTCGTGGAGGACTTCCTCGGCACGGACCGCGGCATCCGGCGGCTGTCGTTCTTCACCACCGAGGGCCTTGAGCTGAAGAAGACGGCGATCGTCGCCGTCGACTCCACCGCCGAGCAGATCGCCTCCCGCGCCGCGTCCGACGTGCCGTACCTGCTCGTCACGGACCTCGACGGCAAGCCGCTCGGCTGGAGCGAGGCCGGGGACCTCGTCGCCGGGGACATCGCACCGGAGCGACTACTGCCGTACGGACGGCCGTTCGTGTACGGCAAGGACTCGCTGCGCGCGGCGCTCGACGGCGCGGTGCTGTCGCCCACCGGCTGGTCCGTCGCCGTGGACGGCGACGGCCGGGTGGTCGGGGTCGTGTCGCAGCAGACCGTCGGCGACGCCATCCGCAGCGCCCATGCCGAGGAGCACCCGGACGAGAAGGTCGCCGGATGAACAGGTTCTTCGACATCCCGAGCGACCTGCAGAGCAGCTATCTCGGCCTGATCGGCCTGCACTTGAGGGAGTCCCTGCTCCCGGTCCTGGTGGGTCTGCTGGTCGCGCTGCCCGTCGGTCAGCTCTGTGTGCGGTTCCGCTGGCTGTACCCGCCGGTGCTGTGGGTGACGACCGTGCTGTACGCCATCCCCTCGCTGGCCTTCTTCGTCGTCCTCATCGACTACACCGGCCAGACCGAGACCACGGTGATGATCCCGCTCGCCGTCTACAGCCTGGTCGTGCTCGTCCCCGCGATCGTGGACGGCGTCCGCTCCGTACCGCAGGAGACGCTCGCCGCGGCCACCGCGATGGGCTTCGGACCCGTACGCCGTTACCTCCAGGTCCAGTTGCCGATCGCCGTGCCCGCCATCATCGCCGGGTTGCGGGTGGCCACCGTGTCCAGCATCAGCCTGGTCAGCGTCGGCATGCTGATCGGCAACCAGGGCGCGCTCGGAAACCTGCTCAACGACGCGAACATCTACCACCGGCCCGAACTCGCCTGGAACTCCGTGCTCACCACGGCGGTCCTGGCCATCCTCGCCGATGCCGTGCTGGTCCTCGTCCGCGTTCTGCTGACCCCCTGGATGCCGAGCGGCGCGCGCCGCCCGAAACCCAAGGCCGCCGCGGCCCGGCCCGATGCGGCCGTGCCCGTCCTGGAGGACGCCGCCCGGTGAACATACTCAATTTCGTCAGTGCCTTCTTCAACGACAGCGCCCACTGGCACGGTTACGACGGCATCCCCACGCGCCTGTGGGAGCACCTCCAGTACTCCCTGGAGGCGCTCGTCGTCGCCGCCGCGATCGGGCTGCCGGTCGGGCTGGTCACCGGCCACTTCGGGCGCGGCGGCAACGCCCTCGCTCTGATCGCCACCGCCGCCCGGGCCCTGCCCAGTTTCGGCCTGCTGGTGCTGATGGTCATCCTGCTCGGGTTCAGTCTGCTGCCCGTGATGATCCCGCTGGTCGTCCTCGCTGTCCCGCCGATCCTGGTCACCACCTACGAGGCCGTCCGCTCCGTCGACCCGTCCCCGGTGGACGCGGCCCGCGGTATGGGCATGCAGGAGTCGCGCATCCTGTTCCAGGTGGAACTCCCGGTCGCGCTCCCGCTGATCCTCAGCGGTCTGCGCTCGGCCGCCATCCAGATCGTCTCGACGGCGACCATCGCCGCGTACCTGGGCCTCGGCGGCCTCGGCCGGTACATCATCGACGGCCTCTACCAGAGGAACTACGAGAAGGTGGTGGGCGGCGCCACTCTGGTGGCCGCCATGGCGCTCGCGACGCTCGGACTGTTCTGGGCGGCCGGGCGCTTCGCGGTGTCGCAGGGCGTGCGCCGGAGCGCCTGACGGAACGACCGGGGGCCCCGGGAATCCACGATTCCCGGGCCCCGCGCGCCGTGTCATCCCTCGCTGCGGGCCAGCGCCTGCTCCAGCACCACGAGCAGCGCGTCGCGCACCGAGCCGCGCTCCCGGGCGTCGAAGACGATGACCGGGACGTGCTCGGAGACGTCCAGCGCCCAGCGCACCTCGTTCACGTCGTACTCCACCCTGCCGTCGAAGGCGTTGAGGGCGACCGCGAACGGGATGTCCTTGTGCTCGAAGTAGTCCACGGCCGCGTAGCAGTCGTCGAGGCGCCGTGTGTCGACGATGACGAGCCCGCCGACCGCGCCCTCCACGATGTCGTCCCACATGAAGCCGAACCGGTCCTGCCCGGGGGTGCCGAACAGGTACAGCTTCAGGGTCGGGTCGATGGTGATGCAGCCGAAGTCCATCGCGACCGTGGTCGTGGTCTTGCGCGGGGTGTGCGTGAGGTCGTCCACGCCCGCCGCGACCTCGGTGATGGCCGCCTCGGTGGTCAGCGGTTCGATCTCGGAGATCGAACCGACGGCGGTGGTCTTGCCCACCCCGAAGCCGCCCGCGATCACCAGCTTGACCGGCAGCGGGGGACGTACGGCCGTCTGCGCTGCCGCGCCGCCGGTGACCGGTTCAGTCGGTGTCACGGAGTACCCCCCGGGAGTCGGGGATGGCCCGGAGGCCATCGATAACCCTTCGCAGGACGGACGCGTCGTGCGTGACGTCGGTGTGCGGCACATACACCGTCAGCTGCCCGGCGGCGCGCAGGTCCTCGGCGAGGACCCGGACCACGTTCAGATGCAGCCGCAGCCGGGCCGCGATCTCCGCGATGGACTGCGGCTGCCTGCAGGCGGCGACGATGTCGTGCTGCTCGAACGAGAGCCGGTCGAGCGCTTCGAGACCCTCCGTGGTGGCCACCACCTGGGTCTCGACGGGGACCGGCCGGCCGGACGCGGTGGGCGCCACCCGGCCGGCGGTGACCAGGAACGGCCGTACGGCGGCGACGCGACCGAACGGTTCCACCGGCGTGCGGCCCTCCTCGTCGGTGCCGCGCGAAGTGCGGCCGTCCGCCATGGGTGCGACTTCCTTCCTCGGCCGGGTCGGGACCGGTCACCCCGTCGAGGCGGCGCCGACGCTGTTCTTCAGCTCCAGCACCAGCTGGGGGCTGAGCGCGGCACCCGCCCGGTTGGCGAACAGGGTCATCTCGTAGGCGATGTTGCCCAGCTTGGCCTCCTTGTCGGTGACCACGCCGAGCACGGCGCCGCTGCCGATCGCGGAGACCAGGACGTGACCGCCCTCCAGGTCGATGATGACCTTGTTGAGGCCACCGAGGCCGTAGTTGCCGGAGGCGCCGGCGGCCAGGCTGGTGATGCCGGAGACGATCGCGGCGAGCCGCTCCGAGTCGGCGTGCTCGCGCAGTTCGGAGACCGCGATGAGCAGACCGTCGGAGGAGACGGCGATGGCGTCGACGACGCCCGCGGTCTCGGTCGCGAACCGGTTGAGCAGCCAGGTGAAGTCGGCTGCTGCGGCTTGCAGGTCGGCCGGCGTGGTGCCTCCTGCCGGAGTGTCACCTGTCGACGTGCTCACTGCTCCGCTCCTTCCTGGAGGTGGTTCTGGTCGTGCGTGCGGTGGGGGGTGGTGCGGGTGGCGGCGTCGCGGTTGGCGCGCTCCACCGCGGCCTCGAACTCCTCGAGCGCGGAGCGGACTTCGTCGGCGTCGGCGGGCCGGAGAGCCCGTGACGCCGCCTGCCGGCCGGTGTCGGAGGTGGTGGTCGGCAGCGTCGCGCCCCGGACGCGGCGGCGCAGCGGCCTCGGGGTGCCGGGTGCGTCCTCGGCCACGGCGTGCGCCGATTCGGGGGTGCGGGCCGCGGGAGCCGGTGCGGTGCCCTCCGCGCGGGGGCGGGGGACGAGCGGGAGCTCCTCGGCACGGTCATGAGGAGCCGAATGGTCCAGGGCGCCGGTGCCGTCGGGCAGGCGGGACTCCGTACGGTCCGCACGCTCGTGGCCGTCTCCGGCCGCCTCCCCGCCCACCTCGTGCTGCTGGTGGCGGGGGAGCCGCCGGGGCAGGGCATCGGGCCGCTCCTCGGCGCCGTCGGGAGCCTGCTCGGCGGGCACGGCCGCCGGGGCGACGACGGCCGACGGCACCGGGCCGGACACGGCAGCCGCGGGCTCCGGCCCGGCCGTGGCCGACGCCGTGGCCGCGGGCTCCGGCGCGTCCACCGGGCTCATCGTCAGCAGCAACATCGAGGGGATCTCCACGGTGGCCGTGACCCCACCGCCGGGTGTGCGGGACAGTACGACCCGGACCTCCCAGCGGCGCGCCAGCGTCCCCACCACGAACAGGCCGAGCACCTTCGTCGGTACGACGTCCAGGCGCTCACGGCGGACCAGCCGGGCGTTCTCCTCGGCGAGCCGCTCGGCGCTCATCCCGAGGCCGTGGTCGGCGACCTCGATCACCGCACCTTCGGCACGGGTGCGCACCGTCACCTCGACGGGGCTGCCGGCGGGTGAGAACGAGACGGCGTTCTCCAGGAGTTCGGCGACCATCAGCGTCAGGTCGCCGATGATGTCGGGTTCCACCATGACATCGGTCTCGGCGTGCAGCCGCACCCGCTGGAAGCCCTCGATCTGGCCGAGCGCGGCCCGTACGACGTTGGTGAGCGCGGTGGGACCGGAGTCCAGGACCGTCTCGCGGATGCCGGCGAGCAGCATCAGGCTGTCCGCGTTGCGCCGCAGCCGCACGGCAATGTGGTCGATGGAGTAGAGGCGTTCGAGGAGCGCGGGGTCCGTCTCGCCCCGCTCCACCGCGTCGATCAGCACCAGCTGACGCGTGGTCAGGTTACTCACCCTGCGCCCCACGTTGCCGAACATCTCGGCGACGTTGCGCCGGCTGAGCACCTGGCGCTCCAGCAGCGCGGCCGCGGTGGTCTGCACACGGTTGAAGGCCTCGGCCAGATCGCCGATCTCGTCGCGTGCGGTGACGGGCATCTCGCGCAGCCGTGGCGGGCCGTCGTCCTCGGCGTCCTCGTCGGCCACCCGGGCCAGTTCGCGGCCGGCGACCTCGGCGACCTGCTGGGCGGCGCCGGTGAGGGCCTGGACGGGGCGGACCACGGAGCGGCGCACCGCCCCGGAGAAGGCGATCCAGACGGCGAAGCCCACGAGCGCGAGGCTCAGCAGCAGTCCGGCTCGCCACTTTGCGGTGCTGGACGCGGCGTCGGCCCGGTCGGCGACCTGGTCGATCAGCGAAGCGGTGATCTCCAGTCGACTGGCGGCCTGCCGGGGGTAGGCGGAGTAACCGCTCAGGGCCGCCGTGGACTTCGCGCGGACCTCCGCCAGGGTGGCCGCCTGCAGCGCGCTGGGGTCGATCTGGAGCTCGGCGTACGCCTCGGCGATGTCCCGCTGGGCGGTGCTGTGCTCCATCCCGGAGAGGAGGTCCGCCTGCTCATCGGTGGCGAACCGGCCGAAGCGGTCCGCCTGGTAGGTGTACAGCTCGTAGGAGCCGACCGCACCCGCGTACTCGATGAGGGCGTTGGTGTCACCGGTCGTCGCCGAGAAGACACCGGTCTCGAAGGCGCCGTGCGCGGCGTCGGCGCGCAGCAGCGAGTCGAGCAGGTTGCCGGTGAAGGTGGCCGCGAGATCCTCGTTCCGGTCCAGCCCGAGACCGTCGATCAGTCCTTCGGAGGCGTTGGTGTAGGCCGGGTCGATGTTGTCGGCGGGCAGGTATCCCTGCTCGACGGTCTCGCGCAGGCTGGACAGTCCGTCGATCTCTTTGAGGACCTGGTTCTCCGTCTCCGGCAGCCGGTCTCCGAAGGCGGCCCGCACCTCGTCCACTTGGGCGTCCACGGCCTGCTGGGCGGCGCGATAGGCCGACAGTGAGGGCTTGGTGCCGCCGGCGGCCGCCTCGTAGCGCACCGAGAGCAGGATGGCCTGCTGGTGCTCGGCCTCCAACCGGTCGACGAGCTGGGCGACCTGGGTGCTGTCGCGTACCAGCCGAGCCGCGGACCCGGCGCTGACCGACTGCTGTATCAGGCCGCTGATGAGGTAGACCAGCAGCACGGCCACCACGGCGAGCGGTACACCGAAGAGGATGTTGAGCTTGCGCCTGAACGGCCATCGGACGGCGAAGCCGCGTAGGCCACCACCCGGCGGGGACGGCGCCGGCCGGGCCGGCGCGTCCACCTCGTTCGTGGACACCAAGCCTCCTTTGAAGGCGTCTTGGGGCGCGTGTAGATTCAATGTGACCGCAATGGATCGACCGGGGTCGCCAACGGAACCGACCGGGTCGGCACAGAACGGTACAAGGCGGCCCGGACACCGTTGTCAGTGCACATTGCAGCCCCCGCGCGAACTTCCGTGAGACTACCGTCTCTTGAGGCCCCGGTTCCGGTCGCCCTACGTCAAGAATCCATTACGAAGAGCGCGTGGTTCCGCCCCGGTTCGGTCGTTGCTCCTTCATAATCGGACGTTCACGATCGTCCGGGCATCGAGGCCAATCGGTGACCAGAATGCTCTTGACTGACCGAGAACGAGCTGGATTGGATCAGTGGAGTGCGGCGCCCGCACCCCCGCACAGCAGCGCCACGCCTTGCCTCCACCCCTTCGGCCCGGAACGGGAATCGTGACTTTTACAGCGAACACCAGCACGTCCAGCAGGAGACTCCCCGGCACGGCCGCCGTCGCCCTCGCCGCCACGGCAGTACTGCTCGCGGGGTGTTCCTCGTCGTCCGACAACAAGTCCGACCCGCTCTCGGGCGGCAAGTCCGACGGCAACACCGTCGTCGTGGGTTCCAACAACTTCGCCGAGAGCATCCTGATCGCCGACATCTACGGCGAGGCCCTGAAGGCCAAGGGCCTGAAGGTCACCTACAAGCCCAACATCGGCAGCCGCGAGACCACTTACGGCCTGCTGAAGAACGGCTCCATCACGGTCCTGCCGGAGTACAACGGCGCGCTGCTGGCCTACCTCGACAAGGACGCCGCCCCGAAGACGATCGCCGCCACCACGGCCGCGATCAACGCCAAGCTGGACTCCAAGCTGACGCTGCTGGAGCCGGCGCCCGCGCAGGACAAGGACTCCGTCACCCTCAACGCGGACACCGCCAAGAAGTACGGCCTCACCGAGCAGTCCGGCATCGCGGACCTCAAGAACGCCGCCAAGGACCTGGTCATCGGCGCGTCCCCGGAGTTCCAGACGCGGCAGCAGGGACTGGCGGGCCTGAAGTCGGTCTACGGCCTGGAGTTCAAGTCCTTCAAGGCGCTGGACGCGGGCGGCCCGCTGACCCAGGCGGCGCTGAAGAAGAACACCGTGCAGGCCGCGGACATCTTCACCACGGACCCGACCATCTCCAAGGAGAAGTTCGTGGTTCTCCAGGACCCGAAGAACCTCTTCGGGTTCGAGAACGTGCAGCCCCTCGTCTACAAGTCGGGGCTGTCCCAGCAGGGCGTCGACGCGCTCAACGCCGTGTCGGCCAAGCTGGACACGGCGGCGCTGCTGGACCTGGACACCCAGGTGCAGCTCGGCAACAAGGACCCGCTGGACGTCGCCAAGGCCTGGCTGAAGTCGGCCGGCCTGAGCTGACGCACTCGCCCGTGGACACCGCGGACGGAGCGGCGCGGGTGCCCGAGCCCACGGGCGCCCGCGTCGTCCTCGACGGCACCGCCCTCGACGTCGGCGGGGTGGTCCGCCTGGCCGGGGGCGCGGCCGTCCCCGCCGTGCCCGCACCGGCCATGGAGCGCGCCCGGCGCTCATGGCACACGGCCCAGCAGCTCGCTGCGGCGGGCCAGTTGTACGGCCGCGGCACCGGCGTCGGTGCCCACCGCTCGGTGCGGGTCGATGCCGAGGAGGAGTCGGGGCACGGGCTGCGGCTGCTGCGCAGCCACGCGGGAGGAGCGGGCGCCCTGCTCCCGGCTCGCGAGATCCGGGCGATGCTCGCCGTGCGCGCCAACCAGCTGCTGGCGGGCGGCTCCGGCATCCAGCCCGCCTTCGTCACCGCGCTCACCGACGCCTTGCGGCTCGGCGTCCGCCCCGCCGTCAACGAGTACGGCGGCGTCGGCACCGGCGATCTGACCGCGCTGGCCCAGACCGGTCTCACCCTGATCGGCGAGCACCTCTGGCTCGGCGACCCGCAGTCGGGTCTGCCCGCGCCCGTGGCCCTGAGTCCCGGTGACGCCCTCGCCCTGCTCAGCAGCAACGCCCTCGTGCTCGGGCAGTCCGCGCTGGCCTGCCACGACCTGACGGTGCTGCTGGACGCCACGCACGCGGTGGCGGCCCTGTCGCTGGCCGCCGTGTCCGGGTCCCTGGAGGCCTACGCGGCCCCCGTGCACGCTGTACGCCCGTACCCCGGAGCGGCCCGCGCCGCGGCGGAGGTACGGCGCCTGCTGGCCGCCCCCGACCGGCCGCCGCCGGCTGTGGGGCGGATCCAGGACCCGTACGGCTTCCGGGCCTTCCCGCAGGTGCACGGGCCCGCGCTGGAGGCCGCCGACGCGCTGCGGCGGATCGTCGAGGTGGAGGTCAACTGCCCTTCGGAGAACCCGCTGATCGGTGAGGACGGCACGGCCCACCACCACGGCGGTTTCTTCGCGGCACCGCTCGGCCTCGCCCTGGACGGGGCATGCCTGGCCCTGCTGGGGACCGCCCAGCTGTCCGCGGCGCGGCTGACCGCGCTCGGCAGGGCGGACCTGACCGGACTGCCCGCGTACCTCGCCTCGGGACCCACGGGCAGCTCGGGCACGATGATCCTGGAGTACACGGCCAACTCCGCGCTCGCCGAGCTGCGTTCCTGTGCCGCACCGGCGTCGGCCGGGCACACGGTCCTGTCCCAGGGACTGGAGGAGGCGGCCAGCTTCGCCTCTCAGGCCGCACGCCAGTCGCTGCGCGCGGTGGACGCGTACCGCACCGTCCTCGCCTGCGAACTGGTCGTGGCCGTACGGGCGTTGCGCCTGCATCCCGCCCCGCCGCCCGTCCCGGCCTTCACCGTGGCGGCCGCGGCGCTCCCGGAGGCGACGAAGGATCGCCCGCTGACGGGGGACGTGACGGCGGCGGCGGAACTGCTGCCGATGCTGGCGGCGTTGTAGACGGCGACGGGCCGCGCCCCCGGCGGGGACACGGCCCGTGGCATCGTGCGGCCTCCGCCGCAGGGGGGGGCGATCAGCCGTGCGACCCGCACTCGGCAGCCGGCGGTGCCCCCGCGCGACGTTCCGGTCAGGGCTTGCGGGCAACCGCCCCGTACATCGCGATGTCCTCGTCCCGGATGTCCTGCTCCCCGGTCCCGTCCGGGTGCCACTTGTGCACCTGGACCACGCCGGGCGCGGCCAACTCCAGTCCGTCGAAGAACTCGTGGGCCTCGTCGAGATACACGATGTCCGGCAGCGCGGGCGCCCCGCAATTCTCAACTCGCCAGTTACGAGCCGTTGTTGGCGGGTGCCACAGTGTTGATGGCGTCGGCGGCCGGTGAACCAAGATGTCGAGCAGCCCGGTTGGGGGGACGGGGCTGCGGTCCCTGTGCGGTGGAGTGAGATGCACGGGGCGCGGCACGGCGTCCGGCGGTGGGCGCCGGCAGGGTGCCCCGGCAGACGAAAGGCGAACGGCGATGGCTCCGCCCTCCCTCCCCCAGTCCTTGGACCGCCTCTCCGGGGGCGCCTCACCCCGTCGGTCCGATGTCTTCGCCGTCCTGGCCGTCCCGGCGGCGGTGGGGGTGGCCCGGAGCAATGTCCGGGCCCTGCTCGCCCGGTGGGGCACCGGCCACGGAACCGTTGACAACGCTGTCTTGGTGACCTCGGGGCTCGTCACCAACGCCGTCATGCACGGCGCCGGCGAAAGCATCGTGCGCCGGCTGCGCACCGACGGCCACCGGCTGCACATCGAGGTCCAGGACGAGAACCGCGGCGGGACCCTGCCCGCGCTCCGCAGCCCGCACCCCGACGACCAGAGCGGCCGCGGCCTCGTCCTGGTCGACGCGCTGAGCAGCGACTGGGGAGCACGGGACGCCCTGATCGGCTCCGGTCGCGTCGTCTGGGCCGAGCTGAGCCCCAGCCCGGTGAAGCCCTCGGGACCGTCCCACCAGCCGTCCCGCACCTCAGGCCCGCCCCCCACCCGGCCGACCGCGCTCCGGCGGCGGACGAGTAACAAGGCCCATGGAACGGCCGCACGCCTCTGCCGAACCGCTGCCCGCCCACCCGCCGCCCGCCTGGCCCTGCCCCCGGCGCTGACCGCCGCTCTCGGATACGACGCCGTGGGCACTCCGAGGGACCACGGCGAACGGATCATGAAGTGCCTGCCCCGTGTCGGCTGTGCGTTCGGCGACGACCTCCAGTCGTGGTGGATCTTCCCCGCGGGCTCCGACATCGGCGTCACCTGGCCGCCGATGTCGGGCTGTGCGGTCGACGCCCGCCTGGGCCGAGGCGCCCCGGCGCCGCAGCCGCAGCCACACCGGGCCGACCCCTCCTGGAGCGGCCCCCGTGCCGACCGGCCGCTGCTGATCCACCCACCCGACGGTGACTCTCCGTACACGCCGTCGATCCCGCTGTACTTCCTCGCCTGCCGCCTGGCCGGCAGCACTCCGCACTGGTCCTGGGGCCGGTGCCCGAGGCGCTTCCGGCCCCGACACACCCCGGCCGGTCCCTCTCCGGATGACGCCCGCCGCTCGGTGACGCATCCTTGCTAGGGCGCTATCGGGGTACCCGGAGACCCTGAGCGAACGATGGGGGAGGTGCCTGGCATCTCCCCCAGGGAACCGGGCGGAGTGGTCATGGTCAAGAACGAGGCACGGGGCAAAGGAGGAGTCCCCAGTGACTCGGTGTTCGGTGCACCGTGCTGGGTCAGTCTGACCACGCGCGACCTCGACGTCGCGGAGAACTTCTACCGGGCCGTGTTCGGCTGGGAATGGCGGCCGAACAGCATGGACGAGCGAATCCGGGTGGCGTTGGCGGACGGGGTGCCCGTCGCCGGGATCGCCGCCGTGGCCTCGATGTGGCAGATGGCCGTCGCCTGGACCCCGTACTTCGCCGTCCCCAGCGCCGACGAGGCGGCGAGCCGCTGCCGTGAGCGCGGCGGTACGACGGCCGTCGGCCCGCTCTCCTTTCCGCCCGGCCGGGCCGCCCTGCTGGCGGATCGCGACGGAGCGGTCTTCGGCGTCTGGGAGGGCCCGCTCGTCACGGGCTGGGAGGAGTGGCGCGAGGCCGCCCCCACCTTCATACGGCTGCACACGCGGAACGCCTTCGACTCCGCGATCTTCTACGGGGAGGTCCTCGACTGGGCCTCCGCACGTCAGGGCTGCTGCGAGGTGCAGTACGACGGCGACGAGGTGGTCCTGCGCAGCGGTGGAACGGTGGTGGCACGGATCCACTCGGGAGCGGTGGAGGCCGCGCCCGACCCCACGATCCGCCCGCACTGGCAGGTCCACTTCGTGGTGGGCGACGTCGAGGCCTGTGCGCGGGCCGCGCGGGCCCAGGGCGGCTGCGTCCTGCAGTGGGAGGAGGGCGCCGAGGACGCGGTGCTCGCCGACCCGGACGGCGCGCGCTTCACCGTGACCGCCAAGCGGCAGCCCTGAGGCCGCGGGCCCTCTGTGGCGGCGTCCGGGGGTCTCAGGAGTCCTGGTCGGGGGCGCCTTCGCCCAGCCGGTACGCCCTGGTCCAGGTGGCCCCACAACGACAGCGGGACTTCTCGATCAAGTGCCCGTCCTCGCTGACCCCGATGCCGTCCCTGATACGGACGTGAACGTGCTCACCCACGGTGCGTCTCCTCCGGTCGGCCGGCATACGGGCGAACCGCCATTCAACGAGATGCCGCACAGGTCGTATAGGAGCGCGCTCACAGGGTTGGGCTCGCTCACGGGATGAGACCGCCCGGTTCCCCGGCGTACGGCCTCGGCGGACGGGACCCGGCAGGGGGCCCCGTGCAGATGTGGGGGTCGGGGCGACCGGCCCGCCCGCCGAGGGGTCGAGGGGGTCAGGAGGCGGCCGTGTCGGCCGTGGGGGACCGATCGCGACGGCGGCGCAGGACGCCCCGGCGCGGCTCCTGGTCGGGCAGCCAGCCGAAGGCCAGGCAGCTTCCCGTCACGCCCAGCAGCAGGCCGATCAGGAAGCCGCCCAGGTTGGACGTGATCCAGCTGCCCAGGGACACCAGGACGCCGAGGACCGAGTAGAACACGCGCTGGGCCGGGCTGAAGAGCAGCAGCAGCCCGCACAGCAGCATCACCGTCGGCAGCAGATACCCGGCCAGGCCCTGCATGCCGATGTGCGTGATCACCTTCAGCGACGCCTTCTCCGTGAGGAGGATCTCCGTTCCGCCCAGTGTCAGCAGCAGCCCGCCCCAGAAGGGGCGGTCCGCCCGCCGGCGCCGGAAGGCGGCCCTCGCCCGGCCCGCCATCAGCAGCCCGTGTCGCTGAAGCTGAGGTTCAGGCCGGGCAGCCTGAAGACCGCGGCGGTGGTGGCGTAGTTGGTCTGCCGCAGGTTGGCGATGTGCACCGTGTCCGCCTGCTGACCGAAGACGCCCTTGTTGCCCTGCACCCCGGCCTTGGTCAGGGTGCTCGCGTCGTTCCCGATCTCGATGTGGTTGAAGTCGGCGTCGCCGGTGAGCAGGGTCGAGTCGGTGGTCAGATCGGTGGCGGTCACCTTGTCCTTGCCGCCGCCCGCGGTGATCTTCAGGTTCGTGCCGCCGAGGTCGACGCTCTGGCAGAGCTTGACCAGTGTGGCGTCCTTGATCGCGGAGGTGACGACCAGCACCTGGCCGCCGGTGTCGCCGGCGTTCGGACTGTCGTCCGCCATGTTGTCCAGGGCGCCGAACTGCTCGAAACCGGTGCCGTGCAGGTCCGTGGCGGCGACTGTGAAGGGCAGACCGGAGATCGCGAACTGCACCCCCAGCGCTCCCTGGGCGGTCATGATCGCGAGACCGGCGGCGATCGCGGTGGCGGGCACCGCCATCACCGCGGCGCGGCGCAGGCGGACCCGCCCGCGCCTTTCGGGCGATGCTGCGGCGGTGGCACCGCTTTCCTGGTGCTCGGGTGAGGGACCGGGGGACGCCGTGGCGTCCGAGGACGAGGCCATGTCTGCTCCTGTGCATAGGCAATGCGAGTAGGGCTTCGCTGGCGTGTTGTCCTGGCGCGGACAGCGGCTGCCGTGCGCGCCTCCTCTGGCATCCCGGCGTGTGCAAGGGCTTGCTCGCGGCGCGGCAGTTACCACCGGGGAAGTTACCGGCGGTTACATCGAGGGGTCAAGAGAGCTGTGGAAAAAGGGTGTTGGTTGTGTTGCGCCTGTGCCGCCGATGTCCCGGCGGCCTCCCGGGCAGGGTGGCCGCCGACCTGTCCCGCCGCATCTCTTCCCATCAACTTCGTTGTCACGTATTGACGTTGACGGCTCATCAGGTCTACAACTTCCCCTGATCTCGCATGGATCCGTGGCGCCGGATCCGTCGCACCGCACACGTCACTCTCCCGGCCCCCGTCCTTCCGGGGCGTTGGTGACGCCTCCGCACGCGCGGTGCACGGAACCTTCACATCCGGCCGCGATCCAGCACTCTCCGCGACACCGGCACGGTCGCCTCCCCTGCCCGTGCACCGTTCCCGGTGGCCCGGCTGCCGCTGCCCGCCCGTCACGTACGGAGAAGGCGTCACGGGCCCGCAGCGGCACACCCCCCGCAACCCCCCACTTCGGAGAAGAGGCACCCTCATGCGTACGCCCCGATCCCTGCTCGCCGTCGCCGCCGCTGCCCTCGCCCTGGCCGCGGCTTCCCCCGCCTCCGGGGACGGCGCCGTGCTCACCGCAGGCGGCACCGCCGTCGCCGTCGGCGACGTCCTCAACGCGTCGCTCGCCGCCGGCACCACGGCCACGCTCTACTCCAGCGCCACCGGCACCAGCGGGGTCTCCTGCACCTCGTCCGCGTTCACCGCCACCGTCACCGACAACCCGGCCGCCCCGGGCACCGCCACCGAGTCGCTCACCGGCCACAGCTTCGACAGCGGCAGTTGCACCAGCAACGTCATCGGTGTCCTGGGCGTCACCGGCATCACCGTCGACCACCTGCCCTACACCACCACGGTCGGCTCCGACGGCACGGTCACCGTCACCCCGGCCGCCGGCTCCACCATCCAGACCACGGTCAAGCTGCGCACCCTGCTCGGCACCGTCACCTGCGTCTACCAGGCCCCGAGCCTGACCGGCACGGCGAGCAACACCGACAACGGCATCGCCTTCACCAGCCAGCAGTTCACCAAGGTCTCCGGCTCGTCGCTGTGCTTCGCCAACGGCTACTTCACGGCGAAGTACGCCCCGGTCACCGACACCAACCAGGCGGGCAGCCCGGTGGTGTCCGTCAACTGACCTACCGGCGCCGACGGCCGCTGCCGGTGGGTCCGGCGGCGGCCGTGTCAGCCCCGCCTGCGGCGCAGTGCCAGGGCGGCGCCCCCGGCGAGCATCGCGATCGCCCCGGCGCCGCCCGCCAGCAGCGGCAGCGACGGACCGCCGTCGGAGCGGGGCGCGGTGGCCGCCGCCGGTGTGCCGGGTACGGAGGTCGCCAGTCCGCCCGGCCGGGACGAGGTGCTCACCGCGGGCCGGCTCGGCGACGGCGTGGGGGTGGGCGTGGGCGAGGCTTTGGCACCGGCCCGGGTGCCCGAAGTCTTCGCGCTGCCGGAATCCCGGGTGGCCCCGGACCCGCGGGAGGTACCGGACGCCGCCGGGAACACCACGTCCGAGCACGAGTAGTACGTGTCCGTCGTGCTCGAGTTCTGCCAGATCGTGAAGAGCACATGGTGCCCGGAGCGGTTCGCCGGGAGCTTCGCCCTGATCCGGTACGCGCCGTTCGTCAGCGGCGGGTCGGTCACCTGGGCGAACGGCGCCGTCGGGAGGTCGGACCAGGTCAGCGGCTTGGTGGGGTCGTACCCCTGCTTCGTCAGGAACAGCTTGAACGTGCCCGTGTGCGCGATCGTCGAGCTGTACGCCATGGTCAGTACGGCCCCGGGCGCGAGCCGGGTCGACGGCCAGTCGGAGCGTGCCAGGTCCAGACCCCGGTAGGCGGGCAGCCCTCCGCTGCACAGCAGGCCGTCGGGGACGGTCTGCCGGTCCCTGCCGTTCACGCCCGCCACCCGGAGGTTGTCCCAGGCCGTGAACGGCGAGCCGTTCGCCCTGATCGCCGCCAGGCATGCCGCGGTCGTACGGAAGCCTCCCACGGGTGAGCACGCGAAGACCCGGCTGACCGGACGCGTGGGCGCCCCATGGGCGAGGGCCGGGGTCGCCGGCAGCAGGGTCGCCGCCACGGCGACGGCGGCCACGGCGGCTGTGCGGTGTGCGGTCATCCGGTGTCTCCAGGCACATCGGGTGCGGCGGGTGCGTACAGGGGAGTACGGGGACGGGGAGGCGCACGTTCAGAGCCGCGACCGCTTCCCGCGCGTTCCCCGCGCGGAGCGGGACACAGCGGGCAACCGGCCCGTGCCGAGGGCCGTTTCCCGGCCGGACAGCCCCAGGGAAGCGGGCGGCCGGCGAGGGCGGCGGCCGGGCGGCCGTTAGCGTAGGCCCATGGCAACGGAGAGAGCCCCAGGGGCAGTCGAGGCGATATGTCCGGGCTGCGCATCGGCCGGGGTGCGGACCGTACCGGAGATCTGCGCCGACCACGCGGCCATGCGTGAGGGGCTGGCCGACCGGCTGGCCCGGACGCCGGGCGTGCCCTCGCGGTTCGACCGGTTCCTGCACTTCGCGGAGGGCTTGCTGATGGCCGGTGTCGGCGTCGTCCTCGCCTACGACGGCATCGGCAGCGGCAAACCCCTCTTCACGATCGGCGGCTCGTTGCTCGCCGTGCTGCTGTTCGCCGGCACGATCGTCGTGGTCCGCGGCGAAGGCCGCGAACGGGCCGTCGTGGCCGCGGGGGAGCCCCGCGCCGACGCACTGTGGCGATCGGCGTACTACTGCCCCGGGTGCGCGTCGGTGTTCTGCCCGGACGGCTCTCCGTGGCAGGGTCTGCTGACGCCGGAGCAGTTCAAGAAGTTCGTGTGGACCGAGGCCGGCTACGGGAAGCAGCTGGAGGAGCGGTTCACGGACGTGGACGTGCCCCGCGGGATCCTGACCGGCCCTGGAGGAGACCGAGACCATGCCTGACGCCCCCGTGATCCTCGCCGACGAGCCGGGCTCCTTCCCGCACGGTGTGCTCGCCGCCCGGCACCCCGCGCTCATCCGCGCGGTGCAGGAGGCCTTCCCGTACGGACCCGGGCAGCGACGGGCGCTCGACGGGCTGCTGAGCAGCGCCACGGAGGGCGTCATCGAACCGCTCGGCACGGAGGACGACGAGCGCTGGGCGGCCTGGGGAGCCCGTGAGTACCTCGGCCGGTCCTGGTTCGAGGTCCCCTTCCTGTGGTCCGAGAGCTACTTCTACCGCCAACTCCTACAAGCCGTCGGCTACTTCGGCCCGGGAGCCTGGCAGGGCATCGACCCGTTCCGCCCGTTCAAGCTCGCCGAACTCGACTCGCCGGAGACGGACGAGGAACTGGCGGCGCTCGACCGGCTCATGGAGCAGTCGCCCGACGAGCAGGCACGGGCGCTGCTGCACGGCTCTCTCTGGGGCAACCGTGCGGACCTCGGCTTCCGCCTCTCCGCTCCCGGTGCCCCGGCGATGGACAGCAGGCTCGTCGCGGACGACAGCGAGGCGCTGTGGTCCCTCCTCCCCGCCGGCACGGTCTGCCTGGTGGCCGACAACGCGGGCCGCGAGCTGATCCCGGACCTGCTGCTCCTCGACCATCTGCTCCACCACGGACGGGTGCGCCGGGCCCTGTTGCATGTGAAGCCCCATCCCTACTACATCTCCGACGCCACGACGGCCGACGTCGTGGACGCGGTACGCCGGCTGACCGGAGCGAAGGGAGCGGCGGCCGACGCGGGAGAGCGCCTGTGGACGGCGATGGCCGAGGGCCGCCTCGAGGTCCGGGCACATCCCTTCTCGTGTGCCCCGCTGCCGTACGCGCAGATGCCGGAGGACCTGCGCACGGACTTCACCGCCGCGGACCTGACGATCTTCAAGGGAGACCTCAACTACCGGCGTCTGGTGGGGGACCGGCTGTACCCGCCGACGACGTCGTTCGCCGAGGTGACGGCCTACTTCCCCGGGCCGGTCGCCGCGCTGCGCACCCTGAAGTCCGACGTGATCGTCGGACTGGACGCCGCCACGGAGGCCGCCCTGGTCGCCGCCGAGGAGCAGCACTGGCGGACCAGCGGTGTCCACGCACTGATCCAGGTCGGGCCCTCGCGCGTCAAGTGAGCGCCAATGGAAGCGACTTGATGCCGTTGATGAAGTTGGAGACCAGCCTTCGGGGCGGCGCGGCCAGGCGGGGGGCGGGCAGGACCCGCAGCGCCTCCTCGTAGAGCACGCCCAGCTGCAGCCGGGCGAAGTGGGCGCCGAGACAGACGTGCGGGCCGTCGCCGAAGGAGACGTGCGGGTTCGGCGTCCGGGACAGGTCGAGCCGGTCGGGTGCGGTGAAGACGCGCTCGTCCCGGTTGGCGGACGCGTGGAAGACGACGACCTTGTCGCCCGCGCGGATGCGCCGCCCGGCCAGTTCGGTGTCGCGGACGGCGGTCCGCCGGAAGGTGAGCACGGGCGGATGCCAGCGCAGCAACTCGTCGACGGCGACCGGAAGCCGGTGGAAACCGGCGCGCAACTCCTCGTAGGCCGCGGGATGCTCGGCCAGCGCGAGGATGCCGCCGGGTGCCGCGGAGCGCACCGTGTCGTTGCCCGCGATCGTCAGCAGGAAGAAGAACATCTCCAGCTCGGGGCCGGTCAGTTCGGGATCGGTGGCCAGCGTGGTCATGATGTCGTCCGCCGGGTGGCCCCGTTTGTACGCGGCGAGCTGCTGGGCATAGGCGAACATGTCGCTCAGGGCCGCGGGCGACCGGGGATCGACCGGCTTGCCCTCGGCGGCCAGGAGCGGCTCGCCCGCCTCGTCCGGGTCCTGGTAGCCGATCACACGTTGGGTCCAGTGCAGCAGCAGGCCGCGGTCGGACTCCGGGACACCGAGCAGGTCGGCGAGATTGACCACGGCGTAGTCGTCGGTGACGGCCGCGACGAGATCGCAGGTGCCGTCGCCGCCGCGCGCCCGGTCCAGGGCGGACGCGAGCAGGGTGCGGGCCCGTGTGCGGGTCGTCGCCGTGAAGCGGTCGATGCGGCGCGGGGTGAAGGCGCGGCTGACCAGCCGCCTCAGCCGGCCGTGTGCGGGAGGATCCTGATTGAGCATCATCCGCCGGATGAACGGCAGGTCGTCGGGGTGGGGGTCGCGGATCTGGGTGGCTCCGGCGTAGGAGGAGAACGTCCCGGAGTCCCTGAGCACGCGTACGACGTCCGCGTGCCGGGTCACCGCCCAGAATCCGGGCCCGGCCGGCCAGCCGAGCACCTCGGGCTCGTCCTGCCAGGCGACCGGGTGGTGGTCGCGCAGAAGGCGGTACGCGGCATGGGGGACGCCGTCGGCGTACTGGCGCGGGTCGAAGACGTCGGGGACGGGCGGCGCACTCTCACCGACGTTCACGGGCGGAGGCTCTCTTCGGCGTCCGGCTTTTTGGCGGGGGCCGCGGTACTCGTGTCCGCCCGCAGGAAGTCCTCCACGGCACGGAGCAGGTCGAGCGGCGCCTCGTCCATCGCGTAGTGGCCGGCCGAGGGCAGTTCCAGGAGTGAGGCGTTGGGATACCAGCGCAGCCAGGTCTCTCGCAGCAACCCGGCCGTCAGCGCGGGGTCGAGGGCGCCCGCGACGGCCAGCGCCGGAACCGTCGAACCCGCGACCGCGGTGTGGAAGTCCTCCCCGGCCCACGAGTCGAGCCAGGTCCGGAACGCGTTCGCGTCGCTGTGCGCGAGCGAGCGGGCGACCATACGGTCGAGCCAGGCGGCAGGCGCCCGGCCGCCGGTGGTGACGTCGATGATGACGCGCCGGTTGCCGGGCCTGTGCGCGGCGTCCGCGAACAGTTCCCACTGCTCGGCGGGCATCGGCATGCCGGAGGCGGGCACGGGGGAGACCCCGACGATCCGGCGCAGCCGCTCCGGGGCGAGCGCCAGCAGTCGTTGGGCGACCGCGCCGCCCATCGAGTGCCCGATCACCGAGAACCGCTCCCAGCCCAGCCGGTCGGCCAGGCCGACGAGGTCGGTGGCGGCCTCGGCCGTGCCGTACGTGCCGGCGGCGTCCTTCGCGGCCCCGTACCCGCGCAGGTCCACCAGCGCGTAGGTGAAGGTCTCGCGGTCCAGATCGGGCAGTACCGGCGCGTACGCGGCCCGGTCGGCGAACCAGCCGTGCACCGCGAACACCTTGTGGGCGCCGTCGCCGTGCACTTCGTGAGGCAGCACGAAAGAGGTCATGCGACCACGGTGGCTCGGGGCGTGAGTGTCGGCAAGGGGGCGTGCGGGGCGCCCCGGATTCCGGCGCGGACGCCTCCGGACCGGCGCCAGGCCGCGGACGTGGACGGGCAGAGCGCGCCGGGATCGGGCCCGTTCCGCCTCCGCGCCCCCGATTCACGCGATGGTGTGGCCGTGATCCGCCCGGCGGATGTCGCGGCAGGGCCACGGGTAGGGCCCGGCCATGACGCAGCCGTTCGAACTCCCCCGCTTCTACATGCCGTATCCCGCGCGGCTGAACCCGCATCTCGACGAGGCGCGGGCCCACTCCACGCACTGGGCGCGCGCCATGGGCATGCTGGAGGGCTCCGGCATCTGGGAACAGTCCGACCTCGACGCGCACGACTACGGGCTGCTGTGCGCGTACACCCACCCCGACTGCGACGGCCCGGCCCTCTCACTCGTCACCGACTGGTACGTGTGGGTCTTCTTCTTCGACGACCACTTCCTGGAGGCCTTCAAACGCACCCAGGACCGCGAGGGCGGCAAGTCCCACCTGGACCGGCTGCCCCAGTTCATGCCGATGGACCTGCAAACCCCCGTTCCCGAGCCGGAGAACCCCGTCGAGGCGGGACTCGCCGATCTGTGGGCGCGCACGGTGCCGTCCATGTCCCTGGACTGGCGCAGGCGCTTCGCGGTCGCCACCGAACATCTGCTGCGCGAGTCGCTGTGGGAGCTGTCCAACATCGACGAAGGCCGGATCGCCAACCCCGTCGAGTACATCGAGATGCGCCGCAAGGTCGGCGGCGCACCCTGGTCCGCGGGACTCGTGGAGTACGCGACCGCCGAAGTACCCGCGTCCGTGGCCGGTTCACGGCCGCTGCGGGTGCTCATGGAGACGTTCTCGGACGGCGTCCACCTGCGCAACGACCTGTTCTCCTACCAGCGCGAGGTCGAGGAGGAGGGCGAACTCAGCAACGGCGTACTGGTCCTGGAGACCTTCTTCGGCTGCAGTACGCAGGAAGCGGCCGACACCGTGAACGACATCCTCACCTCGCGGCTGCACCAGTTCGAGCACACCGCGCTCACCGAAGTACCCGCCCTCGCCCTGGAGAAGGGTCTGACACCGGACGAGGTCGCCGCGATCGGCGCCTACACGCGAGGCCTTCAGGACTGGCAGTCCGGCGGCCACGAGTGGCACATGCGGTCCAGCCGCTACATGAACAAGGGCGCCCGCGCCGAGGAGCGGCTCTTCGGGCCGTCCGGGCCCGGTCTCTCCGCCGCCGACGTGCGCGGGCTGCTCACCGACGGGCGGGCCACGGGGACAGCTCCCACGCCCTTCGGGCGGCGGGGGAGGCTGCGCGCGTACACGCATGTCCCCTTCCAACAGGTGGGGCCCTCGCTGATCCCCGACTTCCACATGCCCTACGAGGTGGAGCTCAGCCCCCATCTGGACCGCGCCCGCAGCCGCCTCACTCCCTGGATGCACCGGACGGGCATCCTCCAGGAGGGCGTCTGGGACGAGGACAAGCTGACGGCCTACGACCTGCCGCTGTGCGCCGCGGGCCTGGACCCGGACGCCACCCCCGAGGCGCTGGACCTCAGTTCCCAGTGGCTGGCCTGGGGTACGTACGGCGACGACTACTACCCGCTCGTCTTCGGCCACCGGCGCGACCTCGCCGGGGCCAGGCTGTGCACCGAGCGGCTGTCGTCGTGCATGCCCCTCGACGGCGAGGCACCGCCCGCCCCGGTCAACGGCATGGAGCGCGGACTGCTCGACCTGTGGACGCGGACCACGGCGGGGATGGATCCGGAGCAGCAGCGCGCCCTGCGCACGGCCGTCGACATCATGACCGAGAGCTGGCTGTGGGAGCTGTCCAACCAGCTCCAGCACCGTATCCCGGATCCCGTCGACTATCTGGAGATGCGCCGCGCCACCTTCGGCGCCGACCTCACCAAGAACCTGTGCCGCATGGGCCACGGCCCCGAGGTCCCGCCGGAGGTCTATCGCAGCGGCACGGTCCGCGCCCTGGAGAACGCGGCCATCGACTACGCGATGCTGATCAACGACGTCTTCTCCTACCAGAAGGAGATCCAGTACGAGGGGGAGTTCCACAACGCCCTCCTCGTCGTGCAGAACTTCTTCGGCTGCGACTACCCGGCGGCTTTGCGGATCGTGGGCGACCTCATGACCCGGCGCATGGAGCAGTTCCAGCATGTGGCCGCCCGTGAACTGCCCGTTCTCTGCGCGGACTTCGAACTCCCGGAAGAGGCCCGAACGGTCATGGACGGCTATGTCGGGGAGCTGCAGAACTACATGTCCGGCATCCTGAACTGGCACCGGGGCTGCCACCGGTACGGCGCGGCCGACCTGGCCCGGCGCACCCACGGTTTCGTACCGGACCTGGCGCCGGCCGTCACCTGGCGACCCGCCCCGGTGGCCCGCTGACCCCGCACCGGGCGACGGTCCGGCCGGCGGAACGGGTCCCGGGGAGGTACAGCCGGGGCCCGTGGCGCGTCGAGCGGACCGTCACGCGCGGTGCAGACGGTCCGCTCGGCTGTGCCCGGCTCGTCGCCGTCCACCCGGCCCGGCCCATCCGTTGAGAACGTCGGGCTCAGGGTGTCGAGATACGGTCGGTCTGTTCGTCATCCTCTTCGACCGACCGTGATCCGGGTGAGCGGAGGACAAGTGCAGTACATGCTGTTGATCTACGATTGCGAGCGGCCCGAGCCGGACGATCCGGGTTTCGCCCAGGCCCTGGCCAGGGTGAACGCGTTCGCCGACGAGTGCCGCCGGCGCGGCGCGTTCGTCTCGGGGCATCCCCTGCAGGCCGAGCACACGGCCACCACCGTCAGCGTGCGGGACGGTCAGACGCTGATCACCGACGGTCCGTACGCCGAGACCCACGAGCACCTCGGCGGCATCTACGTGCTCGACTGCCGCAACCTGGACGAGGCCCTGGAGCTGGCCGCACTGTGCCCGATGGCCGAGCAGGGCGGGATCGAGGTCCGGCCGATCGTCGGTGTGCCGGGCCTGGACCACCGTCCTGCGAACCTGGCGGCCACCGGCGAATGAACGCCGCTGCGGTCCTGCGGCAGGTCTACCAGGAGCACCGGGCGCGGATGCTCGCCGCTCTGATCCGCGTCCTCGGCGACTTCGAACTCGCCGAGGACGCGCTGCAGGACGCGTGCGCGCTCGCCCTGGGCGCATGGAGCGCATCGGCGCCGGACGACCCGGTGGCGTGGCTGCTGACCGCGGCACGCAACAGCGCGATCGACCGGCTGAGGCGGGCACGGCTCGGCCGGGAGAAGCTCGCCCGACGCGGCGCGGCGCCCGAGGCGGTGACGACGATGACGAACGTCGGCGAGGACGGCCTGCTCAGCATGGGGGACGAGCGGCTCAGCCTGATCTTCACCTGCTGTCATCCCGCCCTGGCCAAGGACGTGCGGGTGGCCCTGACCCTGCAGGCCGTGGCCGGGCTGACCGCCGGGCAGATCGCCCGGATGTTCCTGGTCGGCGAATCGACTCTGGCCCAGCGCCTGGTGCGCGCGAAACGGAAGATCCGGGATGCCGGCATCAGCCTGGAAGTGCCCGCCGACCCGCTGCTGCCCGAGCGGCTTTCGGGCGTTCTCGCGGTGATCTATCTGATCTTCACCCAGGGCTACACCGTCGCGCCCGACCGGCCCGAACACCGCACCCTGCCCCAGGAGGCGATCAGGCTCGGCAAGCTCGTCGCCACCCTCATGCCCGACGAGCCCGAAGCGCTCGGCCTGGTCGCCTTGTTGCTGCTGCAGGACTCGCGCAGCACCGCCCGCCACAGCGCCTCGGGTGATGTGGTGCTGCTGGCCGACCAGGACCGGTCCCGCTGGGATGCCACCGAGATCGTCGAAGCCGTCGGGCTGCTGGACCGGGCGCTGCGCCTGGGCAGACCGGGCCCGTACCAGCTGCAGGCCGGGATCGCCGCGCTGCACGCCCAGGCCGTCTCCGCCGATCGGACGGACTGGCCGGGCATCGCCGCCCTCTACACCCGGCTGCTCGCGCTGACCCCTTCACCGGTCGTGGCGCTCAACCACGCCGTCGCCGTGGCCATGGCCACCACCCCGGACGAGGGACTGGCGCTGATCGACCGGATCGACGGGCTCGACCGCTACCACCTGCTGCATGCCGCGCGCGCGGATCTGCTGCGCCGCCTCGGCCGCACCCCGGAGGCGGCATCGGCGTACCGGCGTGCCCACGAACTGGCCACCAATCCCGCCGACCGGCGGTTCCTCGCCGGCCGGCTACACGACCTCGACGTCCCGGAGTCCTGATGAGACTGTCCGTTCTCGACCACGGCCACCGCCGCCGCGCCAAGCTGTTCCTGGCATTCACCTCCGCGATGTCGCGGGTGGAAAGCCCGGACATCGTGAAGATGCTGCTGTACCGGCCCGGCTTCCTCACCCGTCCGCTGCTGGAGCTCACCGCCGAGGCGATGCGCGGACCGTCGTACTGGACCGCGGGGGAGCGCGAATACCTCGCGATGTGCACCGCGCGGCTGCACCAGTGCCCGTTCTGCATCGACACGCACGCCGAGCTCACCCGCATCGCGGGTCACGGCGAGATCGACCCGGACGATCCCGCGTCGGCCCGGCCGCAGCTGCGCGCCGTCCGGCAGTTCCTCGACCTGGCCAGCCGGACGCCGGACCGCATGAACGCCACCGAGATCCCCGCCGGGATCGCCGACCTGCCCGAGCATGCGTTGCAGGAGGCACTGCACGTCAACCTGGTGTGGAACATCGTCAACCGCCTGGCCAACGCATTCGGCTTCACCCTCCGCGAGGGCCAGTTGCACAGCGGTACCCGTGCGCTGCACCGGTTCGGCTACCGCTTCCCGTCCTTCCTGCTCGCCGACGGCCCTGCGACCGATCACGGTGACGTCGTGGCCGACCTGCGCCACGCGGTGCTGGACACATCCGCCACCACCGGCCCGGTACTGCGCGCCGCCGCCGCGGCCGGTGACCCGCTTCCCGCACCGTGGCAGTCCTACGCCACGGCAGTCCGCGACGCTTCGTACCGGATCACCGACACCGACGTGGACCGGCTCACCGCCGCCGGCTGTTCCGAGGACCAGATCTTCGAAGTCACCGTCGCGGCCGCGGTCGGCGCGGCGCTGCACAGCTTCGACGCCGGCCGGAACGCACTGGCGCACAAGACCACGGGCTGAGGCGAGGGGCCTTGCCGATAACGGCTACCGCCGTCCGTCCTCCGAGCCGGCCGAAGTGAACTGCCACGGCGGCCCGAAATGCGCCTCCTCCTGCGCGCCCGGGGGGCGGGCCGGGCGTTCTCGGACACGTGACTCCTGACCGCGAGTCCCGGGCACCCCCGTCGCCCTGGCCGTGTGTCGCGCGGACGGCAGCCGTCGGCATCCGATCGCGACGCCGGGCATCGCCACCTGAGCCGCGCTGGAGTTCGCCAGGTCGCCCGGCACGGTGTGCCGCGTCGGTCCTCCGGCCGCCGTGGTCGTAATGGGCTCGCATCCGTCCCGGTGGAGAGGCAGGATGCTGCCCGTAGACCCTGGGAGAATCGGGACCGCGGAGGTATGGATGACCGGCACGCCCACGCCGCCCGAAACGGGCGGAACCGCGCCCTTCACCGCCGAGGACTACGCGGCCCGCATGCGGCGCGCCGCAGAGGCCGCCGACGCGGCCGGGCTGGCCGGGCTCCTCATCGCGCCCGGACCGGACCTGGTGTGGCTGACCGGGTACCGGCCGGGGGAGACCGAGCGCCTCACCCTGCTGGTACTGCGCGCCGGGCACGACCCCGTCCTCGTCGTCCCCACCCTGGAGGCGCCCGACGCGGCGGAGGCGGCCGGCGCGCCCGCCCTGACGCTGCGCGACTGGACCGACGGCAAGGACCCCTACGAGGCGGCGGGCTCCCTGCTCCGGGGCGACGGCCGTTACGGCATCAGCGACAACGCCTGGGCCCTGCACCTCCTCGGGTTGCGCGAACGGCTCCCGGCCGTCGGCCAGGTGGCGCTCACGCGTGCCCTTCCGATGCTGCGGGCCGTCAAGGACTCCGCGGAACTGGAGCGGCTCGCGGCCGCCGGCGCCGCGGCGGACGCGGCGTACGAGGAGATCCTGAAGGTGCCCTTCGCGGGGCGCAGGGAGAGCGAGGTCTCGGCGGATCTCGCCGATCTGCTGCGCCGGTTCGGCCACGCGCAGGTCGACTTCACCATCGTCGCCTCCGGGCCCAACGGCGCCAACCCGCACCACGAGGCCGGTAAGCGCGTCATCGAGCGCGGGGACATGGTGGTCCTCGACTTCGGCGGTCTCAAGTACGGCTACGGCTCCGACACCTCCCGCACCGTCCACGTCGGCGAACCGACCGACGAGGAGCGCCGGGTGCACGACCTGGTGCGCGCCGCCCAGGAGGCGGGCTTCCGGGCCGTCGGGCCGGGCGTGGCCTGCCAGGAGGTGGACCGGGCCGCCCGCGCGGTCATCGCCGACGCGGGGTACGGCGAGTACTTCATCCACCGCACCGGGCACGGCATCGGCGTCACCACCCACGAACCGCCGTACATGATCGAGGGCGAGGAGCAGCCGCTCGTCCCCGGCATGTGCTTCTCCGTGGAGCCCGGCATCTATCTGCCGGGCCGCTTCGGGGTCCGCATCGAGGACATCGTGACGGTGACCAAAGACGGCGGGCGGCGGTTGAACAACACGTCGCGCGAGATGGCCGTAGTCGGCTGAGAGGCGGTGGCGGACCGGGACGCGACAGCGGGGCGGGCGACGGTCGGCCGGCCCGTCACCGGCAGCCCCGAGCACGCATCCGAGACGACAACGGCGTGATCATGACCCAGCCAACGACACCGACGGCGGAGACCGTACACCGACTGGTCCGTTCCCTGCTCCCTGGCGACGGCGGACCGGAGGTGACGCCTGTCGTGCAGGGCGCGGGGCACGCCACGTGGCGCGTCGGTACGCGCCATGTGCTGCGGCTCGCCACCGACCGGGACGCCTCCGCGCGCCAGCGCCGCGAACTGCGTCTGTGTGTCCTGGTGCGGCCGCATGTGGGGATCGCGGTCCCGACCAGCGTGGCGCACGGAGAGTGGGCCGCCGGCCTCGCCTACACCCTCGACACCCGGCTGCCCGGGAGCACCGAAGAGGAACCGGACATCTCGGCGGTCGGCGAAGCGGACCTCGCGACGCTGCTCACGGGGCTGCGCGAGGTGCCCGCGCGCGAGGCCGAGGCGCTCGGCGTCCCGCGGATGGCGCCACGGTCACTGGAGACGCTGCGCGCGGCCGCCGCGCGTGTGACCGGGCGCCTGGGCGCGGACGACGAGTTCGACCCCGCCGGGCTCGACCGGCTCGGTGCGCCCGCCGCACGCCAGTTGGCCGCCCCGGCGGGCGCCGCCGTCCTGGTGCACCACGACCTCCGGGGCGAACACCTCGTGGTCAGCGGCGAAGGGCGGGTGCGCGGTGTCCTCGGCTGGAGCGACGCGGTCATCGGTGACCCGGCCGAGGACATCGCCTCGCTCGCCGTCGCCGTGGGCACGCCCGCAGCGGTGCGCGCCGCCACCCTGGCCGGCTACGGAGCCCGCTCCTGTCTGCGCGGCCTGTGGCTCGCCCGCTGCGACACGCTCGTCCGCCTCGCCGACGGGCTCGAGGGCCGCGACGACACCCCGCTGCCGGTCCTGCGCGCCCGGGTAGGGCGCGCCTGGGAGTCGATCATGCTGGAGCGGGTCACGGAACTGCCGCAGGAGGAGACACCGTAGGGCGTCCGCGCCGGACACCGGCCCGAGCATTTCCGTTGCGAAGGGCCCTGGAACGCCCCTTCCCGCTGCCTGGAACGCCCCTTCCCGCTGAGAAGGGACCCGGGGCGCCGCGCGCACGGCCCCGCTTGCGCGGCGCGCGGCGCGCGTGCGCTGCCGCGGGCGCCCCGGTGTCCCGGTCACTCCCGCGTCAGCACCACGCACGACTCGCCCGGCACGCTCAGCACACCGTCCTGGTCCGGCGGTTCTGCGGGCTCCCACGCCGCCAGCACGCGGGCGTGCGTGATGCCGAGGGGGATCTTGGCCGTTTCCGCGGCGAGGTTGATCGCGACCAGGACGTCGCCACGGCGGAAGGCGAGCCAGCCGGCGCTCTCGTCATGGGTGACCTTCACGTCCTCGAGGTCGGGGTCCGAGAGGTCCGGCTCGGCACGGCGCAGCGCGATCAGCTCCCGGTACCAGGCCAGTACGCGCGCGTGGACGCCGTGTCCGGGCTCGGACCAGTCGAGACAGGAGCGGTCACGGGTCGCCGGGTCCTGGGGATCGGGTACGTCCTCCTCCGCCCAGCCGTGCGCGGCGAACTCCCGGCGCCTGCCGCGGCGTACGGCTTCGGCCAGTTCGGGATCGGTGTGGTCGGTGAAGAACTGCCACGGCGTGCCGGCGGCCCACTCCTCGCCCATGAACAGCATCGGGGTGAACGGCGCGGTGAGCACCAGCGCAGCCCCGCACGCCAGCAGCCCCGGGGACAGGGACGCCGAGAGCCGGTCGCCCTGGGCGCGGTTGCCGACCTGGTCGTGGGTCTGGGCGTAGCCGAGGAGGCGGTGCGCGGAGACGCGGGTGCGGTCCAGCGGGCGCCCGTGTCGCCGGCCCCGGAACGTGGAGTACGTGCCGTCGTGGAAGAACCCGCCCGTCAGCGTCTTGCCGAGGGCCGCGAAGGGGGCACGGGCGAAGTCCTCGTAGTAGCCCTGGGATTCGCCGGTCAGGGCGGTGTGCAGCGCGTGGTGGAAGTCGTCGTTCCACTGCGCGTGCACCCCGAGGCCGTTCTCGCCGCGCGGGGTGATGACGCGGGGGTCGGCGAGGTCGGACTCGGCGATCAGGAACAGCGGGCGTCCCGTCCCGGCGGCCAGCGCGTCCACCGCCGACGACAGCTCCTCCAGGAAGTGGACCGCGCGGGTGTCGCACAGCGCGTGCACCGCGTCCAGGCGCAACCCGTCGAGCCGGTAGTCGCGCAGCCAGGCCAGCGCGCTGCCGATCAGGAACGCCCGCACCTCGTCCGAGCCCGGTGCGTCCAGGTTCACTGCCGCGCCCCAGGGGGTGTGATGCGTCTCGGTGAAGTACGGGCCGAACGCGGGAAGGTGGTTGCCGGAGGGGCCGAGATGGTTGTGGACGACGTCCAGCACGACGCCGAGGCCGAGCTCGTGGGCCCGGTCGACGAACCGTTTCAGCGCCTCCGGCCCGCCATAGGGCTCGTGCACCGCCCACAGACTGACGCCCTCGTACCCCCAGCCGTGGCGCCCCGGGAACGGGCACAGCGGCATCAACTCGACGTGCGTGACGCCCAGGTCCGCCAGGTGGCCGAGCCGCTCGGCCGCCGCGTCCAGCGTGCCCTCGCGGGTGAACGTCCCCACATGCAGCTCGTACAGCACCGCGCCCGGCAGCCCGTGCCCCTCCCCGGGGGTGCGCCAGGCGTACGCCCCGTGGTCGACCACCGCGCTCAGCCCGTCCGGCCCGTCCGGCTGGCGGCGCGAGCGCGGGTCGGGCAGCACGGGACCGTCGTCCAGGGCGAATCCGTACCGCGTGCCGTCGCCGGCCTCCGCCTCTCCCGTCCACCACCCCGCGCGCCCCGGATCACGTGTCAATCCCTGCTCGGCCGCTCCGCAGTGGAGCGTCACCCGGGCGGCTTGCGGAGCCCACACCTCGAACTGCACGGACGGTTCCCCCTCGTCTGTTCCTCCTGGCGCAGCGCCTCCATCGTGCGCCACGCGAGATCAATTCTTCGCCGGATCCACCCTTTTGACACATGGAACCGCCTGATGGCGGCCGAGGTCGTTTCAGGCTTTCTGGACACCCGCGCGCGGCTGACCGACAATCACGTGCGTGACGTCGTCCTTCGAGTTCCACACGCACCCCGCTCGGCTCTCGGACGCCGAACGCGACAGGGCGCTGAAGATGCTGCGCGACGGCGTCGCACTGGGACGCCTGTCCCACGACACCTTCATACGGCGCATGGAGCTGGCGCTGGTCGCCCGGCAGCCGCATGAGCTGGCCGCGCTCACCGCGGATCTGCCCACCGAGAACCGCTGGTCGCGGATGGTGTTCGGGACCGTCGAGGCGATCTCCGGGTTCACCGTGCGGCTACGCCGTGCCTGGCAGGCCGAGCGGCTGCCCAAACTGCTGCTGCCCAGCCCGGGCAACCCCTATCCGCTGCGGATAGGCCGCGATCCCGCGAGCGGTCTCAGGCTGAGCCACGACACGGTCTCCCGCGTGCACGCCGAACTGCGGCACCAGGGCGGTCTGTGGGTGCTGCGCGACCTCGGCTCCACCAACGGCACGACCGTCAACGGACGCCGCGTGATCGGCGCGGCGATCGTCCGCGACGGCGACCTGGTCGGCTTCGGCACGATGACGTTCCGGCTGTCGGCGCAGTAGCCGGTCACCGGGCCGAGAGGGCCGAGGAGGGCCGGCGGGAACCGGCCGGCGGCCCTGACGGACCAGTGGATCCCGGGCACCTGATGCCCGGGTACCTGATGTGGGCCGAACGCGTGGACGTGCCGGGCCGGAGCCAGGCCTCCGGGGTACGGCGTGCCCCGCCCGGGCTCGGCCCGTGGCCGGAACACCCTCCCGTTCCCGGCCGACCACCCTCGTCGTCCGCGGTGTTGACGTACCTGCCGAGCCGTGACTGACTGTGCGTACACCATGTACACCAGGTGAGCCGACGTAACCGCAGTGGAGGTGTGCCCTGCCGCCACTCCTCCGCTACCCGACGGTGGACGAACTCGGCGCTCGTGCCGCCGCGCTCGTCGCCCGCCGCCCGCGTGACGCCAGGCTGCGTCGCGTGGGCACGTCCCGGGGCGGCACGCCGCTGTGGCTGCTCTCCGTGGGACACGGCAGCCGCCACGCCCTCGTGGTCGCCGGACCCCATGCCAACGAACCCGTCGGCGGCGCCACCGCCCTGCGTCTGGCCGAACGGGCGCTCGCCGACCCCCGGCTCGGCGCGGGGGCCGACACCACCTGGAACCTGCTGCTGTGCCTCGACCCCGACGGCGCACGGCGCAACGAGGGCTGGCTGTCGGGCCCGTACACCCTCGGCCGGTACTTCCGGCACTTCTTCCGCCCCGGCTTCCTCGAGCAGCCCGAGTGGCTGCCGGACGGCGCGGAGCGCGCCGCTCTGCCCGAGACCCGCGCCCTGCTCGACCTCCAGGACGAGCTGCGGCCCTTCTTCCAGTGCTCCCTGCACGGAGTCGACGTCGGCGGCGGCTTCGTGGAACTGACCCGCGACCTGCCCGGAATGGCTCAGCGGCTCGCCCAGGCGGCGGCCCGGCTCGGCATCCCGCGCGAACTCGGCCCGTACGACACCCTGTACTGGCCGACCCTGGGGCCCGCCGTCTATCGCATTCCGCCGCCCCGCCGAGGCGACCTCGCCGCGGCGATCACGGAGGCCGCGGTCGAGTCGACCTGGTTCCATCCGCACCGCTACGGCACCGTCACAGCGGTCGTGGAGGCGCCTATGTGGGGGGTGGAAGCCGTGGAGGACGACTCGCCGCACCCCGACCCCGAGGCGGTGCTCCGGACGGTCAGCAGGACGCTGCGGCACGACACCCGCCTGCTGGAGGGCTTCCTGGCCCGCATCCGCCCCCATCTGCCGGGCGTCGTGGACGCCGACCGGCTGCTCGCCCCGGTCGACGACTATTTACTGGTCGGCCCCGGACTCGCCGACTCCTGGGACCCCGACACCTACGGGCCCGGGGAGCGGCCGCTGCCGCCGCTCGACTCCGCCCGGCTGACCGCCCTCGGCATCTCCGGCCGCCGGGTCGCGCTGCGCACCGCCGGACTGCTGCACCAACTCGCCGGGGCCGCCGGGCCCGGGGCGGCCGAGGTGCTGGCGGAGCTGGACGTGCTCATCGACGAGTGGTGCGCCGACTACCGCGACGGCTACGAGGCGCGCTGGATCCCCGTGGCACGCCAGGCCGAGTACCAGGCGCGGGTGGTGCTCGCCGCGTTCGAACTCGCCGCTCGGTATGCGCCCGTGCGTTCCCGTTCGGGTGAGTCGGGGTGGGGTTCGGAAGCCGCGGTGCCGATGCATACGGAATGAGGAAGACGACCCTTGCCCTGCGCGGTGCCCTGCTCGCCGCGGCCGCCCTGCTCATCGCGCCCTCGGCCTCGGCCGCGCCCCGGCCGGCGACCGCGGGCAACTGGCTCTATCTGACCGTCGCCAAGGGCGACACCCGCTCCAGGGACATCCGCGGCACGCTTCTGATGTGCGATCCGCCCCGGGGCCACGTGGCGGCCGTCCGGGCGTGCGCCCAGCTCGCCGCGGTGCAGGGGGACATCGGCCGTATCGCGCCCGCGCACATGTACTGCCCCATGATCTACGCCCCCGTCACGGTGTCCGCGCGCGGCGAGTGGGGCGGCCACCCCGTCGACTACAGCCACACCTTCGCGAACGCGTGCGACCTCGAGGCGCGCACCGGAGCGGTCTTCGCCCTGTGGGACCAGGGCCAGGGGGCGTCGGTGCCGGGCCTGCCCCACTGACGCCCGGATCCGGGCCCCGCGCGCGTGCACCCCGTGGGGCGCTCGTGCGGGGCCCGGTGCGGTCCGCCTCCGGTGAGCGGGGGAGACGCGCAGCGCCCCCGGCGGTTCCGCCCCCGGCTCACTCCCCGCCGATCCGCTCCAGCAAGGCCACCGGCAGCCTCCCGAAGAGGGCCTCCACGCGCGTGTCGCCCTCGAACTCCCGCTCGGGAGCGAGCGCGTCGGCCCACCGGCCCGGCGGCAGCGTGAGAGAGGTGTCGCGCCAGCCGCCCGCCTCGGCGAGCCGCAGTGACAGCCGGGTGACCGCTGTCAGCACCTCCCCGGAGCGCACGAAGGACACGCAGTGCGCGGCGGCGGGTCCTTCGGCGGCGAGCGGGGCGTAGGCCGCCGAGGCGCCGAACACCTCCGGACGACGGCGGCGCAGCCGCAGTGCGGCTCCGGTGAGCTCCCCTTTGTCCGACGGCTCCTTCTGCGGTGCGAACGGCCGCCTGTTGTCCGGGTCGACCAGGGCCCGGTACTCGCCCTCCGTGCCCTGGTAGACGTCCGGCACGCCCGGCATCGTCAGATGGACCAGGGCGGCTCCCAGGACGTTCGCCTCGATGTGCGGTTCCAGGGCCTCCCGGAAGTGGGTCACCAGCCGTCCCGCCGGCCCCGACGGCATGCCCGCGACGAACGCCGCGACCGCCTCCTCGTAGCCGGGGTCCTGCTCGGTCCACGTGGTGTGCAGTCCCGCCTCCCGGGCGTGCTTGAGCAGCGCCCCCTGGAGGCGCTCTGCGGCAGCCGACCCCAGCCCGAAGTACGTCTGCCAGGCCGCCCACACCAGGTGCGGATCGGGGGCTCCGCCGCTCGCGCCGGTCACCTCGGCCAGCACGTCCGCCCACCGCTGCGGGCACTCGGTGAGCACCGCGATCGCCGCCCGTACGTCCGCGCTGCGCTTGGTGTCGTGCGTCGACAGCACGGTGCCGGTGGTGGGCCAGTCGCGCTGCACCCGTGCGCAGTACGCGTGGAAGTCCTCGGGGAAGAGCCCCGGGGCCCCGGGGTCGCCGCCCACCTCGTTCGCCGACAGCAGCGGCACATACCGGTAGAACGCCGTGTCCTCCACGGACTTGGCGCGCAGCGCCGACGCCGTCTGCGCGAAACGGGCCCGGAACTCCGCCTGTTCGGCGCCGTCCCCAGCGCGTCCGAGCGCCGGCTCCCGTACCACGTCGACCGCGTGTGCCTCCTCGGGCACCGTGAACGTGGCCCGGGCCTCGGCGGCGGCCTCCTCGGTGACCACCGTGGCGGCGTCAGTGGAGGTGTAGGGCCGGTACACCTCCATGCGGACCAGGAGCTCCCGCAGCGCGCCGCGCAGCGCCCAGGGCGCGTGGTCGCGCAGGGCAGGGTCGGGGGACGTGGCGCACAGGCGGCTCGCCAGGCGGGTCAGGCGGTCCAGCTCGGTGGCCAGCTCGTACGTGACCACCCGATGGGCGGCGCGCCGAACGGTGGCGGCCCAGTCCCCGCCGCGGTCCGCCTGCGGGGCCGCGAACCGCCGGTAGTGGCCGAGCAGCTCCTCGCCGCCCGCGGGATCGGTGAAGAGCCCGTCCACCTGCCGCAGCGCGTCGTACCCCGTGGTGCCCGCGACCGGCCAGGCGGACGGCAGGTGCTCGTCGGCCGCGAGGATCTTCTCCACGACGGTCCAGCGGCCGCCGGTGGCCTCGTGCAGACGGCTCAGATAGGCGTCCGGGTCGGCCAGTCCGTCCGGGTGGTCCACCCGCAGCCCGTCGATCACGCCCTCGTCCAGCAGCCGCAGGAGCGTGCCGTGCGTCGCCGCGAAGACCTCCGGGTCCTCGACGCGCACCCCGATGAGCTCGGAGATGCTGAAGAAGCGCCGGTAGTTCAGCTCGGTACGGGCCAGCCGCCACCACACCGGCCGGTACCACTGGGCGTCCAGCAGCTGTGGCAGCGGCAGCGACTCGGTCCCCTCGCGCAGCGGGAAGACATGGTCGTGGTAGCGCAGGACGTCCCCGTCCACCTTCAGCTGCCCGAGCTCCTCGCCGAGCCGTCTGCCGAGCACCGGCACCAGCAGTCGGCCGCCCTGCGCGTCCCAGTCGATGTCGAACCAGCGTGCGTACGGCGACTCGGTCCCCTCGCGCAGCACCTCCCACAGGGCGCGGTTGTGGCGCGGGAAGGCGGCCATGTGGTTGGGCACGATGTCCACGACCAGGCCGAGCCCGTGCTCCCGGGCGGTCCGGGACAGGGACCGGAGTCCCGCCTCGCCGCCCAGCTCGTCCCGCACGCGGGCGGGGTCGACGACGTCGTAGCCGTGCGCCGATCCGGGGACGGCTTCCAGGACGGGGGACAGATGCAGATGCGAGACGCCGAGTGCGGCCAGATACGGGACGGCCGCCTCCGCCGCGCCGAACGGGAACTCCGGCTGCAGCTGCAGCCGGTACGTGGCCGTGGGCACCGCCGGGGCAGGTCGCTCAGGTGTCATGGAAACCTACGTACCCGCCCCGTCGGCTTTCGTGCGGCGGACGCGCCGCGGCTCGTCGTCAGGCGGGGCGTTGCAGCACCGTCAGGCTCCGGTCCGGCAGGGTCAGCCGGCCCCCCGCCTCGATCTTCATGCCGGTGCCGGGCGTCACCCCTTCCGGGACGGCCGTGTCGACGACCAGCTGCCACTGGCGCCCGTGGTCGACCGGCACCACGAACTCCAGGGGCTTGGGCGAGGCGTTGAACATCAGCAGGAACGAGTCGTCGGCGATCCGCTCCCCGCGCGAGCCCGGCTCGGAGATCGCGTTGCCGTTGAGGAACACGGTCAGCGCGCCCGCCTGCGACGACGTCCAGTCGCGCTGGGTCATCTCCTCGCCCTGCGGGGTGAACCACGCGATGTCGGACAGCTCGTCGTGGGTGCCCTGCACCGGCCGGCCGTGGAAGAAGCGGCGCCGGCGGAACACCGGGTGGTCCCGGCGCAGCCATACCATCGCGCGGGTGAACTCCAGCAGCTCGCCGCCGCCGTCCTCGGGCCACTCGACCCAGGACAGCTCGTTGTCCTGGCAGTAGGCGTTGTTGTTGCCGCGCTGGGTGCGCCCGTACTCGTCGCCGTGGCTGAGCATCGGCACGCCCTGGGAGAGCATCAGCGTGGCGATGAAGTTCCGCATCTGCCGGTCCCGCAGCTCGAGCACCGCCGGGTCGTCGCTGTCGCCCTCGGCCCCGCAGTTCCAGGACCGGTTGTAGCTCTCCCCGTCGCGGTTGTCCTCGCCGTTGGCCTCGTTGTGCTTGTCGTTGTAGGCGACGAGGTCGTGCAGCGTGAAGCCGTCGTGGCAGGTCACGAAGTTGATCGAGGCGAGTGGCCGGCGGCCGTCGTCCTGGTAGAGGTCCGAGGAGCCGGTCAGCCGGGAGGCGAACTCCGCGAGCGTACGGGGCTCGCCGCGCCACAGGTCCCGTACGGTGTCGCGGTACTTGCCGTTCCACTCGGTCCACAGCGGCGGGAAGTTGCCCACCTGGTAGCCGCCCTCGCCCACGTCCCACGGTTCCGCGATCAGCTTCACCTGGGAGACCACCGGGTCCTGCTGGACCAGGTCGAAGAAGGACGACAGCCGGTCGACCTCGTGGAACTGGCGGGCCAGCGTCGCCGCGAGGTCGAAGCGGAAGCCGTCCACGTGCATCTCGGTGACCCAGTAGCGCAGCGAGTCCATGATGAGCTGCAGCACGTGCGGGGAGCGCATCAGCAGGGAGTTGCCGGTCCCCGTGGTGTCCATGTAGTAGCGCGGGTCGTCCGTCAGCCGGTAGTACGAGGGGTTGTCGATGCCCCTGAAGGAGAGCGTCGGTCCGAGGTGGTTGCCCTCGGCGGTGTGGTTGTAGACGACGTCCAGGATGACCTCGATGCCGGCCTCGTGCAGCGCGCGGACCGCCGACTTGAACTCCAGGACCTGCTGGCCGCGGTCGCCCCACGAGGCGTACGTGTTGTGCGGGGCGAAGAAGCCGATGGTGTTGTAGCCCCAGTAGTTGCTCAGTCCCATGTCCGACAGACGGTGGTCATTGACGAACTGGTGTACGGGCATCAGCTCGAGCGCCGTGACGCCCAGCTCGGTCAGGTGCTCGATGATCGCCGGATGGGCCAGTGCCGCGTAGGTGCCGCGGAGTTCGTCGGGCAGGGCCGGGTGGCGCATCGTCAGCCCCTTGACGTGGGCCTCGTAGATCACCGTCCGGTGGTACTCGGTGTGCGGGCGCCGGTCGTCGCCCCAGTCGAAATAGGGGTTGATGACCACGGACGCCATGGTGTGGGGTGCCGAGTCCAGGTCGTTGCGCTTGTCGGGTGAGCCGAAGGGATAGCCGTACACCTCCTCGCCCCATTTCACGCTGCCGCTGATGGCGCGTGCGTACGGGTCGAGCAGCAGCTTCGCCGAGTTGCAGCGCAGACCGCGCTCGGGGGCGTACGGGCCGTGCACCCTGAACCCGTACCGCTGCCCCGGCATCACGCCGGGCAGATACGCGTGCCGTACGAACGCGTCGGTCTCCCGCAGCTCCACCGCCGTCTCCGAGCCGTCGTCGTGCAGCAGACACAGCTCGATCCGGTCGGCGGCCTCCGAATAGACCGCGAAGTTGGTCCCGGCGCCGTCATACGTGGCGCCGAGCGGATACGCCTCTCCAGGCCAGACCTGCATGGATACGACTCTCCCAGTTGTCCTGGCCCCGCGGGGCGCCTTGCCGCGGAGTCTTCCCCGAAAGTGACACAACCTCCTATGACGTTCGTCCCTCTTTACATCCCGGCAGGTGCGGGCCGGCCGGGCGCGCCCCCGGTGGCACGCCGGGCGAGCGGAGCCCGGAATGCTGCGGGAGCACGTGCCGAGCGATGGGAAGGGAGTCAACCGGCAAACGCCCGGCCACCCCGTGGGGTGGGCCGACGCCGGCAGCCACCCCATCGTGCCGACCGGGGGCCGGCAGTGCGTCGCCCTCCACGGGCAGCGCCCCCGGCCGCTCCGTACCACGTCAGGGCTATGAATCCGCTCACGCGGCCCGCTCCCGCCGACCGGAACGGGCATGCGGAATACGGTAGTTGAGAAACGACCCTGTCCATCCGGCTGCATCGTGCCGGACTCCCGGAGTACCCTTCCTTGATCGTTGGCTGGGGCCTGGCCCCTGGGGAGGCTCGGGGAGCGGAAGGCGGTGCGCGGGTGGGCTCGGGAGGGCTGGAGCTTCCCCCTGGTGACGAGGGTCACGAGGGGAACTCCACGGATGTCCCGCCCGGGGCGGTGTCCCTGGCACGGCCGATGGAAATGGGCTCCATCGGGCCGGAACTGGACTGGGACGCCGACGCGTGGCGCGAGGTGCGCATCCGCGCCCAGCGGGCGGGGCGCGCCTACATCTGGCTGAACCTGGTCGAGCAGCGGCTGCGCGCGGTCGTGGCCGCCGTCCTCCGTCCCATCTACGAACCCGTCCACGGGGACGACTGGGTGGTCGCCGCCGCCGGGCCGGCCGGCCAGGAGTGGGTACAACGCGCGGTCGCGGTGCGCGAGGTCAGCCGCCGCAAGGGGTACTTGCTCGACCCGGCCGACGACAACGTGCTCAGTTTCCTCACCCTGCCGCAGCTGCGTGAGCTGATGGTGCAGCACTGGCCGTGCTTCGAGCCCTACATCGACGAGCGCCGGGACGTCGAACTCGCCCTGGACGAGCTGGAAGTGACCCGGAACGTGGTCTCCCGCAACCGGGCCCTGTCCGAGGCCGTCCTCGCGCAGGCGGAGCGGGCGTCGGCGAGGCTCCTGGAGGTCCTGGGCGCGGGCGGTGACGTGCCCTCCGCCCGGCGGCTGCCCGTGGACGCGGTCGAGGACCTGGTGGGCGACCGGTACGCGGACGTGGTCGCCGTCCATCCGGACCGCGTGCGGCTGCTGCGGCGGTTCCCGGCCGAGGACATCTTCGGCGGTGCCCGCCGACTCGACGCCATCGGCATCGGCCTCAACCTGCTTGTGCAGAACTTCTCCGGCCGCCGCCTGGTACGCCTGGCCGAATCGGGCTGCCGGGTGCGCCTGCTGTTCCTCAACCCCGCGTCCAGTGCGGTCAAGCGGCGCGAGCGGGAGCTCGGCATAAGGAAGGGCGAGCTCAGCCGCGCCGTCGAGATGAACATCCTGCACATGCGCCGGGTGCGCTCGAGGCTGCGAGACCCGGGCGCCTTCGAGATCCAGGTCTTCGACGAGACGCCGCGGTTCACCGCGTACCTGGTGGACGGGGACGGCGCGGACGGCATCGCGGTGGTGCAGTCCTATCTGCGGCGCACCCGCGGCATGGAGGCGCCCGTGCTGGTGCTGCGCAACGGCAACCGGGTCGTCAAGCCGGAACAGTCCGACGAGAGCGGTCTCTTCCCGGCCTACCGCGAGGAGTTCGAGCTGGCTTGGGCCGATTCGCGCCCGGTGTCCTGAAGTGTCCCGGACCATGAGCACGACTGGGGACCCTGGATTGTCAGTGGCGCGTGGGAGGGTGAAGACCACTGGGGGAGAGCACCACGGAGAAGGGGGGCCGCCATGGCCTGGCACCGACAGCTGCTGATCGGCTTCGACCTGGAGACGACCGGCACCGACCCGTATGAGGCGCGCATCGTCACGGGTGCGGTGATCGAGGTCAGGGACGGGCAGCCGCTGGGCCGCCGGGAATGGCTGGCGGACCCGGGTGTGGAGATCCCGGCGGACGCGGTCGCCGTGCACGGCATCAGCAACGAGCGCGCCGCGGCCGAGGGCGGACCGGCCGACCGGGTCGCGGACGCCATCGCCGAGGTCCTGGTGACGTACTGGAAGACGGGCGTTCCGGTCGTCGCCTACAACGCGGCCTTCGACCTCACCCTGCTCTCCGCGGAGTTGCGGCGGCACGGCCTGCCCTCCCTGCGCGACCGCCTGGGCGGCGCGGAGCCGGGCCCGGTCATCGATCCGTACACCATCGACCGATGGGCCGACCGCTACCGCAGCGGCAAGCGCAACCTCGAAGCGGTCTGCGCGGAGTACGGAGTCGCGCTGGACGCCGCGCACGACGCCGGGGCGGACGCCTTGGCCGCGGCCCGGCTCGCCGGCGCGATAGCGAGCCGCCATCCGAAGGTCGCGACCCTCGGCCCGGCGGAGCTGCACCGCCGCCAGATCGAGTGGTACGCGGACTGGGCGGCGGACTTCCAGAGCTTCCTGCGCAGCAAGGGCGACGCGGCGGCCGTGGTGGACGGCACATGGCCGCTGCGGGAGGCCGTGCACGGCAGGGTCTGAGCTGGGGCGCCGGCGCGCCACGGCGCTCCGTGGGTCATGCCGGCGCCGGGCCCGCGATGGGTTCCACGCGCGGCTCGGCGATCCGCGCGTAGTCCGCGCCGCTGATGACGAGCGACCGATCCAGCCGGGCGGCGTTGAAGTACAGCCGCGGTCTGGCGACGACGTCCGGGTCGGCGACGAGTTCCAGGCCGGGGTCGAAGCTGAACGGAAGGACCGTGCCGGGTACGGCGCGGGCCAGGCGTTCAGCGGTCTCAGCGTCGCTGAAGCCGGCGTAACGAGCCGCGAACAGCTCCCGTACGGCGTCCAGGTCCACCCTTCGGTCCCCGGGCACGACCGCGAGGACGTGCCGGGTGGTACGGCGGTCGACCTTCACCCGCAGCACCAGGCACTTGGCCGCCTCGGACGCCGGGTGCCCGCGCAGCGCGCTGACGGCCTCGGTGGCGCCCTCCGGTGCGTGGTCGACGAGGGAATAGTCGACGTGGGAGGAGTCGAGCAGCGAGATCAGGCGCTGGTAGGTGTCGTGGTCCGGCATGAGGCGTCCTCTTCGGTGCGGGGTTCGGTGCGGGGTTCGCTGCGGAGGCGAGGGTCGTGTGCGGCGGGGGAGGGGCCGAGCGCCCGGCCGGGCGCCGATGTGCGGTGGGCGCGTTCCACGGACTGGCCCCAGTACGTCCCGGCGACCATCAGGGCCGCGCCGAGCCCGGTGAGCGGAGTGAGACGGTCGCCGCCGAGGACGACACCCACCGCGAGGGCCCAGACCGGCTCGGTGCCGAGCAGCAGTCCGGCACGGCTGGCGGACGTGCGCTGGACCGCCCACGTCTGCGCGAGGAAGGCGAACACACTGCAGAACAGGGCGAGATAGAGCAGTTGGGTCCAGGTCGCGGCGCCGGCGGTGGCGAGGCCGGGCAGCCGGGTGGCGGCCGGCGGCAGGAACAACGCCGTGCCGACCAGGGTCTGCAGCGCCGTCAGGTGCAGGGGGCGGACCGCGCGGCCCGCGGTCAGCCGCCCGACGAGGGCCATGTGCGCCGCGCGGACGCAGGCGGCGCCGAGCATCAGCAGGTCGCCGAGCCCGGGCGCGTGGAAACCGTTGCCGGACATCAGGAGCCCGACGGCCAGGACGCAGACTCCGGCGGCGGTGTGAAAGGACCACGGCAGCCCGCCGGGATGACCGGAGCGGTCGAGCAGCGGGGTGAGCACCATGGTGAGGCTGATGATCAGCCCGGCGTTGGCGGCGCTGGTGTGGGCGACTCCGTACGTCTCGATGACCAGCACCGCGGCCTGGGTCAGCCCGAGCGGCACCCCGGCCCGTACCTCCTCGCGCGTCCACCGGCGCCGTCCGCGGCGGACGGCGACGAGGGCGAGGCAGGCCAGGGCGGCGAGTGCGTACCGGGCGAACAGGACCGTCGGGACGGGCAGCGCGGACACGGCCGTCCGGGCCGAGAGATAACTGGAACCCCAGACGAGCGCGACCACGAGGAGTACCGCATCGGTACGGCGGGCGTAGAACACCCGCCTACGGTGCACCGCCAGGGACCCTGAAGCCCAGAACCAGTTTCTTCATCGATCTTTTAGCGATCCTGCACAGGGGTCCTACACTGCGGGAATGGACGCACGGCAGCTGCGGATCCTGCGGGAGCTGGGTGAGCTGGGCAGCGTCACCGCCGTCGCTGAGGCGCTGCTGGTGACGCCGTCGGCCATCTCCCAGCAACTGCGGCTGCTGCAGCGCGCGATCCCGGTGCCGCTCACCGAGAGGCAGGGGCGGCGGCTGGTGCTGACCGACGCCGGACAGGCGCTCGCGGGCGCGGCCGTCGAGGTGGAGACCGCGCTGGCACGGGCCCGCGGTGCCGTCGAGGAGTTCGTGGGGCGACCGGACGGTGAGGTGTCGGTGGCGGCGTTCCACAGCGCGGCCGCGGCCTTCTTCCCGCTGCTGCTGCGCGCCTTCGCCGAGCCCGGCACACCCGGGCTCGCGCTCGCCGACGAGGACGTGGCGCAGGACGACTTCCCCCGGCTGACCAGGGAGTACGACCTGGTGCTCGCCCACCGGCTCGATCACGCCCCGCCGTGGCCGGGCACGGTGTACGCGACCACGCTGCTGCACGAACCGCTCGATGTGGCGTTGCCGGCCGGCCATCCGCTGGCCGGCAAACGGCGCCTGACGCCGCGGGACGTGGCGGACGAGCCGTGGATCACCGTGCACGACGGCTTCCCCGTCATGGCCACCATCGAGGCCATCGCCGCCGCGGCCGGGCGCCGGCTCCGTCTGGCCCACCGTATCAACGAGTTCGCGGTGGTCGCGGAGGCCGTGGCCGCGGGCGGCGGGATCGCTCTCATGCCGCGCTGGACCATGCGGCCGCATCCGGCGCTGGTCCTCAGACCGATCGGCGGCGTGCAGGCCAGGCGGCACATCGACGCGCTGTACCGGCCCGAACGCACGGCCCGCAGGGCGGTCCGCACGGTCCTGGCCGAGCTGCGCCGCGCCGCACGCACGATCCGGGACCGCGACCCGAGCGAGCCCGCCCCGGGCACGACCTAGACCGAAGGCTCAGAACGGATACCAGCGCACCGACTCGTCCCCGTCCCGCAGCGAGGCCACGCGGCGCCGGAACTCCGCGAGGGCCTTGGGGTTGCTGGGCGCGTGCTGGGCGACCCAGGCGCAGCTGGCCGTCTCCCGGGCGCCGCGCAGCACGGAGCAGCCGGCCCACTCGCGCACGTCCCAGCCGTACGCCGCGGTGAAGGAGTCGTACGCCTGGTCGGGGAGCCCGTAGCGGTCCCGGGTGAGCGCCATGACCACGAGATCGTGCTCGCGCAGATCGGCGGAGAAGGTCTCCAGGTCGACCAGGACGGGGCCGTCCGGGCCGACGTGCACATTGCGGGGCAGTGCGTCGCCGTGGATCGGGCCGGGCCGCAGCCGGGGGGTGAGCGCGGCCGCGGCGGCGGCGAATCCGTCCCGGCGCTCGCGCAGATACGCCGCGTCCGCCGGGTCGATCGCGTCGCCCGCGAGGCGAAGCCAGCGCTCCACGCCGCCCAGCAGGTCCCGGGCCGGGAGCGCGAAGGGCGGCACAGGCAGCGCGTGGACGATCCGCAGCAGTTCGGCCAGGTCCCGCGGCTCGGCGGGACGCACGGAAGGGGGGAGCCGGTGCCACACCGTCACGGGATGCCCGTCGACGAGCAGCGGTGCGGGCCCGGCGGACCGCACCGCCGGGACGCCCGCCTCGGCCAGCCACACCGCGATCTCCAGCTCCCGGCGCGCCCGCTCCAGCAGCTCGGCGTCGCGTCCCACCTTGACGACCAGGTCCCCGGCGGCGAACACCGCGTTCTCCCCGAGGGCGAGCAGCGCCGCGTCCTGCGCCGGAGTGGGCAGCACCCCCGCTGCGGCCAGTACCTCGCGCGCCCCTGCCTCGTCCATCGTCCGCCTCTCCGACCTCGTCCACCCGGTGGACGGCGGCGACCCGGCGCCGTCCGAGGGTCAGTGTCGCATTCAGGGAAAACCGGTCGTCCGCCCGGCCAGGACCGCCTGCCGAGCGGCGCGGTCCGGTCCGCGTGTCCTCGTCGGCGAGGTGTCACCCGCGGTCCGGCACCGGTTCCCGGACGCTTGAGACGCGCGCACGGGGAAGGGCCCGTCGGCGTCCAGTGACCGACGGGCCCTTCCCTGGCAGGGGTTCAGACGCGGACCGGTTCGCTCTCGTCCCGGGTGGTCGACGCCACCGCCTCGGGCGACTCGTCGTGCGTCAGATCCGGCAGACGGTGCAGCCACTTGGGGAGGTACCAGTTGCGCTCGCCGAGCAGGGCCATCACCGCCGGGAGCAGGACGCCCCGGATGATGGTCGCGTCGATGAGCACGGCGGCGGCCAGCCCCACGCCCATCTGCTTCATGGACTGCATCGACAGTGTGCCGAAGATCGCGAAGACGGCCACCATGATGACCGCGGCACTGGTGACGACCCCGGCCGTGGTCACCACACCGTGAGTGATCGCGTCCTTGGTCGTACGGCCCCGCAGACGGGCCTCGCGGATCCGGGAGACCACGAACACGTGGTAGTCCATCGAGAGCCCGAACAGGATGACGAAGAGGAACAGCGGCAGCCAGGTGATGATGGCTCCCACGCCCTCGGCGCCCACCAGCGACGCTCCCCAGCCGTGCTGGAAGACGGCGACCAGGATGCCGTAGGCCGCACCCACCGACAGCAGGTTGAGCACGATGGAGGTGATCGCGATGGTCAGCGAGCGGAACGACAGCAGCATCAGCAGGAAGGCGAAGACCACGACGAAGGCGAAGACCGGCACCACCGAGCCGAGGAGCTGGTCGTTGAAGTCGTGCGAGCCGGCGACCTGCCCGGTGATCGGCGCCTGCACGCCTTCCACCTTCCCCAGCGTGCCGGGCCGCACCTCGTCGCGCAGCAGTTCCAGGCTCTTGCCCGCCTTGTCCAGGTCGGAGCCGCCGACGAGCGGCACGGAGATCACGGCCACGTTCTGCGCGTCGTGCAGGTCGATGTCGACCGGACCGCGGGAGGCACCCGAACCGATGGCCCGCGTGCGGAAGTCGGCGAGCGCGGTCTTCACCCCGGGTGCGTTGATGTCCTGGGCCTTGACGACGACCTGAGCGGGTTCGGAGCCGCCGGGGAAGGCGTCGTTGACGCGGTTGTACGTGGCCACGATCGGCAGCTTGTCGCCGAACTCCTGGTCCAGGGTGAGGTTCTGGGTCTTCATGCCGAGCGCGGGCGCCGCGACCGCGAGCAGCGCTCCGGCCGCGATCACCAGGGACACGGCGGGCCTGGCGAGGACGACCTTGAGCACGGCACCCCACACTCGGCTGCCCTCATCGGACCCGGTTCCGCGGCCCCGTCGCTTGTCCGGGTGCAGGAAGGGGAGACGGCCCTTCTCGACGCGCTCGCCCAGCAGCGACAGCAGGGCGGGCAGCACGGTCACCGAGCCGACCATGGCGACCGCCACGACCATCAGCGAGGCCAGTCCCATCGCCTCGAACGTGGCGAGGCCGGTGAACAGCATGCCCGCCATGGCGACGCACACCGTGACACCGGAGACGATGACGGCGCGTCCGCTGGTGGCCGCCGCGATGCTCAGTGCGGTCCGCGCATCCCGGCCGGCCTCCCGCTCCTCCCGCTCGCGTCGCAGGTAGAACAGGCAGTAGTCGACGCCGACGGCGAGTCCGACGAGGAGCATGACGGAGTTGGCGGTGTCGTTCATCGGCTGCAGATGGCTGACGATGCCCATCAGGCCCATCGTCGCCATGATCGCGGTGATCGCCAGCGCGACCGGCAGCAGCGCGGCGACCAGCGCGCCGAACGCGATCAGCAGGATGCCGAGCGCCACCGGCACCGCGGAGTACTCGGCCTGCTTGAAGTCGTCGCCGAACGCGTCGGAGAACGTCTTCTGCATGCTGGCGCTGCCGATCTCCTCGATCCGCAGCTGCGGGTGGTCCTTCTGGACCCCCGCGACGGCCTTCAGAACCGGCTCGACGCGGTCGCCCGCGGTGTCCGCGTCGCCGCGCATGTCGAACCGCACCAGCGCGCTGCGGCCGTCCTTCGAGATCGTCTTCGTGTCGTACGGCGAGGCCACGTCCGTCACCCGGCCGGTACCGTCCACCGCTCGCACGACCGCGGTGACGGCGGCGCGAAACTGCGGGTCGGTGGCCTTGGTGCCGCCGTCCTTCCCCTGGATCAGCACGGTCTCACCGGCCGGCTCCTTGATCCCGGCGTCCTCGATGATCTTGGCTGCGGTGTGCGTCTCGCCCTTGAGCTCGTCGCTGTCCTTGACGTCCACCCGGCCGGCCGCCGAGCCGATGGCCATCGCCAGGACGACGAACAGCACCCAGATGCCGACGGCAGCCCATCGGTGCCGGGCGCTCCAGCCGCCGGCCCGCGCGGCGATGCCCCGCACCCGTGTTTCTCCGTTCCCCATGACGGGCATGCCCCCTCGTCCGCGGGTGACAGCCCCCTGCCGTCACCGTTCGTTTCGAAGGTATGGGCCGGATAAGAAGGACTCGTCGTGCTCGTCGGTGAACCGTGAAGGGCCCGGCTCATCCCCACGGATGCCCCTTCTCTCACCACCTGGGAGGAGCCGACCCCTACGCCCGGTCGGGGTCGGGTGGGGGCCGGACTCAGGGTCGAGGAGACCGCTCGCGGACGCGGGTGCCCGGCCTATGGTGGTGCGATGACGACGAAGTACGCGGCGCTGCTGCGCGGGATCAACGTGGGCGGCAACAAGAAGCTGCCGATGGCCGAGTTGCGCACCCTCGTCGAGGGGCTCGGGCACAGCGGCGTCCGCACTCATCTGCAGAGCGGCCAAGCCGTGTTCGCCGCCGACCGCGGGGACGAGGAGTCGTTGGCCGTGGAGCTCAGGGAGGCCATCGAGAAGCGCTTCGGTTTCTCCGTGGACGTGATCGTGCGCGACCACCCCTATCTGAAGGCGGTCGCCGAGGCCTGCCCCTTCCCGGCCGCCGGGCTGGAGGCAAGACAGTTGCACGTCACGTACTACTCCGCGCCGGTCGACGAGGCCCGTTTCGCGGAGATCGACCAAGCGGCTCTCCTCCCCGAGGAGTTCCGGCTCGGCGACCGGGTTCTGTACCTGTACGTGCCGGACGGACTGGGCCGTTCCAAGCTCGCCGAGCAGCTGTCTCGCTCCCGGCTGAACAAGGGTCTGATCGCCACCACACGGAACTGGAACACCGTCGTCAAGCTGATCGAGCTGACCGCTGAAGGAAGCTGACCTCCGAAGCGGCGGGCTCGGTTTCGGACGGGGCGGCGGCGGCCACCGGCGCAGCTGTCGCGTTTGTTCAAGAGGACCGTGCCGGCCGTCCCTAGCGTGGAGGCATGAGCGATCCGTACAAGAACGTGCGTCCGTACATGGTCGAATGCGCCGCCGAGGCCGCCCGTGTGGCCCGCGGGGTCGGGGCGGAGCACCTGCCCGAGCCCACCCACTGCCCGGCCTGGGACGTCCGCGCCCTGGTGAACCACTGGGTCCTGTACTCCTCGCACGGCCTGGAGCACCGTGCCCTGCGCACACCGATCCCCGATGAGCTGACCGCCCGCGACTTCACCGCGGATCCGGGCTGGGCCCAGTCGTACGCCGAGCAGCTCGACCGCGCCGTCGCCGCCTGGGACGACCCCGCCGTGTGGGAGGGCGAGGTCGACCTCGGAATGGGGAAGATGCCCGCGGCCGAACTGGCGGCGATGATCGTCAAGGAGATGGCCGTCCACGGCTGGGACGTCGCGACGGCCACCGGGCAGGAGTTCCGGGTCTCCGAGGGCGCGGGCCGGCTCGTCCTGGAGGTCGTCGAGACCCACGGCGACCTCTACCGCCAGTACGACGGCTTCGCCGACCCGGTCCCCGTCCCCGACGACGCCCCCGTGTTCGAGCGCGCGCTGGCGGCGAGTGGACGTGATCCGCGGCAGACCGCGGTGGGCCACTGAACGAAGCGGGCGGGGCGGAGTCGTCGCCCTCGGCGTATGCGCGGGCGGCGGGCGCGTCAGGCCCCGAGGGCCGTCAGCACCGGCAGGCGTGCCTGGTCGTAGCGTTCCAGGACCACCCGGGCCACCTCCGGAGCGGGACCCAGGACCTCGGCCAGCACATCGGCCTCGGCCGCGCCCCGTGCGATGCGGTCCGGGAGGAAGCCGGGGGCGAGGACGTACGGCGCCACGGCCACCCGTGCGCAACCCGCCGCCCGCAGTTCGCGCACCGCGTCCTCGGTGCGCGGGAACCCCTCGGGAGACGAGGCGGAGGCGAACGCAGGCCGCACGGCGCACCATCCGGTGTGCCGCCACTCCCGCGCGATGTCAGCGATCACTGCGATCGCCTCCGGGTCGGTGGACCCCGCCGAGGCCAGCACGACCCCGGTCGAGGACTTGTCGGCGGGGGTCAGGCCCGCCTCGTACAGACGCTCCTCCAGGGCGCGCAACAGCAGCGGCGACGGGCCGAGCACCTCCGCCTGCGTGATCCGCAGCTGCCGGGGCGCCTGCCTCAGGACCGCCGGGATGTCCGCCTTGGCGTGGAAGGCCCGGGTCAGCAGCAGCGGCAGGGCCACGGCTTCGCGTACTCCCTCCGCCGCCAGGGACTCCAGCAGTCCGTGCACGGACGGCAGGTTGAAGTCGAGGAAGCCGGTCTCCACCCGCAGCCCGGGCCGCAGCGACCGCACCCGCTTCACGAGGGCGTGCACGGTCGCGGCATGGCGCGGGTCGCGGCTGCCGTGGGCGATGACCACGAGAGGCGGGTGAAGGGGCATATGGCGCATGGGAGATCAGCTCTTGACGAGAAGGCCGCGGCTGCGCAGCACCCGCCGCTCCAGCGGGCTGAAGATCAGCAGGTCGATGGCGATGCCGACGAACAGGATCAGGATGACGGCCTCGAAGACCATGGACATGGAGCTGGCGTTGCGGCCGTTCTCGAGCAGGGCGCCGAGGCCGATGCCGAGGTCGGGCGAGGAGGCGATGATCTCCGCCGCCATCAGCGAGCGCCAGGAGAAGGCCCAGCCCTGCTTCAGACCGGCCAGATAGCCGGGCAGCGCGGCCGGCATGACGATGTGCCAGGTGCCCTTGAGGCCCGTGGCGCCCATCGTGCGGCCCGCCCGCAGGAACAGCGGAGGCACCTGGTCGATGCCGGACACCAGGCCGTTGGCGATGGAGGGCACGGCGCCGAGCAGGATCACCGCGTACATCATCGAGTTGTTCAGGCCCAGCCAGATCACGGCCGGCGGCACCCACGCCACCGACGGCAGCGACTGGAGCCCGGACAGGATCGGGCCGATGGCGGCGCGCACGAACTTCACGCGGGCCACCAGCAGACCCAGCGGGGTGCCGATCGCCAGCGCGAACAGGAAGCCCAGCAGACCGCGCGAGACGCTGGTCCAGATGTAGCCGAGCAGCCTGCCCTGCAGCCAGGCGTCCTTCACCTCGCCCCACACATCGGCGGGCGAGGGCAGCTTGGTGGGGTCGTCGACGACCTTCAGCGTGATCAGCGCCTGCCAGATCACCAGGACGACCGCGATCGCCAGGACCGGCGGCAGGATCTTGCCGACGAAGGTCTGCCGGAAGGACGTACGGCTCGTGGCCGAGGACTCCAGGGCGTCGAGCCCCGCCTCCAGGCCGACCAGTCCGCTGCCGTCCTTGACGGGGGCGTCCGCCGTCGTGCCGGTCGTCGTCTCAGTGCTGGCCATGACGGCGGATCTCCCCACGCAGTACTTCGGTGATCTCGACGGACAGCTCCGCCACCGGGGCGTCCTCGATCCGGCGCGGCTGCGGAAGGTCCACCCGCCATTCGCGCTCCACCCGGCCGGGCCGGGAGGAGAGCAGTACGACACGCTGCGCCAGCCGCACCGCCTCGCGCACGTTGTGCGTGACGAAGAGCACGGACAGACCGGTCTCCTGCCAGATGCGGGTCAGCTCGTCGTGCAGCACGTCCCGGGTGATCGCGTCGAGCGCCGCGAACGGCTCGTCCATCAGCAGCAGCCGGCTGTCCTGCGCCAGGGCGCGGGCCATCGCCACACGCTGGCGCATACCGCCGGACAGCTCGTGCACCCGCTTCCCGTACGACCCCTTCAGGCGTACGAGTTCGAGCAGCTCCTCGGCCCTGCCGCGCCGCTCGTTCTTGGGAACGCCCCTGAGCTTCAGGGCGAGTTCGATGTTCTTGCCCGCGGTCAGCCACGGGAACAGGGCGTGCTCCTGGAACATCAGCGCCGGGCGCCCGTCGGTCGTGATGCTGCCGGCGGAGGGCTGGTCCAGCCCCGCCACCAGGTTCAGCAGCGTCGACTTGCCGCAGCCCGAGGCCCCCAGGAGGGTGACGAACTCGCCCGGCGCGACATCCAGCGTGATGTCGTCGAGGGCGAGATGCTGCCCCGCGGGCCCGGCGAAGGACTTCGAGACGTGCTCGATGCGGGCGGCCTGCCCGACCGACGCGGCACCGTCGGCGGCCCTGGCGAGGGTGGTGGCCATGGTCGTCACCTCCTGGGAACTGATCGGGGTACGGGCTTACTTGGCGCCGAGGCCGGCGTCGTCGACCGTGCTCTCGCCCTCGGCCTTGAGGACCTTGTTCAGAAGGGTCAGGTCGTAGATGCCGTCAAGCTTCGGGGCCTTGAGCAGGCCCGCCTTGACCGCGTGCTCCGCCTCGGTGTCGAGGGTGGAGGCCAGCGGGTCGTCGGTGATCTGGATGGACTTCCACGCCGGGTCGAGGACGTCGGCCGGCAGGGCCTTGCCGGAGTCGGTCTCCAGCTGCTTGTTGGCCGCGGCCTTCGCCTCGTCCGAGTTGGCGTTGATCCACTTGTTGGTCTCGACCGACGCCTTCAGCACCGCCTCGACGGCCTTCGGGTGCTCCGTGAGGAACTTCTGCGACACGATGATGTTCGTGATCACGAACTTCTTGTCGGGCCACAGGGACGACTCGTCCAGGAGCACCTTGCCGCCCTCGGCGACCAGCTTGGAGGCGGTCGGCTCCGGCACCCAGGCGCCGTCGATGGACCCGGCCTTGAAGGCGTCCGGTGTCACCTTGTTGTCCGTGCGCACGACGGACACGTCGCCCTTGCCGCTCTCGGCGTCGACCTTCCAGCCCTGCTCCGCGATCCAGTTGAGGAACGCGACGTCCTGCGTGTTGCCGAGCTGAGGCGTGGCGATCTTCTTGCCCTTGACGTCCTTCAGGGACGTGATCTTCTTCGGGTTGACCACCAGCTTCACGCCGCCGGACGCCGAACCGCCGATGATGCGCAGGCTCTTGCCGTCCGACTTGGTGTAGCCGTTGATCGCCGGGGAGGGGCCGATCCAGCCGATGTCGATGGCACCGGAGTTGAGGGCCTCGATCTCGGAGGGGCCCGCGTTGAAGATCTGGTACTTGGCCTGCGTGGCGCCGAGCGACTTCTGGAAGAAGCCCTTCTGGACGCCCACGAGCGCGGTCGCATGGGTGAGGTTGCCGAAGTACCCGATCTTCACGGAGTCAAGACCGTCGATCTTCTTGGCCCCGGCGGCGACCTTCTGGTCGGACGAGTCGCTCTTGGCCTGGGAGCCGTAACCGCAGGCGGCGAGGGTGAGGAGGGGAAGAGCAGCGAGCACGGCTATGCCGCGACGCAGGATGGGGGTGCCCCCGTTGGAGCGAAGCCGGGAAAGGGGAAGGTTGGCAGGCACGGGAGGTGTTCCTCTCGTTGGCCCGGCGGTCACGGTCTTTCAGGTCGTGGCCGGGAGGTCGGCAGGTTTTCGTCGTCTCTTCCGATGCGGGGGTACCTCCCTGCTCACGGCGGTCCCGCCGCTCGGCCGAAGCCGGGTGCGGGGGAGAAGCCGAGAGCTCGCGGGAGGGTGGGGGGTCGGCAGGGCGCGCAGGCAGTGCGCGTACGTCACCGTGCACATCGCGCGACTCCGCCCTGCCCGCTGCCGAGGGCGCCGCTGCCGACACGGCCGCCCTCCTTCGCGAACATGGAGTAGAAGCAGGTGGTGGTCATGATCAGAAGTCCCACCCGTCGTCGTCGGCCTCGTCCTTCACCGGCTCGGGTGCGGCGAACGACTCGCCGACCATGCCCGCGGTCAGGGTGGTGCCGTCGGCCGGGTCGATCAGGATGAACGAGCCCGTGCGCCGGGAGTCCGCGTACGCGTCCACCGGCAGCGGCTCGGCGGTACGGATCTTCACGCGGCCGATGTCGTTGGCGACGAGCTGCCCCGGGTGCGGGTGCAGGGACAGGTCGTCGAGCGTGAGCCGGGACGGGATGTCCTTGACGATCGCCTTGACCGTGCGGGTGCCGTGCTTGAGCAGCACGCGGTGACCGACGGTCAGCGGCTGGTCGGCGACGTGGCAGACCGTCGCCTCGATGTCCTGGGTGGTCGCGGGCGCGTCCTTGCTCGGCACGAGCAGGTCGCCGCGCGAGATGTCGACGTCGTCCTCCAGCAGCAGGGTCACCGACTGCGGGGTCCACGCCACATCGACCGGCTTGCCCAGCAGATCGATACCGGAGACCTTCGAGGTGCGGCCGGAGGGCAGGACGGTGACCCGGTCACCGACGCGGAACGTGCCGGCCGCGATCTGCCCCGCGTACCCGCGGTAGTCCGGGAGCTCGGCGGTCTGCGGACGGATCACGTACTGCACGGGCAGCCGCGCGTGGCAGTGCGCCAGGTCGTGGCTGACCGGGACGGTCTCCAGGTGCTCCAGCACGGTCGGGCCGCCGTACCAGTCCATGTGCGCGGACGGCTCCACGACGTTGTCGCCGGCCAGTGCGGAGATCGGTATCGCGGTGACCTCGGGGACGCCCAGCTCGGTGGCGTAGGCGGTGAACTCCTTGGAGATCGCCGCGAAGACGGGCTCCTGGTAGTCAACCAGGTCCATCTTGTTGACGGCGAGCACGACGTGCGGGACGCGCAGCAGGGCGGCGATCGCGGCGTGGCGGCGGGTCTGCTCGACGACGCCGTTGCGGGCGTCGACGAGGACCACCGTGAGCTCGGCCGTCGAGGCGCCGGTGACCATGTTGCGGGTGTACTGCACATGCCCGGGGGTGTCGGCGAGGATGAACCGGCGGCGCGGGGTGGCGAAGTAGCGGTAGGCGACGTCGATGGTGATGCCCTGCTCGCGCTCGGCGCGCAGACCGTCGGTGAGCAGCGCGAGGTCCGGTCCGTCCTGGCCTCGGCGCGCCGAGGCGCGCTCGACGGCCTCCAGCTGGTCGGCGAGGACCGACTTGGAGTCGTGCAGCAGCCGCCCGACGAGGGTGGACTTGCCGTCGTCGACCGAACCCGCGGTCGCGAACCGCAGGAGGGTGGTGGCGGAGAGTTCCGTGGTCGTGGTCATGGCTAGAAGTACCCCTCGCGCTTGCGGTCCTCCATGGCGGCCTCGGAGAGCTTGTCGTCGGCGCGCGTCGCGCCGCGCTCGGTGAGCCGGGAGGCGGCGATCTCGGCGATGACCTGCTCCAGGGTCACCGCGTCCGAGTCGACGGCACCGGTGCAGGACATGTCGCCCACGGTCCGGTAGCGGACGAGCCGCTTCTCGACGGTCTCGCTGTCCTTCGGACCGCCCCACTCACCACCGGTCAGCCACATGCCGCCCCGCTGGAAGACCTCGCGCTCGTGCGCGAAGTAGATCTCGGGCAGTTCGATGTGCTCGCGGGCGATGTACTGCCACACGTCCAGTTCGGTCCAGTTGGACAGCGGGAAGACGCGGACGTGCTCGCCGGCGGCGTGGCGCCCGTTGTACAGCTGCCACAACTCGGGGCGCTGGCGGCGGGGATCCCACTGGGAGAACTCGTCGCGCAGGGAGAAGACGCGTTCCTTGGCGCGGGCCTTCTCCTCGTCGCGGCGGCCGCCGCCGAAGACGGCGTCGAACCGCTCGCCCTGGATCCTCTCCGTGAGGGGCAGGGTCTGCAGCGGGTTGCGGGTGCCGTCGGGCCGTTCCTTGAGCACACCGCGGTCGATGTAGTCCTGGACGGAGGCCACATGGAGGTGCAGCCCATGGGCGGCCACCGCACGGTCGCGGTACTCCAGCACCTCGGGGAAGTTGTGCCCGGTGTCCACGTGCAGCAGCGAGAACGGCACCGGCGCGGGGGCGAAGGCCTTCAGCGCGAGGTGCAGCATGACGATGGAGTCCTTGCCGCCGGAGAAGAGGATCACCGGCCGCTCGAACTCGCCCGCCACCTCGCGGAAGATGTGGACCGCCTCGGACTCCAGCGCGTCCAGATGGCTCAGGGCGTACGGGTTGTCCGTGCCCTCGCCGCCCCCCTTGACCTCGGCGACGGTCGTCATGCCAGTCCCCTTTCGCTGAGCAGCGCGTACACGGCCGCCGCGGACTCCTGCACGGTCTGGTTCTGGGACTCGATCCGCAGATCGGGCGAGAGGGGCTCCTCGTACGGGTCGTCGACGCCCGTCAGGCCCTTCAGCTCGCCCGCTGCCTGCTTGGCGTACAGGCCCTTCACATCGCGTACGGAGCACACCTCGACAGGGGTCGCCACATGCACCTCGAGGTACGGCGCCCCGCTCTCCTGGTGGCGCTTGCGCACCGCCTCACGGCTGTCCGCGTACGGCGCGATCACCGGGACGAGCGCCTTGACGCCGTTGCGGGCGAGCAGGTCGGCGAGGAAGCCGATGCGCTGCACGTTCGTGTGCCGGTCCGCGCGGCCGAAGCCGAGGCCCGCCGAGATGAACTCGCGGATCTCGTCGCCGTCGAGCACCTCGACACGGTGCCCCTCCTCGCGCAGGCGGCCCGCCAGCTCGTACGCGATGGTGGTCTTGCCGGCGCTCGGCAGACCCGTGAGCCAGACGGTGGCCCCGGTCGTCACGTATGTCTCCTGAATGTCCGTCATGGTCAGTCGTGCAGCCCGCACTCGGTCTTGACCCGGCCCGCCCAGCGCCCGGCCCGCGCGTCCTCGCCCGCGAGGACCCGGCGGGTGCAGGGCGCGCAGCCCACGGAGGCGTAACCGTCCATCAGAAGCGGGTTGGTCAGGACGCCGTGTTCGGCCACGTACGCGTCCACGTCGTCCTGGGTCCAGCGGGCGATGGGCGAGATCTTGACCTTCTGCCGCTTCTCGTCCCAGCCGACGACCGGGGTGTTCGCCCGGGTCGGGGACTCGTCCCGGCGCAGTCCGGTCGCCCAGGCGTCGTAACCCGTCAGCCCCTCCTCCAGGGGCTGCACCTTGCGCAGCTTGCAGCACAGGTCGGGGTCGCGGTCGTGCAGCTTCGGGCCGTACTCGGCGTCCTGCTCGGCGACCGTCTGACGCGGGGTGAGCGTGATGACGTTGACGTCCATCACCGCCTCGACCGCGTCACGGGTGCCGATGGTCTCCGGGAAGTGGTAGCCGGTGTCGAGGAAGACGACGTCGACGCCGGGCCTCGCGCGCGAGGCGAGGTGGGCGACCACCGCGTCCTCCATGGAGGAGGTCACGCAGAAGCGCGTGCCGAAGGTGTCGGCCGCCCATCGGAGGATCTCCAGCGCGGAGGCGTCCTCCAGGTCGCGCCCCGCCTGCTCGGCCAGTGCCCTGAGTTCGCCGGTGCCCCGCTCGTCCTGAGTCGTCGTCATGTCCCGTCCCCTCCCCGATCGGTCTGCACGAGCCCTCGGGCCAACAGCCCCAGGAACTTCAGCTGGAAGGCTCGATTGCACGCTCCGCACTCCCATGCGCCGTGGCCCTGCTCGCTCGGACGCAGGTCCTCGTCGCCGCAGTAGGGGCAGTAGAAGGGGGCGGCCCGCTCGCTCACGACAGCGCCTCCTCGGAAGCCCGGGCCGCCCAGGTCGCGAACGGCTCGCCCTCTTCGCGTTCCGCCTGGAACCGCTTGAGGACGCGCTCGACGTAGTCCGGCAGCTCCTCCGAGGTGACCTTCAGGCCGCGGACCTTGCGGCCGAAGCCGGCCTCCAGGCCGAGCGCGCCGCCCAGGTGCACCTGGAAGCCTTCGACCTGTCGGCCCTGGTCGTCGAGGACCAGTTGGCCCTTGAGGCCGATGTCCGCGACCTGGATACGGGCGCAGGCGTTCGGGCAGCCGTTGATGTTGATGGTGATCGGTTCGTCGAAGTCGGGGATGCGGCGCTCCAGTTCGTCGATCAGCGAAGAACCGCGCGCCTTGGTCTCGACGATGGCGAGCTTGCAGTACTCGATACCGGTGCAGGCCATGGTGCCGCGCCGGAACGGGGAGGGGTGCACCGTGAGGTCGAGCGCCTCCAGGCCCGACACGAGCGAGTCGACCTGCGACTCCACCACGTCCAGCACGATCATCTTCTGCTCGACCGTCGTACGGACCCGGCCCGAGCCGTGCGCCTCGGCGAGCTCGGCGATCTTCGTCAGCGTGGCGCCGTCGACCCGGCCGACCCGGGGGGCGAACCCGACGTAGAAACGGCCGTCCTGCTGCCGGTGCACACCGACGTGGTCGCGCCAGCGCTCCACGGGCTGCTCGGGAGCCGGGCCGTCGATCAGCTTCCGCTGCAGGTACTCGTCCTCCAGCACCTGACGGAACTTCTCCACGCCCCAGTCGGCGACGAGGAACTTCAGCCGGGCGCGGTTGCGCAGCCGCCGGTAGCCGTAGTCACGGAAGATCGAGATGACGCCCTCGAAGACGTCGGGCACCTCGTCCAGCGGGACCCACGCGCCGAGCCGCTGCCCCATCTTCGGGTTGGTGGACAGACCGCCGCCGACCCACAGGTCGAAACCCGGGCCGTGCTCGGGGTGGACGACGCCGACGAAGGCGACGTCGTTGATCTCGTGCGCCACGTCGAGCAGCGGCGATCCCGAGATGGCGGTCTTGAACTTGCGCGGCAGGTTCGAGAACGCCGGGTTGCCGATGACCCTGCGGTGGATCTCCTCGACGGCCGGGGTGCCGTCGATGATCTCGTCCTCGGCGATGCCGGCGACGGGCGAGCCGAGGATCACGCGGGGGGTGTCACCGCAGGCCTCGGTGGTGGAGAGACCGACGGCCTCCAGGCGGTTCCAGATCTCGGGCACGTCCTCGATCCGGATCCAGTGGTACTGGACGTTCTGCCGGTCGGTGATGTCGGCGGTGCCGCGCGCGAACTCCTGCGAGATCTCACCGATGGCGCGCAGCTGAGGTGTGGTCAGCCGGCCGCCGTCGATCCGGACGCGCATCATGAAGTACGTGTCGTCCAGCTCCTCCGGCTCCAGGATCGCGGTCTTGCCGCCGTCGATCCCGGGCTTGCGCTGGGTGTACAGGCCCCACCAGCGCATCCGGCCCCGCAGGTCGTTGGGGTCGATGGAGTCGAAGCCCCGCTTGGAGTAGATCGTCTCAATGCGTGTCCGCACATTGAGACCGTCGTCGTCCTTCTTGAACTGTTCGTTGCCGTTGAGCGGGGTGAAGTGACCCACGGCCCACTGGCCCTCGCCACGGTGACGGCTCACCTTGCGGCGGGGCGTGGCGGGATTCTCCGGGGTGGCAGCCATGGTGGATACGTCCTTCGGACAGGCAGGGGGAAGCGGCTCTGACCTGCGCGCACGGGCACGCGAGAGGCGTGCGCGGCAGTGCGCGACGGGGCAAATAAAGGGAAAACCGGGCTGGCTGGAGGCTGTCAGCTCGCCGGACAGATGGCGCTGGACATGCGGCCGAGGTCGACGTGCCGCCGACTCACCAAGGCAACTCCAGTTCCAGACATGATGGAAGCGTGGCACGGTGCTCTGGACGCAGTCCAGCTTTATCCATCATGCGGACACCCTTGTCCCGGGATGTGGAACAAGGGTGTCATCGGTCACAGGACCGTGAATCGTGGTGTCAACGCAGGTCAGGCTGGGTATGCCCCAGGCCAGGGCCCTGGGGTCGGCGCGTCGGGCTCCTCCTCGACCTTGGTGTCGAAGAGCCTGAAGCCACGGCGCAGGTAGTTGTCCATCGCGTGTTCGCCGTCCTTGCTGCACGTATGCACCCACACCCGCTTCGTCGGGGCCAGCCCGGGCCAGCGGTCCGCGAGGTCCCAGGCGCGGGCGGCGCCGTACGACAGCAGGTGCCCGCCGATGCGCCGGCCCCGGAACGCCGGGAGCAGCCCGAAGTAGAGGATCTCCACCACGCCCTCGTCCTGCGGTTCCAGCTCCACGTACCCGGCGGGCGTCCCCCCTTCGTGAGCGACCCAGGTCTCCACACCCCGCCGGTTCAGATGTTCCTCCCACCGGGCGTACGTCCAGCCGAGCCGGTCGGTCCAGCGGATGTCCCCGCCGACCGAGGCGTACAGAAAGCGGCTGAACTCCGGCGAGGGCACCTGGGCACGGACGACGCAGACGTCGCCCTCGGGGGCCTTCGCGGGCAGCACATCGGCCGGGGACGTCTGCTCCAGGGACCACGTGGTCACGGTGAGGGTGCTCATGCGGTCAGGGAATCACGGAGGCCCGCGGTACGACAAAGGGGTCGCGGCCGGGGGCCGGGCTCCTAGTCCAGTGCGTCGTCCACCGAGTCCAGCGGCACCGCGTACAGCACCCGGCCCCCGGCCGCCGTGAGTCCCTCGTCCGCGTCCTCGCTCACGGCTCCCACCGTCAGCGTCCACAGCTCGCCGGTCTCCTGCCAGTACGACAGGGAGGCGGTGTGGCGACCCCAGCAGGCCTGGGTCTCGTCGGCTGAGCAGGTGGCCGCCTTGGCTCCGGAGGCGTCCTGCCGCCAGAGCGTGCCGTGCCGGCCGCGGACGGTGGGCGCGGGGTCGATGTACCAGTCGCTGCGAGCCGCCCCGTTGCGCCGGTGCGAGAGCACGCCCCGCACCCCGGTCGCCTCCGTCTCGTAGGACTCGCTCGCCGCGACGTCGTGGTGCGTGTCGGTGGCGAGCAGACCGGCGTGGCGGGGCACGGTGCTGAACGGGTAGCGCCACAGGCGGGTCGATGTGGCGCTGCTGCCGGCGCGCAACCGCTCGGCGGCCACCAGGCTGTGCGGTGTCGAGGTGCGGTCGAGCGAGAGCGCGGAGAAGCAGGGGACCGAGCGGTCGTCGGCGGTGGAACAGGGGCCGCCGGTCAGCCGGTAGGAGCCGACCGTCGGGAGCACGTACTGGTAGCCGTGCGCGGCATACCCGCGGCCGACCCGGCCGATGGCGGGGCTGTCGACGTCCGCCCGCAGGATGCGGTGCAGGTCGAAGACCAGCAGGGAGTCGCGGGAGGTGACGAAGAGCTTGTCCCGGTACCAGACCATGCCGGACAGGGTGGTGCGTACGGCGCTGAAGTCCTTGCCGCCGGCGCGCGGGGCCACCAGCAGGACCCAGCGGTAGGCGAGGCGGGCGCGGTCGTCGGCGTCGACGAAGGCGATCCGGGCCAGGCCCCGGTCGGCGGCCGGCTCGCCCGGCGCGCGGTCGTTGTGCGTCCAGCCCGCCAGGATGACCCGGTCGGGGCCCCAGCGGCCGTCTGCTTCGGCGTCCCCGGAGGTGGTGACGGACCGGGGCAGCCACTGCGCGGTCGTCGCGTCCTCGTGGTCCCAGCAGTACGCCCGCGTGGCGGTCGGCTTCACCGGCAGCGCGGCGGTCTCGGCGGCGTCGCACGCGGACCGGTCGCGCAGTGTGCGGTCGGCGGAGGCGAGGACGCCGTGGACGTCGACGCCGCCCCCCATCGCGTGGGTGAGCCTGTCCAGGGTGGCGCGGTCGGTGAGGTTTTCATGGAGGCGGAACGTCGCGGTCCGGGCCGCGCCGGTGACCCGGGTGAGGCTGCCGGGGTCGTCCCCGCCGGCGGCCTGTGAGGTGCTGATCAGCGTGGCGGCCGCGGTCAGCGCGAGCGCGGTCCCGGCCAGCGCGGCCCGCAGCGCACGACCCCTGCGCCTGCGGCGATGTCGGCCACGGTGCGTCATACAACCTCCCGGCGTAGGCCAACTGCTCCTCGGTGTCCGGACATTGACGTGAGGTGCGGGTGGGGTGGCCTGTGGGAGGGATGCTACGGCAGAAGGATGCGGAGCCGGTCGAAGACCGGGGAAAATGGAGGGTTGTCCCCACCGTGAGGGCTAAACGCCGGGGCGGGGGACGAGCGGTGGGGCGAGCTGGAAGCCGGTCTCCGGGCCGGGCAGGGCCAGTTGTGCGCCGGTGTGGTCCAGCAGGCTGCCCCGCGCCCGTGCCACCCCCGGCGCCACCGAGTGCGGCAGCAGGTCACGGGGGTCGGCAGGGGCCAGCAACTCCACTTCCGCGGAATCGCAGAAACGATACGGCCGGTGTTCCAGGAACGCCCCCAGGTATCGGCGCACCCGGCACATCTCCGCGCGGACCGTGACCGTGCGGGCCGGGTCGCCGAACACGTCGGAGGCCAGGGCCGCGGCCGTGCGACCGGTGCGGCTGATGGCCAGCAGGTAGAGCAACTCCGCGTGCCGGGGGCTGAGTTCATGGGTCCAGGAGCCCGTGTCGCCCGACACGGTCACCGACCAGCGGCGCGGGTGTGCCACGTCCAGGACGACACGTGTGGTGGGTGCGGGTGCGGGTGCGTCCGCGATCCGGATCAGCCAGCCGCCCGGCAGCGGCTCCACCGTGCAGGGTCCCCAGGCCGGCAGCAGGCAGTGGCCGGCCGACAGCGACGTGGGCAGGGCGACACGACCGGTGTACGGCATCCCGGTCACCGCGGCCGTCCAGCCGTCCGTGTCCACCGCCAGCGCCCGGCCGCCCAGTTTGGCCAGCAGCGGTGCCGCCACCGCACGCAGCCGCTCCAAGGAGGTCAGATGCACCTCCCGCAACCGTGCCTCCGCGAGTTTCGCCACCGCGTCCACCCAGGCGAGCGTCGCCGGATGCATCGTCTCCAGCGGACCGCTGACGTCCACGACCCCGATCAGCCGGCCGTCGCGCGGATCGGTGATCGGGGCACCCGTGCACGTCCACGAAGCGTGGGACCGTACGAAGTGCTCCGAGGCGAACACCTGCACAGGGCGCCGGGTCACCGTCGGAGTGCCCACGCCGTTCGTGCCGACGACCCTCTCGCCCCAGTCCGCACCGGGCTCGAAGCCCATTCCGTCCGCCTTGCGCAGCACCGACGAGCTGCCCTCGCGCCACAGCACCCGCCCCTCCGCGTCCGCGACGACCATGATGTGCTGCGCCACGTCGGCGACCGACAGCAGGCCCTCGCGCAGCACCGGAAGTACGTGCCGCAGCGGCGAGTCCTGGCGGCGCCGCTCGATCTCCTCACGGCTCAGCAGGCCGGCCCGGAAGTCGTGGTCGGGGTCCACGCCGCTGCGCAGCATCCGTCCCCACGACGCCTCGATCACCGGGCGCGGCGCGACGGGGGCGCGCTGTCCCGAGAGCGTGGCGCTGCGTACTTCGTTGAGCACACGCGCCGCCTGCGTGGCATCCAGCGCGACGAGCCGGGTGACGTCTTTCCTGGTCGAGTGCGTCACTGAACTTCCCCCTGTTCCTGGCTCGTTCGCCGTGGGCAGCTCAGCGGATGCCGCACGCCCCTAGGCTCACTCGCCGTGCGTGACCGCCGGCGGATTCCGGGCATGCGCCACGGAACCCGTGTTGACGCTGGGTCTCATCTTGCCGCCTGCCCGCTACGGAGGGGTGCGCTCCGGCAACAGCGAGCAGCAAGTTGCAACCCCTTGCAACCCTGGCGAACGGTCCGGCGGTCATTGAAACTTGTTCAACGCCGCTCACGCGGCGGCCGTGGTCCTTGAAACGGGGCCAGGGGCGGGGGTGGTGCCGTGTCGGCGCAGCACCACCCCCGCCACACGCGCCCCCGGGGGGACGCGCGTTGCGTCACGGGCTTGGGGGAGCCCGTGACGTGCGCGCCCAGGGGGCCGCGAGAGACCGCGGCGAGCGTCAGACGACGGGCCGTGCCCGCTCCACCACCGTGGCCAGATCCAGGCTGTGCGGCAGCGTGCCGAAGGCCGAGCCCCAGTCGCCGCCGAGCCGGGAGGCGCAGAAGGCGTCCGCGACCTCCGGCGGCGCGTAGCGGACCAGCAGCGATCCCTGGAGCACCAGCGCGATCCGCTCGACCACGCGGCGGGCCCGCCCCTCGATGCCGTCCAGGTCGGCGAGTTCGGCGAGCAGGTTCTTGATCGCGCCGTCCAGGCGGTGGTCGGCGCCACGCGCCAGGCCGACCTCCTGCAGATAGGCGTTCAGGGCCTGCGGTTCGCGCTGGAGCGCGCGCAGCACGTCGAGCGCCTGGACGTTGCCCGCGCCCTCCCAGATGGAGTTGAGCGGGGACTCCCGCAGCAGCCGGGGCATGCCCCACTCCTCGACGTAGCCGTTCCCGCCGAAGCACTCCGACGCCTCCGCCACCAGCGGAGTGCACCGCTTGGTCACCCAGTACTTGGCGGCCGGCACCGCGAGCCTGAGGAACGCCCGCTCCTGCTCGCTGCCGTCGTCGTAGGCCGCCGCGAGCCGCAGCCCGAGGGTCGTCGCCGCCTCCGACTCCAGGGCCAGGTCGGCCAGTACGTTGCGCATCAGGGGCTTGTCGACGAGCGTGCCGCCGAACGCCTCCCGGTAGGTGCAGTGATGGATCGCCAGCGCCACGGCCTGCCGCATGAGCGCCGCCGAGCCGAGGACGCAGTCGAGCCTCGTGGCCGCCACCATCTCGATGATGGTGCGCACCCCGCGCCCCTCCTCACCGACCCGGCGCGCCCAGGTGCCGTCGAACTCGACCTCGCTGGACGCGTTGGACCGGTTGCCGAGCTTGTCCTTGAGCCGCTGGATCATGAAGACGTTCCGGGTGCCGTCCTCCAGCACGCGCGGGACGAGGAAGCAGGTCAGCCCGTCCGGTGCCTGGGCCAGCACCAGGAACGCGTCGGACATGGGCGCCGAGCAGAACCACTTGTGGCCCGTCAGCTCGTACGTGCCGTCCTCGGCGAGCGGCCGGGCCGCCGTCGTGTTGGCGCGCACATCGCTGCCGCCCTGCTTCTCCGTCATGCCCATGCCGAAGAGGACACCGGCCTTCTCCGCGGCGGGACGCAGACCCCGGTCGTAGACCATGGACGTCAGCCGGGGCTCCCACTCGGCGGCCAGCGCCGGGTCCGTGCGCAGCGCGGGCACCGCCGCGTGGGTCATCGACAGGGGGCAGCCGTTGCCGGCCTCGGCCTGGGTCCAGAGCACGAACGCGGCGGCGCGGCGGACATGCCCGCCCGGGCGCGGCCAGGCCGAGGTCAGGCCCGCGGCCACACCCTTGCCGAGCAGCCGGTGCCAGGCCGGATGGAACTCGACCTCGTCGATGCGGTTGCCGTAGCGGTCGTGGGTCCGCAGCTTCGGTGGGTTCTCATTGGCCTGCGCGCCCCATTCCTGCACCTGGGCGGAGCCGACACTCCGCCCGAGCCCCGACAGTTCGTCGCGGGCCTCATCGAGAAGCGCGGGGTCCAGATGCCGCTCGACGGCCTCCACGAGGGCGCGGTCGGCGGTGAAGACGTCATGTCCCACCAGGGGCGGAGCCTGGTTGGTGACAGTGTGCGTGGTGGCTGCCATGGGCCGAACCTACCCCTCAGTACGCCATCGGTCACCCGTATCGCGCGGGCCGTGCGCCACACCCTTCGAGCCCGTCCCACCGGGAGATGAGCCCCGGCACCGGCGGCGGATACGGTTGAGGCGTGCAGTCAGCAGCAAAAGAGAACCCCGAGCCGCCGTCCGGCCGCCTCCACCGGGCACGTGCCCTCTACCGGAACGTCTCCAAACGCAGGACCGCCTGGCTGCTGCTGAAGGACACGGTCGACTCGTGCCTGGAGTACCGCATCCTCGGCCTGGCGGCCGAGGCGGCGTTCTTCACGCTGCTGTCCGTGCCGCCGCTGCTGCTGAGCCTCATCGGACTGCTGGGCTACGTCGACGACTGGACCGGTGCCGACACCATCCAGAGCCTGGAGAACAACCTCCTGGAGGCGTCCCGCACGGTCCTGTCCGACAAGGGTGTCGCGCAGATCGCCCAGCCGATCCTGCACGATGTGATGAAGGGCGGACGGCCCGATGTGATCTCCATCGGGTTCCTGTTCGCGCTGTGGTCGGGGTCGCGGGCGGTGAACGTCTTCATCGACACGATCACGGTGATGTACGGGCTCGACGGCACCCGGGGCATCGTGAAGACCCGGCTGCTCGCGTTCGTCCTCTTCATCGTGGCACTCCTGATCGGCTCGGTCGCGCTGCCGCTGATGGTGGCGGGGCCGGACGCGGTCGTGAACGTCGTGCCGTGGTCGACGACGGTCGTGCAGGTCCTGTACTGGCCCGTGGTCATCGTCCTGTCGATCGTGTTCCTGACGACGCTGTACCACGTGTCCGTGCCCGTGCGGTCACCGTGGGTGGAGGACGTGCCCGGGGCCCTGGTGGCCCTCGCGATGTGGGTGCTCGGCTCCTTCCTGCTGCGCATCTACCTGACCCACACCATCGAGGGCCCGACGATCTACGGTTCGCTGGCCGCGCCCGTCGCCGTGCTGCTGTGGATCGGTGTGTCCGCCTTCGCGGTGCTGGTGGGCGCCGCCGTGAACGCGGCCATCGACCGGGTCTGGCCGGCCGCGGCCACCGCGGCGGCCCGCGAGGCCAACGAGCGGCTGCGTCAGGAGCAGGCCGCGGAGTACGTGGCCCGCGCCGCGGCGGGCCGCCCGGACGACCCCGACGACCTCGACGACCTCGACGACCTCGACGACGCGGACGACCCGGACATGCCGTCCGAGTTCCCGGAGCGCTGGTCGCGCTTCCTGCCCCCGGAGGACGTCACCTCCCGCCTGCGGACACAGGTCCGCAGCGCCCCCCACCCGCCGCGGAAGGGTGACGACGGGCCGCGGGAGTGAGACGGACGCCCCGCTCCTCGCCCTCCTGGCGCGGGCCCGTTCCCCGCGAGCCCCGCTCGCCCGGGGCGTAGCCTGGCGGTCGTGTACGCGGAGAGGCCGTCACGGTTCACCGGAGCGGTGGTGTGGCACCGCACGCTTGAGCCCGCCGTGGTCCGGCCGGTGCTGCCCGACGGCTGCATGGACCTGCTGTGGACCGAGGGCAGGCTGCTGGTCGCCGGCCCGGACACGCACGCCTACCAGCCCGGGGGTCCGGCCGCGCGCTGGGCGGGCGTCCGCTTCCACCCCGGCACCGCCCCGGCCCTGCTGGGCGTTCCGGCGTACGAACTCCGTGACCGGCGTGTCGAGCTGGCCGATCTGTGGCCCGCCGCCGACGTGCGCCGGCTGACCGCGCGCGTGAACGCCGCCGCCGATCCCGCGACCGCGCTGGAGGAGATCGCGCTGGACCGGGCCGCGCTCTCGCCGGGGCCCGACCCGCTGCTCGGCGCGGTGGTCGCAGCCCTCGAAGAGGGCCGCTCGGTCGCCGCCACCGCCGATGAGCTGGGTCTGGGGGCACGCCAGTTGCACCGCCGCTCACTCGCCGCGTTCGGGTACGGGCCGAAGACCCTGGCCCGTGTGCTGCGGTTGCAGCGGGCGCTGGCGCTGGCTCGGTCCGGGGTGTCCTTCGCCGAGACCGCGGCTCGCGCGGGCTTCGCGGACCAGGCTCATCTGGCCCGGGACGTACGCGAGTTGGCGGGGATGCCGCTGGGTGACCTACTGGCCCGCGGTCACTGAGGCGGAGAACGGACCGGTTCCTTGACCCAGGAGCGAACCCGCCGCTGTCACAGAGCTCGCGACAGCCGCAGTAGGCGACGCTGCCGTGGCGACCTCGGTGTCCCCGTCGATGCCGAGGTCGCTTGTCCTTGGAACAGCTCAGTGCAGGGTCGCGAACAGGTCGACGCCGTTGCCGTCCGGGTCGTGCACGACCGCGTACCGCATCCCCCACACGGCGTCCCACGGCTTGAGCTCGCCGTGGTGACCGGCACTCACCAGTTCCTCGTAGAGATGGTCCACCTCGGCGGGGGAGTCGCACCGGAAGGCGAGGGAGACCCGGCCGCCCCCGCTCGGCGGCTGCCAGCCGGGATGGAAGGAACGAACGGTCTCCTCGGTGTCCAGGGCGAGCCGCAGCCCACCGGGCAGCTCCGCCTCGACATGGGGCAGGCTCTCGGCGCCCTCGGGGAAGACGAGCCCGAGGCGGCGGTAGAAGGCGAGGGAAGCGCCCAGGTCGGAGACGACCAGGCCGATCACATCGAATCGTGGAGTCATGCGGCCACCGTAGGCAGCCGGCGGGGGACGGGTCTTGAACGAATCGGACAGCACACGTCCTAGGCTCAGGCCATGGCCTTCCGTGTCCTCGTGTACACCCGCACCACCGACTACCGGCACGACTCCATCCCGGACGCCGTCGCCGCCGTCGGTGCCCTCGGGGCCGCGCACGGCTTCACGGCCGACGCCACCGAGGACCCGGGCGTCTTCGCATCGGGCCTCGGCGCATACGCGGCGGTCGTCTTCCTCTCCACCACCGGCGAGGTCCTGACCCCGCCGGGACGCGCCGGGCTGGAGGCGTACATGCGGGACGGCGGCGGGTTCGTCGGTGTGCACGCGGCCGCCTGCGCCGAGGACGACTGGCCGTACTACGGCGAGCTGCTGGGCGCCCGGTTCGCCCGGCACCCCGCCCTCCAGCCGGGCAGGGCGGTCGTCGAGGACCGAGGCCATCCGGCGACCCGGCACCTGCCCGCCGTGTGGGATTTCACGGACGAGTGGTACGACTTCCGTACCAGCCCGCGGAGTTCGGTGCGCGTCCTCGCCTCGGCAGACGAATCCTCGTACGAGGGCGCCGGGATGGGCGCGGACCACCCGCTGGTGTGGTGCCGTGAGCAGGGCGCCGGCCGGGTGTTCTACACGGCGCTGGGACACGCCTCCGAGGCGTACGAGGACCCGGACTTCCGCGCCCATCTCCTCGGCGGCATCCGCTGGGCGGCGCGGGCGGAGTAGGCGCCGTCCGCCGGTGCGCGTCACCGGCCGGCCGCCTCGCCGCCGCCGGTCTCCTGTGTCCCGTGCGACGAAGGAGACCGTCGTGCCGATGCGGATGTGGTCGCACTCTTGTCGGGACACGCGGACGCCTTCTGTGCGGCTCGGCGATCCGGGAAAGTGATGTGATGCGGTGAAACGGGCAGTCCCCGGCGTGTGAGGAGAGCCGTATGGAGCGCGCGGACGAGGTGGCCGGCAATCCGGCGAGTGCATCGGACCCCGTGGTCCGCACCCCCCACGGAGCCGTGCGCGGCCGCTACGAACAGGGGGTCGCCGTCTTCCGCGGCATCCCCTTCGCCGCCCCGCCCTTCGGCGCGCACCGCTTTCGCCCGCCCGTCCCGCCCGAACCCTGGGACGGCGTGCGGGACGCGGGCGCGTACGGGCCGACTCCGCCCAAGCCACCGTACTCGGAGGCCTTCGCCCGCTATCTGAGCGACCCGGTGGTGGCCGGGGACGACTGCCTCAACCTCAACGTCTGGACACCGGACCCGAGCCCCGGCGCCCGGCTCCCGGTGATGGTCTGGATCCACGGCGGCGCCCTGACCCGCGGCTCCTCCGCCGTGCCCGTCTACGACGGCAGCGCCTTCGCCCGCGACGGTGTCGTCCTCGTCTCCTTCAACTACCGCCTGGGCGTGGAGGGTTACGGACTCTTCCCGGACGCCCCGCCCAACTCCGGGCTGCGCGACCAGCTCGCCGCGCTGGAGTGGGTGCACGACGCCATCGCCGCGTTCGGCGGTGATCCGGACCGGGTGACCGTGTTCGGTGAGTCGGCGGGCGCCATCAGCATCGGCGCCCTGCTGGCGAGTCCGCGCACCCGGGGGCTGTTCCACCGGGCCGTGCTGCAGAGCGGGCCGCCGGAGTCGACCGACCGGGACCGGGTCCGGCGTCTGGTGCGCCGCATGGCCACGAAGTTGAAGGTACCGGCGACGGCGGCCGCCTTCGCCCAGGTGGACCGCACGGTGCTGGCCGACACCCAGGCGGAGGTGGGCCGCCGGGCCAGCCCGATCCTCGGCGGACCCGCCTTCGGGATCGTCGTGGACGGCGACCTGGTGCCGCGCGACCCGCTCGAAGCGCTGCTCGACGGTGCCGCCCGGGACATCCCCCTGCTCATGGGCTGGACCAGTGAGGAGCACCGGCTGTGGCTCGCGCCCACCGGGTTGATCGAGCGCATCGACAGACTCGGCGCGGTCGCCATGGCCGGCGCGATGGCCCGCTGCCACTGCGGCCCCGACGTCCCGCGCGGCTACCGCAACGCCCACCCGGACGCCCCCATCTCCGACCTGGTGGGCCAGATGGTCACGGACTTCCTGCTCCGCCGTCCCCTGCACCGCCTGGCCGGTTCCCGCGCGGGCGAGAGCGACGCGCCGTGCCATGTCTACGAGTTCGCCTGGCGCTCGGGTCTCCCCGGCCTCGGCGCCTGCCACGCGCTGGAGCTGGGCTTCGTCTTCGACAGCGCGGATGTGCCGGAAGCGGCGAAGCTCGCCGGCCCCGACGCGCCCCGCGCACTCGCCCACGAGATGCACTCCGCATGGGTGCGCTTCGCGACGGACGGCGACCCGGGCTGGCCCGCATGGGACGACAGCCACCCGGTGCGGATCTTCGGCGGCGACGGCGACCCGGTCGTACACGGCCCCCGCGACGGCGAGATGGAGCTGTGGGAGACCGCGTCCACACCTCCGGCGCCGGCCTCCGCGCCGGGTGCGGGCAATGGTTCGCTGCTGGGGGGCGCGGTGCCGCTGTCGGCGGTGCGCCGTCTGCGGCGGCCCGGGGGTGTGCGGCGCAGCGATGCGGAGTGACACCGCGCAGCGGTGTTCCGGCGTCGGTGGCTCAGGCCGGGGCCGGCGTGGTCCGAAGTGCCACCGGGTGGCTCAGGCCGGGGTCGGCCGAAGCGTTTCGGCGATCGAGGCGATCTGCCGCGGGCCCACCCGGCAGCACCCCCCGATCAGCCGCGCCCCCGCGTCGCGCCAGCCCGTGACCCGGGTCGTGGCGAAGGTGGTGCGACCGTCCCAGGCGCGTGCCCGGGCGTCCCAGGTCTCGCCGCTGTTCGGGTAGACCACCACCGGCTTGCCCGTCACCCGCGCGGCCGTCTCGACAGCGGCGTCCACGTCCCCGGGCGCGCAGCAGTTGACGCCCACCGCGATCACCTCGTCCGCGTCGGCGGCCAGGGCGAACGCCTCCCGAAGCGGCTGTCCCGCACGCGTGCGGTCGCCGGAGACGGTGTAGGACAGCCAGGCCGGCACGCCGAGCCCGCGTACCACCCGCAGCAGCGCTTCGGCCTCGTCCGTGTCCGGGACCGTCTCCAGCGCCAGTACGTCCGGGCCGGCCGCGGCCAGCACCTCCAGGCGGGGGCGGTGGAAGGCCTCCAGCTCGGCGACCGTGCGGCCGTAGCGGCCCCGGTACTCGGAGCCGTCCGCGAGCATCGCACCGTACGGTCCCGCGGACGCGGCCACCCACAGCGGCCGGCCGGCGCCCTTGGCACGCGCCCGATCCGCCGCCTCCCGGGCCAGGTCCACGCTCTGGGCCAGAAGACCCGCTGCCCGCTCGCGGTCGATGCCCCGCCGTGCGAAACCCTCGAACGTCGCCTGGTAGCTGGCCGTGATCGCCACGTCCGCGCCCGCCTCGAAGTACGCGAGGTGCGCCTCGGTGATCGCCTCCGGCCGCTCCGCGAGAAGCCGCGCCGACCACAGTGCGTCGCTCAGGTCGTGCCCGGCGGACTCCAGCTGGTTGGACATGCCGCCGTCGAGGACGAGGGTCCCGCCGGCCAGGGCGTCGGCGAGGGCGGGAGCGGTGTTGCCGGTCATGTCATGACGCTAGTCGATGCGCGGGTGGCCGCCCCGGGGATGTCCAGCACGTGGGCGTGCGGCCCGCCCTGCCGGTCAGGCGACCCGGATGCCCACGATGCAGGTGTCGTCGTCCGTGTCCGACTTGCTGTAGGTGAGCAGCCGGTCCAGCTGCTGGTCCAGCGTCGGGGGCACCGTACGCGCGGCGGTCAGCAGCTGGGCGAGCGACTCCTCCACGGACCGGTCACGGCGCTCGATCAGGCCGTCCGTGTACATCAGCAGGGTGTCGTCGACGGCGAGCTGGACCTCGTGCTCCGCGTACGCCGCCTCGGCCACGGCCCCGAGCAGCAGCCCCTTGACCAGGGGCAGCGTGGCCGCCTCGCCGCCGCGTACCAGGACGGGCGGCAGATGGCCCGCCCTGGCCCACCGCAGGGTGTGGCGGTCCGGGTCGTACAGGCCGCAGACCGCCGTGGCGGTGACGGCGCCGGTCAGATGGTGGGCCACCATGTTGAGCCAGGACAGCAACTGGCCGGGTCCCGCACCCGTCACGGCGAGTCCGCGCAGCGCGTTGCGCAGCACGACCATGCTGGTCGCCGCCTCGATGCCGTGTCCCGCCACGTCGCCCACGCTCACCAGCACCAGTCCGGACGGCAGGAGGACCGCGTCGTACCAGTCACCGCCGACCAGTTGTTCCGTCTCCGCGGGCCGGTAGCGCACCGCCACCTGGAGGCCGGGAGCCTCCAGCGGCGCCTGCTCCGGAGGCATGATGGCCTGCTGCAGCTGGAGGGTGAGCCGGTTGCGTTCGCTCGCCTGCTGCTCGGTGTGCGCGAGCTGGTCACGGGTCGCGGCGAGCGCGACCTCGGTCCAATGCTGGGCGGAGATGTCCTGGTAGGCGCCGCGCACCACGAACAGGCGGCCGGCGGAGTCGAGTACGGGCTCGGCGACCACGCGCATATGACGGGTCACCCCGTCGGGACGCTGCAGCCGGAAGGCGGTGGACGCGGGCCGCCGCTGGTGGAGCAGGGTGCGCAGGAACCTGCCGATGGCGACGGCGTCGTCGGTGTGGGCGTGGGCGGGCAGGTCCTCCAGCGGCACCGGGGAGCCGGACGTGGGCTTGCCGTAGAGGCTGAAGAGCTGGCCGTTCCAGGTGATCTCGCCGGTGAGCAGGTTCTCCTCGAAACCGCCGATGCGGCCGAGGCGCTGGGCGTGCTGGAGCAGGCTCGCGAGACGTGCCGTCTCGTCCTCGATGCGCCAGATGAGCAGGACGCTGCCGCCGTGCCGGCTGATGTTGATGTCGGCCACCGCCGCCAGCGGCACATCGTCCACCAGTGCGGTGAGCCGCATGCGGCGGGCGCGGAAGGGCTCGCCCGTGGCGTAGACGCGCTCGACCCGGTCGAAGAGCTCGCACTCCCCGGCGGCCATCGGATAGGCCTCGAGCAGCAACGCACCGTTGACGACGCCGCGCGGCCGGCCCGCGGGGTCCAGGAACCGGCTGTTGACATGCTGGATCCGGAAGTCGACGAGCTCGCCGTCGGCGTCGAGGTGCGGCACCAGCACAAGGGCGGGGTCGTGCAGCCCGTCCGCCAGGTCCATCAGCTCCGCGACGTCGGGCAGGACGCGGGGCCTCGGGGTGCCGTCGGGGTGCTGGAGCGCGTAGGTCTCCAGGGTGTGGGCGCACAGCTCGGCCAGCGCCTCGACCTGACGCACTATCTGCGGGGGCTGCGGATCAAGCGGGACCGGCCAGGCGATCTCCAGCACGCCGTGGATCCGACCGCCGGTGCCGGCCGGCAGGGCGACCCTGCCGCCGTCGGGGTGGTGGTGCTGGCCGATGGAGGGCACACCGGTCCGGGACAGGGAGCCGATCCACTGCCCGGCGCGCTCGGCGAGACCGCGACGCGCCACGGTCGTCACACCCGGCGGCACGTACCGCCAGCGTGCGGCCTCCGCCGAGGAGAAGCCGGCACTGCCGGCCAGCGTGAGCGAGCCGTCGGACCCCGCGGCCCAGATGGCGACGGCCACCGCACCGAGCGGAGTCAGGGCGTGCTCCAGCAGGGAGTCGGCGACGGCCTGTGTGTCGTGCGCGGCGAGCGCCCCGCTCTCGGCGGCCCGCAGCCGTACGGCGGAGGATTCGCCCGCCGGCCCGTCGCCCGCTTCGGATCCCTCCTCGTCGCGGGCCTCGGTGGCGACGGCCAGAAAGGCGGCGGCGACCTCCGACAGACGGTCCCGCGAGGCCTGGTTGATGACGTCGACCGCGAATTCGAGGGGGGTCACACCCGCCTGTTCGGTCAACTCGGCGAGCTGCCGGGCCGCTTGTACCGGTCCGCAGCGCAGCCGTTCGACCAGGATGCCCTTGGCGAGTTCGATCAGGGCCCGACCGTCCGCCTCGGCCTGCGCCGCCCGCACCTCGCGGCGCAGCCGCTCCACGGTCGCGGCGAGCCTGCCCACGGGAGTGGCCGACCGGTGCCCGTCCTCATCGACGACCCCGGCCCCGCCCACCCCGTCGGCACGTACCGGCTCCGCGCCGACGGAGGCCACGGCGACGGACTCGACGCCGATCAGCGCGGTGCCCGTGGTGTACCCGGTCTCGGCCGGGGCGACGAGACCGGGCCGTGCGCCTGCCGGGGCCGGCATGCCCGGATCGCCCTCGGCCGGGCCGAGGGCTTCCTGTTCCGTGCCGGCCGGGGCCAGGCCTCCTCGCTCGGTCGGCGCCCCGTGGTCGCCGCCCGCCTCGGTGGCCGCGGGTGCCTCGGAGCCCGTCGAGCCGGCTGTGGCCTGCTCGGTGCCCGCCGGGTGCGGCCCCGTCTGCTCGGGCGGTTGTTCGGGATTGGTCACGGTCGGCCCGTTCCTCGGCTCGGACGTCCGGGGACGCCACGCGGAGGGCGCCGGTCGGCGCCCGGTCGGCTGGTGCGCACTGCGGGTGTCCCCCCTCAGACGCGCAGCCAGCGTCGGACACAGGCGATGAGGTCGTTCGTGTCGACGGGCTTGGTGACGTAGTCGTTCGCACCCGACGCGAGGCTCTTCTCCTGGTCGCCCGGCATCGCCTTCGCGGTCACGGCGATGATGGGCAGGTCCGCGTACTGGGGCATCTTGCGGATCTCGGAGGTGGCGGCGTAGCCGTCCATCTCCGGCATCATCACGTCCATCAGGACCACCGCGATGTCCGGGTGGGCGAGCAGCGTCTCGATGCCCTTGCGGCCGTTGTCCGCGTGCAGCACCTGGAAGCCGTGGAGCTCCAGGATCCCGCTGAGCGCGAAGAGGTTGCGCGCGTCGTCGTCGACGACGAGCACCGTACGGCCGAGGAACGCGTCGTCCACCGGCTGCGCGGCCGCGTGCTGCGGCTCGTCGGCGCGGACCAGGGACAGGACGTCTCCCGGCTCCTCGGCCGACAGATGCAGCGTGATGTGCTCGCGCAGCTCGTCCAGACTGGACAGGAAGTCCAGCGGCCGGCCCCCCGAACGGGAGCGCAGGTCGTGTTCCTGGGCCGGGTCCACCCGGTGCCCGCTGTGGACGAGCACGGGAACGCTGGCCAGCGCGGAGTCGCCCTGCATGGCCTCCAGGAACCGCGCGCCCTCGTCGTCCGGCATTCCGAGTTCCAGGACGACGCAGTGGCAGGGCTCGGCGGCCAGTGCGCTCGCCGCCTCCTGCGCGCCCACGACGGTGATGATGTCGATCGACCCGCGCGGGTCACCGCTTTCGCGATCGTGCGCTATGTCGGTGACGGCGCTCTCCGCGACCAGGGTCAGCAGACCGCGCGGGCGCTCCTCGACGACCAGCAGGCGGCGCCGCCGCTGCCCGGTCGCGCCCGCCGGGGCGTACTCCGCACGCGGCACCGGCACCACCTCGGAGGGGACCGCGGACCAGGGCTGTTCCGCGGACCGGCCGCTGCCGTCCACCTGCTCCTCGAAGTCGGCGCGCGCCACGGGCAGATACAGCGTGAACGTGCTGCCCTGACCGGGTGTGCTCTCGACCGTGACGGCACCGCCCAGCAGATGGGCGATCTCCCGGGTGATCGACAGACCGAGGCCGGTGCCCCCGTACTTGCGGCTGGTCGTCCCGTCCGCCTGCTGGAACGCCCCGAAGATCGTCTCCAGCTGCTGGCGGGGGATGCCGATCCCGGTGTCCTTCACTCTGAACGCCACGATGGTGCTGCCGCGGTGGACGCCCGCGGGCACCTCCGGGTCGGCGGCCGGTTCGATGCAAAGCTCCACGCTTCCCTGCTCGGTGAACTTCACCGCGTTCGAGAGCAGGTTGCGCAGAATCTGCCGCAACCGGGAGTCGTCGGTGAGCAGGTCGGCCGGGGCGCCCGGCGCGGTGGTCACCGTGAACTCCAGGCTCTTCTGCGTGGTCATCGGCCGGAAGGTCGCCTCGACGTACTCGAGCAGCTGCCGCAGCGAGACCCGCTCGGGGGAGACGTCCATCTTGCCGGCCTCGACCTTCGACAGGTCGAGGATGTCGTTGATCAGCTGCAGGAGGTCCGATCCGGCGGAGTGGATGATGCCCGCGTACTCGACCTGCTTCGGGGTGAGGTTGCGCGACGGGTTCTGCGCCAGCAGCTGCGCCAGGATCAGCAAGCTGTTGAGCGGGGTGCGCAGCTCGTGGCTCATGTTCGCCAGGAACTCGGACTTGTACTTGGAGGCCAGCGCCAGTTCCTGCGCGCGGGTCTCCAGTTCCTGCCGGGCCTGCTCGATCTGCAGGTTCTTGGCCTCGATGTCGCGGTTCTGCGAGGCCAGCAGGGACGCCTTCTCCTCCAGCTCGGCGTTGGAGCGCTGCAGTTCGTCCTGCTGGACCTGCAACTCCTCGGAGCGCGCCTGGAGTTCGGCGGTCAGCCGCTGGGACTCCTCCAGCAGCTCGTCGGTACGGGCGTTGGCCACGATGGTGTTGAGGTTGACGCCGATGCTCGGCATCAGCTGGCCCAGGAAGTCCTGGTGGATCTGGGTGAAGCGGGTCACGGAGGCCAGTTCGATGACGCCGAGCACCTGGTCCTCGACCACGATCGGCAGCACCGTCAGGGCGGTCGGCACGACCTGGCCGAGCCCCGAGGAGATGGTCACGTAACCCGGCGGAAGCTCTTCCACGCTGATGGCGCGGTGGTTGCGCGCGGCCTGCCCGACCAGCGAGCGGCCCACGGGGATGCGGGCGGGCCGCTCGACGTCGTCGGGGTATCCGTAGGAGCCCACGAAGCGGAGTTCGGCCCCGCGGTCGGTCTCCTCCGCGAGATAGAAGGCGCCGTACTGGGCCGACACCAGGGGCGCCAGCTCGTCCATGATCAGCTCGGCGACGACGGGCAGTTCGCGGTGGCCCTGCATCAGGCCGGAGATCCGGGCGAGGTTGGTCTTCAGCCAGTCCTGCTCCTGGTTGGCCCGCGTGGTCTCGCGCAGGGACCCCACCATGGAGTTGATGTTGTCCTTGAGCTCGGCGACCTCGCCGGAGGCCTCCACGGTGATCGAGCGGGTCAGGTCGCCCTCGGCGACGGCGCTCGCGACCTCGGCGATCGCGCGGACCTGCCGGGTGAGGTTCCCGGCCAGTTCGTTGACGTTCTCCGTCAGCCGCTTCCAGGTGCCCTCGACGCCCTCGACCTCGGCCTGCCCGCCGAGCCTGCCCTCACTGCCCACCTCGCGGGCGACGCGGGTGACCTCGGCGGCGAACGACGAGAGCTGGTCCACCATCGTGTTGATGGTGGTCTTGAGTTCGAGGATCTCGCCCCGGGCGTCGACGTCGATCTTCTTCGACAGGTCGCCGTTGGCCACCGCGGTCGTCACCAGCGCGATGTTGCGCACCTGGCCGGTGAGGTTGTTGGCCATCGAGTTGACGTTGTCGGTGAGGTCCTTCCAGGTACCCGCCACGTTCGGCACGTGCGCCTGTCCGCCGAGCCGGCCCTCGGTACCGACCTCGCGGGCCACACGGGTGACCTCGTCGGCGAAGGCGGACAGCGTGTCGACCATCGTGTTGATGACGTCGGCGAGCGCGGCGACCTCGCCCTTGGCCTCGACCGTGATCTTCTGCGACAGGTCGCCGCGCGCCACGGCGGTGGCGACCTGGGCGATGGAGCGGACCTGGCCGGTCAGGTTCGACGCCATCACGTTGACGTTGTCCGTCAGGTCCTTCCAGGTGCCGGAGACACCCCGGACGATGGCCTGTCCGCCGAGATTGCCCTCGGTGCCGACCTCGCGGGCGACGCGGGTGACCTCGTCGGCGAAGGCGGAGAGCTGGTCGACCATCGTGTTGATGGTGTTCTTGAGTTCGAGGATCTCGCCGCGGGCGTCGACGGTGATCTTCTGGGAGAGGTCGCCCTGGGCGACCGCGGTCGCCACCTGGGCGACGTTGCGGACCTGGGCGGTGAGGTTGCCCGCCATGAAGTTGACGGAGTCGGTCAGGTCGCGCCAGGTGCCCTTCACGCCCTTGACGTCCGCCTGTCCGCCGAGGCGTCCCTCGGTGCCGACCTCGCGCGCGACGCGGGTGACCTCGTCGGCGAAGGCGGAGAGCTGGTCGACCATCGTGTTGATGGTGTTCTTGAGTTCGAGGATCTCGCCGCGGGCGTCGACGGTGATCTTCTGGGAGAGGTCGCCCTGGGCGACCGCGGTCGTCACCTGGGCGACGTTGCGGACCTGGGCGGTGAGGTTGCCCGCCATGAAGTTGACGGAGTCGGTCAGGTCGCGCCAGACACCGCCGACGCCGGGCACCTGGGCCTGACCACCGAGCCGGCCCTCGCTGCCGACCTCGCGGGCGACGCGGGTGACCTCGTCGGCGAAGGCGGAGAGCTGGTCGACCATCGTGTTGACGGTCTCCTTCAGCTGAAGGATCTCGCCGCGCGCCGGCACGTCGATCTTCTGTGACAGATCGCCCTTGGCCACCGCCGTGGCCACCTGGGCGATGTCACGGACCTGGGTGGTGAGATTGCCGGCCATGGCGTTGACCGAGTCGGTGAGATCGGCCCAGGTGCCCGAGACCCCCGGCACTTCCGCCTGACCGCCCAGCGTGCCCTCGGTGCCCACCTCGCGGGCCACACGTGTCACTTCCGAGGTGAAGACGGACAACTGGTCCACCATGCCGTTGAACACGGTGGCGATGTCGCCGAGCAGGCCTTCGCCGTCGGACGGCAACCTCGTGCCGAAGTCGCCGTCCCGTACGGCGGTCAGCCCTGCCAGCAGCTGGCGTAGCTCCTGCTCACCCGGCGCCCGTTCCACGGTGTCGATCGTCTTGCCGCTCATCAGCACCCTCGTTCCGCTCCCCAAGAGCCCTCGCACCGAGGACTCGGAACCGCGCCGGGTCCGCGAACGGCCCCGCTCATCGCCCCCACATTTCCGCAGATCACGGATATGCCAGATGAGAAAAGCGATCGCAGATTAGCTCAGTTGTCGTGTGACAACCAAAGCAGCCGGCAAAGATACCGGCTCGCGGAGTCAGTATGGCCGCGAGGTGCATGCCCACGCGGACTATGGGGTACTCGTCCGAATTTCGCCCGGGGCCGCACGTCACCCGTCCGGCCCACAGCGATGCGGCGACGGCCACCTCCCGCCGACCGGTCCTGCGCCGGGACCGGAGCCCCGCCGGACGCGCCGGCCGGCCATCTCCCGGACGAGAAGCGGCAGATGGCGCGTACGTTCTTCGCGGGGCGACGGGGTACGTGGGTCTGGTGCGCGAGGCGCCGGTGGCGCAAGATCTGATACCGGAGGGTGTTTCACGTTGACGGCGGCCCCTCCGGCGGAGGCCGTGCCTCCGGGCGTACGAGTCCGTCCACAGCCCCTGGGGCGTCCCGACCGGAACCGGGGCGTCCCAGGTTCGCGTCGGCCCGCGACCGCGGCGACACTTCGGCGGACACCGAACCAATGGGCCTCTACGGTGGGGCACATGACCGAGTCCGCTCCGCCCCGGCCCGCCGACGTCGGCACCGCCGTGATCGGCCACGTCCTCGCACTCGTGGCCGGCAGGCGGCCCTCGTACCCCGCCGCAGGGGGTGATCCGTCGTGACCGCCTTCGCCGATCTCCACCACGCCGACGAGCCGCTCCTGCTGCCCAATGCCTGGGACCACGCCTCCGCGGCCGCCCTCGCCGACGCGGGGTTCGGGGCGATCGGCACGACGAGCCTCGGCGTCGCGGCTGCCGCCGGACTGCCGGACGGGGCCGCGGCGACCCGCGAGGCGACCCTGCGGCTGGCACGCGGGCTGGGCACCGGCCACTTCCTCCTGTCCGTCGACGCCGAGGGCGGCTTCAGCGAGGACCCGGAGCAGGTGGCGGAGCTGGCCCGCGAGTTGCGCTCGGCCGGGGCCGTCGGCATCAACCTGGAGGACGGGCTCGGTCCCGCCGCGGTGCACGCCGCCAAGATCGCCGCCGTCAAGTCCGCCGTGCCCGACCTCTTCGTGAACGCCCGCACCGACACGTACTGGCTCGGCGACGGGGATCCGAGGGACACGCGCAGCCGCCTCGACGCGTACCGGCAGGCGGGGGCGGACGGCGTGTTCGTCCCTGGTCTCGCCGAACCGCAACACATCGCGGAACTGGTTCGGTCCGTGGAGGTCCCGCTCAACATCCTGTACTCGCCCAGCGGGCCGTCCCTTCCCCAGCTCGCCGACCTGGGCGTGCGCAGGGTCAGCCTCGGGTCCCTCCTCTACCGCCGGGCCCTGGGCGCCGCGGTGGCAGCGGCGAAGACCGTCCGCTCCGGCCACCGGCCCGAAGGTACGGCCCCGTCCTACGACGAGGTGCAGGCCCTGGTCCCGTCACGCCCGGAGGCCCGGGGCTGACGCCGTGGTCCCACGGGGCCAGTGCTCCAGTGCCACATGCAGGGCGTCGACGGCCTTGTCCCAGGACGCCTGGACGTCCCGGGGCGCACCGAAGCCGCCCGCGGCCTCCAGCGCGCAGTAGCCGTGGAAGGTGCTGCGCAGCAGGCGCACCGCATCCGTGAGGTCGGGTTCCTCGAGGCCGTAGGCGCGGAGCATGCCGTAGGTGATCTCGGCGGTGCGGCGCAGGGCGGGGGAGTCGGCGACGAGGGACTGGTCGACACGGATCTGGGTGGCCGCGTACCTGCCCGGGCGTTCCAGCGCGTAGGCCCGGTAGGCGTCGGCGAAGGCGGCCAGCGCCTGCTTGCCCGCGCGTCCGGCGACCGCCGCGGCGATCCGGTCGATCATCTCGCCGCCGGCCAGCAGCGCCAGCCTGGTGCGCAGGTCCTGCAGGTTCCTGACGTGCGAGTAGAGGCTCGCGTCCTTCACCCCGAAGTGCCGCGCCAGTGCGGAGAGCGTGACCTGCTCGAAGCCGACTTCGTCCGCGAGGTCGGCCGCCGCCTCGACCACCCGCTCGACCGTGAGCCCGGCACGGGGCATGGGTGTGGCTCCTTACCTAGCGTTCCCAGGCGGAAGCCTAGCCTCGGCCGAATGCGGCTGGTCCCGCCGGGATGAGAACGTAAACAGGCGTTCGAGTGGTGGCTTCAGCGGCGGTAGCAGTACGAATCCGAGGAGGCGTCGCCGCCTTGCAGCCGCGTCTGGTGCACGCGCAAGCCGAGGAAGTCCGGGCCGTGCGGGAAGAAGCGGCTGTCGACCGAGAGCCCGCCGTGCGAGGTGTCGGCGTCGAGTTTGACCATCCACGGGTCGATGCCCGCGGGATAGAACTGCGCGTCCCAGGCGGAGTACAGGGAGTTCGTCAGGTACACGCGCCGCCCGTCGCGGCTGAGCTCGACCATCTGCGCGCCGCCGGTGAGCGGAAGGTCCGGCTCGGCGGGATGCGGCTGCCGGCTGACGACGCCGCCGAGGCGCACGGACGAGGTCTGCCGCGGATGGAACGGGTCGCTCACGTCGTACTGGAGCAGATCGCCGGTTCCCCACGCGGACACGTACAGCCACCGGTCGTCCACCGACAGGTCGATGTCGGTGATGCACGGGAGCACGGCGCCGAACGGCTGCAGCGCCGGGGGCAGGTCCTCCGTCTGCGCCGGCTCGGCGGGAACGGTGATCACCTTGCGGACCACGTAGTCCTCGCCCTCCCGGTTCCACAACCACACCGACGCCGACAGGTCCTCCACGTTGACCACGGTGTTCGCGAACCCCCACGTCGCCTCGGGGTCGTGCGCGGGACGCAGCTCCAGCACCATCTGGTTCTCGTCCCCCAGGTCGACGCGCTGCAGGTGCCGGCCGGAGTCCAGCTCCCAGAAGTGCAGTGAGTGGCCGTACCGGCGGCCCAGCAGCAGTTCGGGGACAAGGCCGTCCTCGATCATCGAGGGAGTCCCCCACTCGCTGGTCACGGCGATGTTCTGGCGCAGATGCCACCAGACGTCGTAGGCGAACCACTGCGGTCCGCGGTCGCTCTCCCAGGCCCGCAGCACGTCGAAGCTCTCGTGGTCCAGCAGCGCGACGCCGCCGGGCCCGTCCGCACCGTCCGCGCCGCCCAGGCAGGACAGGAACACTCCGTCGGGGCCGCAGTGGAGGGTGTGCGCACGGGAATATCCGGCCTTGGCCGCCAACTCCTCGGGCTCGACCACCTTGACCAGGCGGGGGCGGGCGGGATCAGGACCGGTGTCGAAGACGTGCAACCGGGAGGAGCGCAGTCCTGGGACGATGAGGTAGCGCCGCGCCGCGTGATGATGACCGGCGTGCGCCAGCGCGCTCGAGCAGGCGTTCCAGCCGAAGTGATGCAGTTCGTTGCCCAGGTCGGGCAATGCGGCGTGGGAGGTCACGCGGCCGTATTCGGGGGATCCGGGGTCGGTGACGACGGTGAACAACGCGTCCGCGCGCTGTGCGGTCGGGTCGAAACCGACGACATAGGCGAGCGTCTCCGGGGGCGCGGCGATGGCGTCCGCCGGAGAGCGGTACAAGGTGGGATCCCTGTGCTCGTCGCGGTCCTGGGGCTGATCGGTCGTCGTCATGGCTGTCCCTTCTCCCGAACGGGAGCCTGGAACCCGGGGGACCCCTGAGAGGCAGCCGGGCTCGCCCGGCCGAGAGCGATGTGCGGACGCCGGACATATGTCCCATAAGCCAGCGTTTCACAGCCCCGAAGCACTGCCAAGCCGGGTCCGCGACGTGCCCGAGGCTAGCCTGCGCAGTCCGCGCCGATGTGCCGGCAGAACTCGGCCCAGGCGGTGGGGGCGAGGGTGAGCCGCGCACCGGCGGTGTCCTTGGAGTCGCGGACGTGGACGGTGGTGGGGCAGAGGGCTACTTCTACGCAGTCGCCGGAGCTGTCGCCGCTGTAACTGCTTTTGAACCAAGTCAGTTCGGTCGTGCTCATAGTGCTCCTCGCATCCGTTCCAGCAGGCCCCTGGAATCGCCCGGGGTGAGAGCCTGTGAGCGCAGTTTCGCATAGCGCATGTGGAGCACACTGATCGTTTTCGGATTGACGATGAGCTGTCCGCTCTCCTGGCCTTCGCAGTATCCGAACCACTCGTTCTCGGCTGTTTCCAACAGCTGCACGGGTCCGTTCAGCCCGGCATGCACGTCGCGGTCCATCGGCATCAACTGAAGCTCGACATTGCGCAGTTCCGTCGACTCCAGCACGTGGTCGATCAACTCACGGGTGACCTCGACCCCGCCGGTCCGCCGTTCGAAGACGTACTCCTCGACGATGAAGCTGAACGCGGTACCGGGCCGTTCGGCGAGGAGCGACTGCCGCTCCAGACGAGCGGTGACCATCGCCTCGATCTGCGAGTCGGTGAGCAGGGGCAGGCGCTCGCTGAACAACCTCCGCGCATACGCCTCCGTCTGCAACAGGCCCGGCACCAACCGGCTTTCGAACGTGTAGAGGCTGATCGCCTGCTCCTCCAGTTCCGCCCACTGCCGGAACCAGGACGCCAGCCCCTTCTCCCGTCCCACGTGCTTGTACGCACCCTTCAGCGCGCCGAAGGCGTCCAGTACCTGTTCGGCCCGTTCGACGAACACACGGGGTGGGAAGCGCCGTCCCTGTTCGATCGACGCGACCGTCGAGGGCTGGTACCGCACAAGCGGCGCGTACTCCTCCTGTGTGAGGCCCGCACGCCTGCGGAATGCCTTGTGGACCGCGCCGAAGCCTTTCAGACTGTCGGACGCTTCCGGCTCGTTCGTGGTGCCGATGGTGCTGTCGGTCATGCCGGGAACCCCCGAGTGCAGTGGTGCCAACCCCGCCAAGTCCCTTATGGTCACGCACCGTTACGCACACTGTCCACCGCGTGAACTCGTACGGGTCGCGGCGTACGAGTGCCGTACCTGGTTGGACACGGGTGATCTCGGGGACTTTTGGGTCATGTGCGCAGAACCACGACTCCATGAGCCCGTCACCGTACGTACGTTCACTCAGCTCTTCAGCAGTACACCGAGGGGTGCCCGGCTCGCGCGGTGGCTGGTCGCCCATCGCATGGACGTGTGGGGGTTTCCGTACGACGGGGACGCGGGCGAGATCGTGACCCTGGTCGTGGCCGAACTCGCGGCCAACGCCGTGCGGCACGGGCGGGTGCCCGGGCGGGACTTCCGTCTCCGGCTGGTCCTGCGCGACGGGGTCGTACGCGTCGAGGTGGCCGACGGGCGGACGGAACGGCTGCCCGTGCTCCGGAAGTCGCGCGGCGAGGAGGGCGGGTACGGTCTGATGCTCGTCTCCGCGGTCGCCGAGCGGTGGGGCGTGGAGCCGCGGGTCGGCTGTGCGTACAAACTGGTCTGGGCGGAGGTGAGGGTCGCGTGAGCCCGAAAAACCCGTGGGGCGCGCCGGTCCGGTCGGCGTACGGTGGTGCGTCTTGATCGTTCGGCGGGACGGGGCCAGGGATGTCGGGTGACCCAGAGGTGCGGGCGAAACGGCCGGCGCAGGACAGGCGAGGGCCGGGGCGCAGCCGTGACTTCCGGATCTTCTGGGCCGCGCAGACCCTGTCGTTCCTCGGGGACTCCTTCGCCCTGATCGCGCTGCCCCTGCTGGTGCTGGAGGCCACCGGGTCCGTCGCCCGGATGGGGCTGTTGACCGCGGTCGGCGGGGCCGCGTCGGTGCTGGCGGGCGTCTTCGCCGGCGTGGTGGTGGACCGGGTGGACCGCAGGAAGCTGCTGATCGCCTGCGACCTGGTCAGGATGGTGCTGTACGCGCTGATTCCGCTGCTGTGGCTCGCCGGGCCGCGCATCTGGCTGCTGTACGCGGTGCTGCCCGTGTGCGAGGCCGTCGGCATGCTGTTCGCGGTCGGGTACGTCACCGTCGTACGCCAACTGGTCGCCCCGGAGCGGATCACCGCCGCCAACGGCCGGCTGAACGCGACCGCCGCGGCGGCGGGGGTGGCCGGTCCGCTGGGCGCGGGCGTCGTGGCCGCATGGGCGGGTCCGGCCGCCGCGGTCGCGGTGGACGCGGCGAGTTTCGGGGTGTCGGCGCTGTGCCTCTGCTTCGTGCGGTTCGGGCGGGCCGTACCGCCCGAACCGGCGGCGGCCGGACGGCGGCTGTGGCGTGACCTGCTCGCCGGGGTGTCCTTCCTGCGCAGTCACCGGGTGCTGCGGGCCCTGACGGTGCTGCTGTCCCTGTTCAGCTTTCTGGAACTGGGCCTGAACGACCTGCTCATCTACCACCTCAAGCACGACCTCGGACAGAGCGACGGCACCGTCGGCACCGTCCTCGCCGTCGGTGCGTTCGGCTCGATCACCGGGGCTCTGCTGGTCGCCCGGATCCGGCACGGGCTCGGTTTCGGCCCCACCTGGATCGGCGCGGTCACCGTCTGCGGCTGTGCGATGGCCGGCATCGGCTGGGCGCGCGACGTGCCGGCCGTCGCCATCCTGATGGCGGCGTTCGTCGGTGGCGGCAGCATCGCGGGAACGTGCTCCATGTCCCTGCGCCAGCAGGTGACCCCCGAGCATCTGCTCGGCCGGGTCACCTCGGCGTTCTGGACCATCCACTACTCCGCGGCCCCGATCGGCGCGGCCGTGGTCACCTGGGCGGCCCAGCACCACGGCACGGCGCCGGTGGGCGCGGTGGCCGGCGCGGCGTGCGTGGGCATCGCGGCACTGGGCCTGTTCACCCCGGTGAGCGCTCGCCGCCCGGAGGTGGCCGCCGAGGCCGCTTGAGGACGGGCCCGGCCCTCACCCGTTCCCCCGTACGCGACCCGGGCACCGGCTCTCCCGGTCCGGGCGAGCGCCCTGGTCGGCGACGGGAAGCCGACGGCCAAGGCCACGAATCCCGCGGCTTACGACGGTCCCGCGGCCGGACGGCTGAAGCGCCTGCCGGCCGCGGACGGCCCATGACCGTGCCGGTCAGCCGATCTCGGAGAAGACGAAGGAGAACTCCGTGGGCTCGGCCCGCAGGAAGTACTGCGGGAGTGGGCCCGGACCGCACGACTGCGAGCCGATGCCGTGCTGACCGTGGTCGAGGTTCACCCACACCGTGTCCCCCGCGACGAGGTCGGTGAGGTGACGGGCGGCGTCCAGTTGTTCGCTGGTCCAGCGCCGGGCGCTGAACCAGAACTCCGGGTCGCCCTCGATCCTGAGGCCGCCGATCTCCGCCCAGCGGATGTCGGCACGGGCGCCGTTCTCCTGCGGCCGTACGTACGGCGTCTGCAGCCCGTCGACCGTGGACTCCCAACGGCCGATCAGCGAGGCGGCCTTGGTGTCCGGGTACCCCTCGCCGGGGCCGCCGCCGAACCACCGCACACGGTCCGCCGAGCCGGCCAGCCCGAAGCGGATCCCGAGCCGCGGCAGCGGCACCGTCCAGTCGCCCTCCCGGGCCACGGACACGGTCAGCCGCAGCCGGTCCCCGTCCGACGTCCAGCGGTACACCGTGGCGAAGCCCAGCTCCCGGGCCGCGGGCGCGACCCGGGTGCGCACGGTCAGCGCGTCGCCGCTGCGTTCCACCCCGTCCAGGCGGTGCCGCATGCGGTGCAGACCGAGCTTGCGCCACAGCAGTCCGTTGCGGGTGTCGCTCTGCCACGCGGCGCCGTCGTCGTTGTCGGTGGGCGCCCGCCACACATCCAGGCGCAGACCGGTCACGTCCACCGCGCCGACGGACGTCAGCGCGCCCGTCCGGGCGTTGAAGGTGGCCGGGCCGAGGGTGAAGCGGCCGTCGCCGGGGACCGGGCCCGCACTCTGGGCGACCCGTACCGCCGGGCGGGCGGTCACGGGGAACTGGCCCCAGGCCACCTCGTGGCCCTTCGGTCCCCACGCGGTGCCGGACGCCAGCAGCGCCCGTACCGTCCACTGCGTCTCACCGGCGCCGGTCTCCGGCGGCTCGGGGAGTTTCACGTCCGCCCACTCGCCCGGCGCGAGCGGGGGCACCGGCAGCGTGCCCGACTCGACCGTCTCCCCGTCGAGTTGATAGGACCATTCGAAGGTGAGAGCGGAGAGGTCGGCGAAGTCGTACGCGTTGCGGACCCGTACGGTCCCCTCCGGCCCCCATTCCTCGATCCGGACCGGTTCGACGACCTTCTTGTACTCGATCAGGCCCGGCGAGGGCCTGCGGTCCGGGAACAGCAGCCCGTCGCAGACGAAGTTCCCGTCGTGCAGCTCCTCACCGAAGTCACCCCCGTATGCGAAGCCGTACCGCTCGTCCTTGATGCCGTGGTCGATCCACTCCCAGATGAACCCGCCCTGGAGCCGGTCATGGCTCTCGAAGAGCCGCTGGTAGTCGGCGATGCCGCCGGGGCCGTTGCCCATCGCGTGCCCGTACTCGCAGAGGATGAAGGGGAGTTCACGGCGTTTGAGGGTGCCGCCGTCCAGACCCCGGCCGATCCTCTCCACCTCGCCGTGATAGGCGTACATCCGCGAGTACATGTCCGTGTCACGGCAGTCGATGTCGCCCTCGTAGTGGAGGAGCCGCGAGGAGTCCCGGCCGTGGATCCACTCGGCCATCGCCGTCAGGCCCCGGCCGGTGCCGGCCTCGTTGCCCAGGGACCAGACGACCACCGAGGGGTGGTTCTTGTCCCGTTCGACCATGCGGGCGGCGCGGTCCAGGAGCGCCGGGGTCCAGCGGTCGTCGTCGACGGGGTTGTCGCGCCAGGCCTGCTCGACGAAGCCGTGGGTCTCCAGGTCGCACTCGTCGATCACCCAGAGGCCGTATTCGTCGCACAGATCCAGGAAGGCGGGGTGCGGTGGGTAGTGCGAGGTGCGTACGGCGTTGACGTTGTGCCGCTTCATCAGCAGGACGTCCTCGCGCATGGTCTCCGGATCGAGGGCGCGGCCCTTCTCCGGGTGCCACTCGTGCCGGTTGACACCCTTGAAGAGCACCGGCCTTCCGTTGACCTTGATCAGGCCGTCCTCCAGCACGACCGTGCGGAAACCGATCCGCAGCGGCACCCGTTCGCCCTCGGTGACCAGTTCGCCGTGGTACAGCCTCGGGGTCTCCGCGGTCCACGGCTCCACGGCGACGGTCATGGGTTCGCCGGTCGCGACGTCGATGCCGAGGGCGGCCACGGCGACCCGGCCGTCCACGTCCGAGTCGACCCTCAGCGTGCCCTCGCCGGACCGGTGGTCGTACGAGGCGTGCACGAAGAAGTCCAGGACGCAGCCCGCCGGGCGGTGCAGCAGCGTGACGTCGCGGAAGATGCCCGGCAGCCACCACTGGTCCTGGTCCTCCAGGTACGAGCCCGCGGACCACTGGTGGACGCGGACCGCGAGCACATTGCCGCTCGGCTTGAGCAGATGCCCGGCGGCGAACTCGTGCGGCAGCCGGGAGCCCTTGAACTCGCCGAGTTCCGTGCCGTTCAGCCACACGCGGGCGCACGACTCGACGCCGTCGAAGCGCAGCACCGCCCCGCCGTCCGACGGCCAGTCGTCCGGCAGGTCGAAGACGCGGAGATGGTCACCGGTCGGGTTCTCGGTCGGCACGCGCGGCGGGTCGACCGGGAAGGGGTAGAGGTGGTTGGTGTAGATGGGGGACCCGAACGAGCCGTCGCCCTGGAGGACCCAGTGGCCGGGCACCGAGAGCTCCGCCCAGTCGGCCGCGTCGAATCCTGGAGCGGCGAACGAGTCGTCCTCGGCGTCGGCCGTGGCCGACAGCCGGAAGCGCCAGCTGCCGTTGAGGGAGAGGGATGTGGCGTCGGAGGACGCGTACCGGGCGCGCGGCGGCAGGGCACCGCTGCCCGGCGAGACGTCCTCTACGTAGTCGTTGACCGAGTGCGGCGAAGAAGCCGGGAGTCCGGGGGAGCTGCGGAAGGACATCGTTCTCCTGGTTCGTTGTGCGACGTCAGGAATGCCGAAGGCGACGGAGTGCGAGCCACCGCGGGGGCGGCCCGCTGCGACCTCCGCACCCCCCTCACGAAGGCGATGCGGCAGGCCCCCTTGCGGGGGCGGTGCGGTCGGCGGACTGCGCTGTTCCTCTGCGGGGTGTGCCGGCCGGCTGGAGCGCCCCTTCGAGGGCGAAGGTCGCGGCCCCGAGGCACACCGGGTCGGTGGGGATGGGGGACAGGACGATCTCGGTGGCGGCGAAGGGCCGGCGCAGCGCGCGCCGCTCGACGGCCGCGCGCACCTCGGTCAGCAACGGCTCGCCGAGCGCGGCGGCGACCCAGCTGCTGAGCACGACCACCTCCGGATTGAGGAGGTTGACGAGGTCGGCGATCCCGGCGCCGAGGTAGCGGCCGGTGTCCTGGAGGACCTTGAGCGCGACCGGGTCCTCGGCGGCGGCCGCGCGGGTGAGCGCGTCGATCGTGGCGGTCTGGTCCTCGGGGTGCAGCAGCGGGCTGCCCGGGCTGAGCTCCCGCAGGTTCAGCATGATGCCGGGCGCCCCGACGTAGGTCTCCACACAGCCGTGGTTGCCGCAGTGGCACAGCCGCCCGTCCAGCACCAGCGTGGTGTGTCCCCACTCGCCGGCGCTGTTGCTGACGCCGCGGTGCGGCCCGCCGCCCAGTGCGAGCCCGGCTCCGACGCCGGTGCCCAGATTGACGACCACGGCGTCCCCGCGTCCGCGGGCCGCCCCGAACCACAGCTCGGCGACCGCGCAGGCGCGCAGCGGACTGTCCAGGTACAGGGGGTGGGCGATGTGTTCGGCGAGCAGGTCGAGCAGCGGAACGTCGTGCCAGTCCCAGTTGTGGGCGTACTCGCAGACGCCGCGGTCCCGGTCCACCTGGCCCGGCACGCTGACACCGACGCCGAGCACGCGGGACCCCTCCACCCGGGCCCGTTCGACCACCGAGCCGACCGCCGCCGCCACATGACCGACGACCTGCTCGGGGTGTCTCTCGCCGGGACGCATGTCCTCGTCCGCGCGGGCCAGCATGTTCAGGGCCAGGTCGAACAGCTCGACACGCACGTATGTCTCCGCGATGTCGACGCCGATCAGGGCGCCGCCGGAGGCGTTGACGGCGACCAGTCCGCGCGGCCGGCCGCCCGCCGAGTCCTCGAACCCGACCTCGGTCAGCATCCCGAGGTCGAGCAGCTCGCCGACGAGCGTGGCGACCGTGGCCAGACTGAGCCCGGTGGCTGCCGCCAGCTCCTGCCGGGAGGTGGGGGAACGGGCGATGATCTGGCGCAGTACCTCGTAGCGGTTCGCGGTGCGGATGTCGCGTGAGGTGCGCTTCGCGGACACGTTCCCTCGGTCCCTCCGGGCCCGGCGGGGCCCAGTGCCCGGCCGGCGCGAGCCTATGCCGGGGACCGCCTTTCTACAAGGGGTTAGGAAAGGGGCTGTACGAAGCATCGGAGGCCACCGGCGTCGCCCTCACGGAAGCTCGAGGGCGCTGCGGACGAACGCGTTGCGGAACTTGCCGGAGGGGTCCAGCTCCACCGCCGACGTGGTGAAGTCGCCGAGCCGGGGGTAGCGCTCGCCGAGCACCCGGGCGGGCACGGTGAACACCTTGCCCCAGTGCGGCCGGGGCGCGAAGGCGTCCAGAGCCTGCTCGACCAGGCGCACCACGGGCAGGACGGCCGCCGTGTCCTTGACCCAGGTGAAGTGCACCGCCACGGTGTCCCGCCCGTAGGACGGACTCAGCCACTGCGTGTCGGCGGCGACCGTGCGCACTTCGCAGGTCTGGAGCACGGGGGCCACCGTGCCGCGGACGGCGTCGAGGGCGTGCAGCGCGTCGAGGGCGCAGGAGCGCGGCATCAGATACTCCGACTGCAGTTCGGCGCCGCTGCTCGGCATGAAGTCCGCCCGGAAGTGGGGCAGCCGCTCGTGCCAGGGGCCGGCCACGCCGAACTGCTGGGTGCAGTTGACCGCGGGCATGCCGGGTACGGGGTGCAGCGCCTCGGTGGCCGGCGCGGCCCACGGGAAGTCCGGCAGCGGCTGGTCGGTCCGCCGCTTCAGCCACACCTGCCGGAAGCCCGGCTCCCGCCAGTCCGTGAACAGGCTCACGCTGTACGCCGTTCCGGCGACCGTCTCGAAGTCCAGTCCTTGCAGGGGGAGCTCGGTGAACACGTGCTGCTCGACCTCGTAGTCCGGCTCCAGGCCGAGGGTGAGCGCGGTGACCACACCGAACGCGCCGAGCGAGGTCACGGCGCCGTCGAAGTGTCTCTCGCCCCGGGCGATGCGCATCGTGGAGCCGTCGGCCGTGATCAGCTCCACCTCGCGCACCGCCGAGGCGAGCGAGCCGTTGGCGATCCCCGAGCCATGGGTGCCGGTCGCGACCGAACCCGCGACCGAGATGTGCGGCAGCGAGGCCATGTTGTGCAGTGCGAGCCCGTGCCGGTGCACCACGCGGGCGAGCTCGGCGTACCGGACGCCTCCGCCGACCCGTACGGTGCGGGCCGCGGTGTCGACCTCGACCTCGGACGGCAGATCGGCCAGCGAGAGCAGCACCCCGTCGACGCCCGCCTCGGCGATGTCGTTGAACGAGTGCCCGCTGCCCAGGACCCGTACATGCGCGCTGTCCGCGACGAGGGAACGCAGCGCGTCGAGCGACCGCGGGCGGTGCAGCTCCTTCGCGGCGTAGGTGATGTTGCCCGCCCAGTTGGTCACGGTTCCGGTCATTCCGTCGTCCCTCCCCGTGGCCTCGGCCACGCACACGCAGTCACCTGGAACCTACATCGACCCCCTATGAGGCGCCGCCGCCCGCTCCCGGACATCGCCGTTCCGGCGCACATCGCACGGCACGAGGGGACCCGGCACCGCCGGCGGACGGGCGGGGGCATACCGTGAGTAGTCGAACGCCTGAGCCGGGAGGAGACACGGGATGGGCAGCCGCACCGCACTGGTCGAGGATCTGATGGAGCGATTCCCGCACGTTCCGCGGGAAGCCGTCTTCAAAGAAGATCTGCTCCGCGGGGGTGTGGCCTTCGACGCGTCCGCCCTGTCCGACAACGAGGACGGCGAGGTCAAACCGAAGTCCTACTTCATCTTCTCCTTCGACCACGGCACCCTGCCCGAGCTGGGCGAGGCGGCGCTGCGGCGCCCGCCCGAGGAGATCATCCTCACCGGCGGCCCGTACGACCTGCGCCGGACCGTGGTGTCCGTACGGGTCAATCCGACCTCGCCGTACCGCGTGGCCGCGGACGGGGACGGGCTGCTCGGGCTCTACCTCGACGGGCACAGGATCGCGGACGTGGGCGTGCCGCCCATGCCCGAGTACTACCGGCACACCCTCTCCAACGGGAAGTCCGTGATGGAGGTGGCCCCCACCATCCAGTGGGGCTACCTGATCTACCTCACCGTCTTCCGTGTCTGCCAGTACTTCGGCGCCAAGGAGGAGTGCCAGTACTGCGACATCAATCACAACTGGCGGCAGCACAAGGAGGCCGGGCGGCCCTACACCGGTGTCAAGGACGTCGAGGAGGTCCTGGAGGCGCTGGAGATCATCGACCGGTACGACACCCAGAAGGCCTCCACCGCCTACACGCTCACCGGCGGCGCGATCACCAAGACGGTCGCCGGCCGTGACGAGGCCGACTTCTACGGGCACTACGCCAAGGCCATCGAGGAGCGCTTCCCGGGCCGCTGGATCGGCAAGGTCGTCGCCCAGGCGCTGCCGAAGGACGACGTACAGCGCTTCAAGGACTACGGCGTGCAGATCTACCACCCCAACTTCGAGGTGTGGGACCGGCGCCTGTTCGAGCTGTACTGCCCAGGCAAGGAGCGCTACGTCGGCCGTGACGAATGGCACCGGCGCATCCTCGACTCGGCCGAGATCTTCGGCGCGCGCAACGTCATCCCCAACTTCGTCGCGGGCGTCGAGATGGCCGAGCCCTTCGGCTTCACCACGGTCGACGAGGCGATCGCCTCCACCACGGAGGGCCTGCGCTTCTTCATGTCGCACGGCATCACCCCGCGCTTCACCACCTGGTGCCCGGAGCCGACCACCCCCCTCGGCAAGGCCAACCCCCAGGGCGCTCCGCTGGAGTACCACATCCGGCTGCTCGAGGCCTACCGGGCCACGATGGACGACTTCGGGCTCTCCTCGCCGCCCGGCTACGGCCCGCCCGGACCCGGCCGCGCGGTGTTCTCCGTCAGCTCCTTCATGGACAGCCTGCCGGCGCACGAGGAGACCGAGGAGCCGACCCGCGCGTAACGATGGCATCACGTGCCCCGGTGAGCTGAGCCGAAGCAGGGCGCGATCCGTACAACTCAACAGTGCGCGACGACGGCTGTGGCAAGTGAATACGCCGCTTGTCAGTTGTGTGAGAAGCGTGAAAGGCTCTGGGCCAGTCGTGAGATGATCCTCAACTCCCATGGTCCCCGGGCGAGTTGACTCTGCCTGTGGAAGCAGTTGATGCAGGAGCCTTCCATGCCCGAGCTGCCCACCCCCCAGGACGCCGCCGAGGCCGCGCTGTTCTCGGAGTGCTGGGACGCGGTGCTGTCGTACGCCGACCTGTGCACGTCCGGTACGGCGGCCGGCAGGCAACTGGCCACCGAGGCGTTCACCCAGGGCATCCAGGAGGCCCGTGCCGCCGCGGCCCGGGCAGGAACCGCCGGACGCCGCGCCCCGCGGCTGCCCGGCATCCCCCTGCTGCTCACGGCGGTGCGCAGTACCACGGCCGCATGGGAGGCGGAGGGCAAGGGACATCTGCTCGACCCCGAGCTGCGGCTGTGGCTCAACTCCGGCAAGGCCGCGCGGTACACCGGCCCGCCCCTGCAGCGTCCCTTGGCCCTGCGCGGGCTCAAGGACATGCAGGAGGCGGACGCCGCGCTGCTGTGGCTGGCGGAGGTGGAGGCGCTGCCGCTGCCCGACGTGGCCCGCAGGCTCGGCCTCGACCCGGCGGCCGTGGCCACCGAACTCGCCCAGGTACGGGCGCTGTTCAGGGACCGCTGCCGGCGCAACCACCTCGACACCCCCATGGACGCCGACTGCCGCAGGTACGCGCGGCTCCTCGACGCGGTCACCCGCGCGTCGGCCCCTGAGACGCCCGAGGACCTCTCGCGTCACCTCGCCACCTGCGTGGAGTGCGCGGAGGCGGCCGCCTGTCTGCGGCTGCACGGCGGAGGAACGCCCGCCGCGCTGGCGAGCGGAGTGATCGGCTGGGGCGGCCTCGCGTATCTGGAGCGGCGGCGCCGGGCGGCGGAAGCCGGGCTGACCGGCGGGCGCACGGACGCTGGCGCGGACCGGGGCATCGCCGTCGGCGCCGTGACGCGGCCCCGGATCGGCCGCGCGGGCCTCCTGGCCACCGCCGTCGTCGTGTCCGCGCTGGCGCTGACGGTCTCGCTCATGCAACTCGGCGACTCCGGCGGGCCGACGGCCGACGGCGACACGGCCGACAGCCAGGCCGTGGCCGAACCGGCACCGCCCCTCCCGTCCGTCCCCGACAGCAGCACGAGTGGCACCTCCCCGACCGCGCACCCAGGCGGCTCGGCCACCGGCACCAAGAGCGGGGACTACGACACCGAACCGCAGGGCACGTCGACGAGTCCGGTGGAGGACACGCCGACCGCGTCCACGCCTGCCCGGCGGACGCCGTCGCCCTGCCGGGTGAAGTACCACCTGGACGACGAGTGGCATACCGGGTTCCAGGTCGCGATCACGGTCACCTCGACCACGGCGCTCGACGACTGGAACATCACCTGGACGTTCGACGACGGCCAGCACATCACCCAGATGTGGGACGGCATCTTCACCCAGGCGGGGTCCGAGGTCACCGTGAAGGCCGCCGACTACAACAAGAAGGTCGCCGCGAACGGCACGTTCGCGTTCGGTTTCCTCGCCTCGAAGCACGGCGGCAACGCCGTGCCGCACGACTTCATGGTGAACGGGGTCGGTTGCTCGACGGTGGGCTGAGACGACCCGAGCCCATCACGTCGGCGAGCCGCAGCCGGGACCGCTCGTGCCCGGGTGGCCACGCGTCCGCTCCACCCGCCCCGGGCCCAACCCCCATGCCCACGAACGGAACCGTCCGCACGCGTGCCCGAGGTTCGTGGTCACGGCCTCATTCCCGACGGCCCGTGACGTGCCGCAGGGCTCGAAATAAATCGGTGGCGGCCCTGAACGCGGCGCTTCTATGGTGGGGGCGCTTCTCGTGGTGGCAGTGGGCTGCCACGGCCGGCCGAGTGAAGAACCGGAGGTGTGACCCATGGCTGTCTCTGTGATGGGCGCTGCCCGCAACCAGGAATTCGTCCGATCCACCTCCTCGGTCTCCGGCTGACCCTTCCCACGTCTTCCGCGCCTGCGGGCGCGCGCCGGGGGCCACCTTTGTGAAGGGTTCCCCCTTGAAGCTGTCCTCTCTTTCGTCTTCCTCGGCTGCGCCGCACCCTCTCGCTCCCTACGGCTGGGACGGGGACTGGGAGACGCAGTTCGCTCCCTACGCCGAGCAGGACCTCCTGCCCGGACGTGTCGTACGGGTCGACCGCGGCCAGTGCGACGTGGTCACCGCCGGCGGGGTGCTGCGCGCCGACACCGCCTTCGTCACCCCGCACGACCCCCTGCGGGTGCTGTGCACCGGCGACTGGGTCGCCGTCGAACCCGGGGGCAACCCCCGGTATGTCAGCGCGTATCTGCCGCGCCGCACCGCCTTTGTGCGCTCCACCTCCTCCAAGCGGTCCGAGGGGCAGATCCTCGCCGCCAACGTCGACCACGCGGTCGTCGCCGTATCGCTCGCCGCCGAACTGGACCTCGCACGCGTCGAACGCTTCCTGGCACTGGCCTGGGAGTCCGGAGCCCAGCCGCTCGTGGTGCTGACCAAGGCCGACGTCGTGCCGCACGCGACGACACTCGGGCACCTCGTCCAGGACGTGGAGGCGGTCGCACCCGGCGTGCCGGTGCTGCCGGTCAGCGCGCAGCGCGGGGACGGCCTCGACGTCCTCGAGGCGGTCCTCTCCGGCGGCACGTCCGTACTGCTCGGACAGTCCGGAGCGGGCAAGTCCACGCTCGCGAACGTGCTGCTCGGTGAGGAGGTCATGGACGTGCAGGCCACCCGGGACATGGACGGAAAGGGCCGGCACACCACGACCACGCGCAACCTCCTCGTGCTGCCGGGCGGCGGAGTCCTCATCGACACGCCGGGGCTGCGTGGAGTGGGGCTCTGGGACGCCGAGAGCGGTGTGAGCCAGGTGTTCTCCGAGATCGAGGAACTGGCCGCGGAGTGCCGGTTCCACGACTGCGCGCACGTGGCGGAGCCGGAGTGCGCGGTGCGCCGCGCGGTGGAGTCCGGAGAGCTGTCCGAGCGGCGGCTGGAGAGCTACCGGAAGCTGCTGCGCGAGAACGAGTGGATCGTCGCCAAGACCGACGCGCGGGTACGGGCGGAACGGCGCCAGGAGTGGAAACGGAAGGGGGCGGAGGGCCGGGCGGCGATGGAGGCCAAGCGGGGACGGTTGCGGTAGCCGCGACGGCACGCCGCGGGCCGTCGTGCCCGCGGCGTGCCGCGTCCGGACGTCATGTCCGAAACCCGCCGGAACAATGCCGCGCCACGGCGCACACTGGACGACATGACCGAGGAAGACACCAGGTACGAGGCGGTGCGCAGCCGGGACGCCCGGTTCGACGGCGCGTTCTTCTTCGCCGTCGCCACGACCGGTATCTACTGCCGGCCCAGCTGCCCCGCCGTGACGCCCAAGCGTCGCAACGTGCGGTTCTATCCGACGGCCGCCGCCGCGCAGAGCGCCGGGTTCCGCGCCTGCCGGCGGTGCCGTCCGGACGCCGTGCCCGGCTCCGCCGAGTGGAACGTGCGCGCGGACGTCGCGGGGCGGGCCATGCGCCTGATCAAGGACGGCGTGGTCGACCGCGAAGGTGTCGCCGGGCTCGCCCTGCGCCTCGGCTACAGCGCTCGTCAGGTGCAACGGCAGCTGACCGCCGAGGTCGGAGCCGGACCCATCGCGCTCGCCCGGGCCCAGCGGGCCCACAGCGCCCGCCTGCTGCTGCAGACCACCGAGCTGCCGGTCACGGAGATCGCCTTCGCGGCCGGGTTCGCCAGCGTGCGCCAGTTCAACGACACGATCAAGGCGGTGTACGCGGCCACTCCGCGCGAGCTGCGCGCCACGGCGCCCCGGGACAGAGGGGCCGCCGGCCGCGAGGCGGAGGCGTCGGCGGGGATCGCGTTGCGCCTCGCGTACCGCGGCCCGTACCAGTCCGCGGCGGTCTTCGACCTGCTCGCCGCCGAAGCGGTGCCGGGCATCGAGGAGGTGTCGGGCCGGCCCGGGCGCCGGATCTACCGGCGTACGCTCCGGCTGCCGTACGGCACCGCCGTCGTCGCCGTCGGCGAGCGTCCGGGCCGCCCGGCGTCCCGGACGGGCGGGGACGGTCACCCCGGCGGCTGGCTCGACGCCCGGATCCATCTCACCGACCCCCGCGACCTGACCACTGCGGTCCAGCGGGTGCGGCGGCTGTTCGACCTCGACGCGGACCCGTACGCCGTCGACGAGCGTCTCGCCGCCGATCCCGGGCTCGCCCCGCTGGTCGCCGCCCGTCCGGGACTGCGCTCACCGGGTGCGGCGGACCCCGAGGAGTTCGCCGTGCGCGCGCTCGTCGGCCGGAGCCGGGCCGGGGAACTCGTCCAGCGCTACGGGAAGACGCTCGACGCGTCGCACGGCACCCTGACCCACACCTTCCCGGACCCCGCCGTGCTCGCCGAAGCCGGGCTGCACGGCACACCGGCCGCCCTCGCCACCGCGCTCGCCGACGGCACCCTCCGCCTCGACGCGGGCGCCGACCGCGACGACGCCCACGAGGCACTGCTCGCGCTGCCGGGCATGGATCCGCACACCGCCGCGATCATCCGCACCCGCGCCCTCGGCGACCCCGACGTGGCACCGCCGGACGAGACCGTCCCGGACGCCTGGCGCCCCTGGAGGTCATACGCCCTCAGGCACCTGCGGACGGCGAGCGGGTCCGAGCCGTCCCTCGCTCCGTGAGGGACCCCGCGAGGTGACGATCGCCCCGGCGAGGTTCAGGCCTGCTCGACCTCCAGACCCCAGCTGTGGATCCGCCGCGGACGGATCCGGATCACTTCGTCGCTGAAGTGCGGCCCCAGATCGTGCGGACCGGTGAGGAGTTCCGCTGGCCGCCGATCAGGATGGTCCCGTCCTCCTGGAGGAAGAAGCCGACCGGGTTGGCCTGGGGCTGTCCGTGCGGATCGACGGTGGCCAGCCGCCCGAGTCGCTGGGAGTGCAGATACGCGCGTTCGGCATCAGTCAACTGCCCGTCGCTGAGGCGACGGTGCTTGCACAACGGGCGTCACTGGCTGTGGCGCTGCGTTTGCGTCCTGTCCCACCTGGTTGTCTCGGGGGTGGGGCTGGGGTGGTTGACTGCACCCCGCGTCGCCACAACTCCCACGCGCGGGCGCGGATGTTGCGGGAGGCGTTGTGGTCCGCGTGCGCAACGACGCCGCAGGACCGGCATGCGAACCAGGCTTGCGAGACCCGGTTCGCATTGTCGAGGTAGCCGCACTCGGCGCAGGTGCGGGAGGTGTACGCCGGATCGACGTACACCACCGGCACCCCCGCGCGGCGGGCCTTATAGGCGATGAACTGCCCCAGTTGGTGAAAGGCCCAGCTGTGCAGGGTGGCCCGTTGGGGCTTGCGAAGCCGTACCCGCTCGCGGATGCCCGTCAGATCTTCCAGGGCGATTCCGCGACCGGTGCGTTCTGCCTCGGCCACCACATGTTTCGCGATCTTGTGGTTGATGTCCCGCGCCCGCCGCGCCTCCTTGCGCCGCCGCTTCTTCAGCCGCCGCCTGGCGGACGGGGTGCTCTTCTTCTGCAGCTTGGCCCGCAGCGTGCGTTCCCGGACCCGGATCCGGTTGAGCGCCCGCCCGGCCATGAGCTGGCCGTCGGACGTGGTGGCGATGTTGACGATGCCCAGGTCGATGCCGAGGAAGTCCACCGGATCCGTGTTCGGCGCGGCTTCGGGGACCTCGCAGGTGGCCAGCAGGAACCACATGCCGTCCCGCACCAGCAGATCGGACTCGCCCTTGCGGCACCGGGCCAGGGTGGCCAACTGCTCCCCACCGGCGGTGAACGCCACGTCCCGCATCCGCCCGTGCACGGTCCAGATCGAGATGCGCCGCTCGGCCATCTGCCAGGACAGCATCCGGTCGTCATACGGCTGCGCGCTGTGCGGCCGGAAGGTGATCGGCTTCCCGATGGCCTTCCGATAGCGCTTCGAGCCGGGCTTGCCCAGATTCCCGGCCTTCAGGTTCGCCCTCAACGCGGCATACGCGTCGCACGTCTTCTTGATCACGTGCTGGGCGGCCTGCGCACCCAGCCCCCACCGAGCCTTGATCTCACCGTAGGTGTGCTCGCGCAGCGCGAAGTTCCGCTTCACATCCTTTTCGAACGCCACACCGCTAGCCCAGCTGGCGGCCTCGTTGCAGGCGCGCAGGGTCGCCTCAAGTGCCGCCGCCTGCACGGGCGTCGGCAGCAGCTTCACCTGCACCACCAGCTTCACACCCGCGACGCTACCCGGCCCCTCCGAGCCCGCGCATTCGAACACGAGAACTTCCCTCACCCGGACCCAGCTGCGCAGCGCTCCGCGACGACGAAGGCTGCGGCACTCTGCGCCGCCCACTTGAGGATGCGTTTCCCCCCGGGCGTAAACCCCCAGGGTCCCTGGCAAGAATCATGCTGAATTCACCCATGCCGACAGCCAAGCGCTCCCGGCCACCGGCCTGCATCGGAAACCGGTTCGAGCCGGCCCCCGGTCCATCGGCCTGGTCCGTCGGCGCCAGCCGCTCCCCGACGTCGGCCAGAAACCACGTCTGCGGGGATTCCCTCCGAAGAACAGGGATGGATCTGCTGCAGCGTGCTCGTGGCCGCAAACGTTAGTTCCGTGGGCGGACGACGGCGACCGAATTGTTCTGTGGGCGGTCCGTACGCCCGACCGTGTGACGATGCGTTACCTCGCCGGTGGGTCCTGGGAAGTCTTCGAACGCTTCCCGGCCCCGCGTCCCGGGGCCGCCGGTGGAAAGAGGGCGCATCCATATGATCCGGTTGGCCCGCGCAAGGGGAACACGGCGTCGCTTCCTCGCCGTCCTGGCCCTCACCCTGCTGTCGACCGCGGTCGCCGCCCCGGGTGCGTCCGGCGGGACCGAGACGGCTCCCCGGTGGACCGGTACCTGGGAGGCGGCCCCCTCCGGCACCGCCCCCGCCCTGCCCGGCGTCTCGATCCGCAACGTCGTGCACGCCAGCGTCGGCGGCAGCGCCGCCCGCATCCGCGTCTCCAACCGCTTCGGCAGCGCGCCGCTCCGACTCGACGCCGTCACGGTGGCGTTGCGGCGGGGGATCGGTGCCGAGGCCGTCCCGGGCTCCCTGCGCATCGCGACCTTCTCCGGCGCGACCTCCGTCACCGTGCCCGTGGGGGAGGACCGTGTCACCGACGCCGTCCCCCTGCGCGTCCCGGCCGACGCAGACCTGCTCATCACCGTGCACACGTCCGCCGACTGCGGCCCGGCCACCTACCACCGCACCGCGATGCAGACCAACTACCTGGCCAGGAACGACAACCGGGCCGCCGACACCAGCGGAGCCGCTTACACCACCACGGTCTCCCACTGGTACTACGTGACCGGTGTGGACGTCCTGCGTCCCGCGCTCGCCGGCAGTGTGGTGGCCCTCGGCGACTCCCTCACCGATGGCACCGGCACCTCCCAGGGGACCAACCACCGCTGGCCCGACCTTCTCTCCGAGCGGCTGCGTGCGCTCCCGGCGAGCCGCAGACCCGGCGTCCTGAACGCCGGGATCGCCGGCAACCGCCTCCTGCTGGACGGAGTCGGCCCGAGCGCCCTGGCCCGGTTGGACGCCGACGTCCTCACCCGCACCGGAGCCCGCACCGTGATCGTGCTGGAGGGTGTCAACGACCTCAAGGACACACCGGGCCAGACCGATCCGGCCGCCTTCGTACGGGCGTACCGGCAGATCGTGACCCGTGCGCACGCCTACGGCCTGCGCGTCATCGGGGCCACCCTCACACCGTTCGGCGGCCACCAGCGTTGGACCCCGGAACGCGAGCGTCTGCGCCATGAGATCAACGCCCTCATCCGCGGCGGCATCTTCGACGGGATCGCGGACTTCGACAGGGCCGTACGGGACCCCGCCCGCCCGGATCGCATCCTGCCGGACTACGACCCGGGCGACCATCTGCACTTCAACGACGCGGGCGCGACGGCGCTCGCGGACGCGATCGACCCGGCGGCCCTCGAGCGCTGACGGGCGGCCAGGCGGGCACACGCCGGCCGGGGACCGTCCGTCCAAGGGAGCGACGTCATGGAGCCGGGAGAGATCCGAGGGGCCGGCGCGTGAATCGCCCCGCAGTCCAGGCTCAGTCCCGGGCTACCCAGCCCCGCTCGTACGCGTGCCAGCCGAGCTGCAGCCGGGTCGTCACCCCGGTCAGCTCCATCAGCCGTTTCACCCGGCGCTGCACCGTGCGCAGGCCCAGGTCGAGCTGCTTGGCGACGCTCGCGTCCGTCAGCCCCGCGAGCAGCAGGGACAGCACCTGGAGATCGGTGCCGTCGGGGCCGTCCAGCGGCTGCTCGGTGACGCCGGACGCCCCGAGCCGCAGCGGCAGCGCGTCCCGCCACACCGACTCGAACAGGCCGGACAGGAGCTCCAGCAGTCCGCTCGCGTGCACGACGAGAGCGGCGGGTTCCGCGGTGTGCGTGGTCAGCGGCACCATGGCGATCGACCGGTCGGCGACCACCAGCTTGGTCGGCACCTTGTCGACGACCCGCACCTGTTCGTCGCGGCCGAGCGCGGCGGTCAGCTCGGTGATGCCGTCGGGCCGGTCGAGCACCGCCCGTTCGACCACCACCCGGTAGTGCACCCCGCGCTGCGCCGCCTGCTCCTCGGCGTCGTTCTCCATGCCCGACACGGCGACCGGGGTGCCGGTGACCAGGGCGCACACCTCCTCGGTCGCCGCGAGCTGAAGCTGCAGGAAGCGCCGGCCGACCCCGGCCGCGCCGATCACCACTTCGACCAGGTCGTGCACGGCGGGCTCCGCGGCCGCCGCCCGGTACTCCTCGGCGAGCAGCGCGGCCGCCAGTTCGGCCTTCTCCAGTTCGTGGCGCTGCTGGGTGAGCAGCGCGCCCAGCGCCACTCCGGGGGGCGCCGCGACCCAGCGGCCGGGCCGGGCCGACGACTGGGCCGCGAGTCCGTGCCCTTCGAGCCGGCGCAGGGCGCGCTCGGTGTCCTGCTCGCCGAGGGTCAGCCGCCGCGCCAGATCGGGCACGTCGGCGGCGCCCACGGACACCAGCGCCCGGTACGCCGACTCGTGCGTCTCGTCCAGGCCTATCACTGCCAGCATCAGCCGGTCGCCCCTCCCCGAATAAAAGCCGCACGGTACGGCGTCGTGGCGGAAATCAGCCACGGCACAAACCCGCCTCGGGACATCATCGCCCTACCCCCTGTCCGTCTGCCAAGGTGACGCCATCGCGGTGTCGACCACTGCCCGCTGTACCCGCTTACGGCCCGTTCAGCCTGCGCGGATGCCGTCTGCGGTCCTCCGGAGGGACGTACCGGAGGCCCTGATGCCGGTCGTCGCACGCGCCGGCCCGGTGCGCCGGGCCGGCCGGCACTTCGGGACAGCGGTTCACACCCGGCCTCACCTGGCCGTAGGCCAGTGGCCGCACGAACGTGACGGGGCGCCGGAGGCGTGCCGGGCCCTGTCACCGCGGTGCCGCCGGACGGTTCCCCTGTGGGGGGTGGGATCGTCCGGCGGTCCGCCTCCCGGTGGCCGGTTTCGGACCGCAGTTCGAGGTGTCGTCCGACGTGCGGATCGCAGACCGGTCGCCTGGCCGGATTTTCCTGATGCGCCGTTTATTCACGCCCCTCGGTGGACAATCGGGGGCATGAGCCAGCAGGGGTGGAGCCCCACCGAGAACGCGGACGACTGGTGGGGGCAGTTGTACGACGACGCCACCGGGGACACGGGACCGGCCCCCGCGGCGGACAGCCTCGACGACCGTTTCGCCTCCGCCGTGGGGACGGTGGCAGACCGCGGCACCCGGGCCGGGGCCGAGGAGCCGCTCCCGTCGGCGGGCGCCGGCACGTCACCGCCCGGGAACGGGACGGCCCCCCCGGCCGTACCCCGCGCGGACACCTCCGCGCCGCCCGCCGGGCCCACCGGTTCCTCCCGGCTCGTGGCTCCGCTCGATTGGGGTGGCCCTCCCGCCCGCGGCCCGGCGCCGTGGGAACCGCCGTCCGCCAGGTCGACGGGCCCTCTGACCTTCCCCTCTCCGTCCAGGCCCGCTGCCCTCGAGGCCGGCCCCGCCTCCAGCGACCGTGACGTTCCGGCCGTCGCCGCGGAGGCGGAGCCCCGGCTCGCCCGAACCGGAACAGTGCCTGCCGTCGACTACGTGGGCTCCGGGCCGCCCACCTACGACCCCGAGCCCACCGCCCTCCCGCTCGCCGACCCGGACGACCTCGGCGACCTGGTCGCCGACACCGTGCTGGACGGGGCGCGCTACGGGGCCTGCACGCTGCGCGCGGTCTCGGTGCGCGGGGATTCGGCGCGCTACCGGGGCGAGCCGCGCCGGGACGCCCTGTTCACCGCCCGCTTCGGCACCGGCGACCAGGCGCTCGTCCTCGTCGCCATGGCGACCGGCGCGCGGGCCGCGCCCGGTGCGCACCTGGCCGCGGCAGAGGTGTGCCACTGGATCGGGCGTGCCGTCGGGCGCAGTCACCTCCGTCTGAGCGAGGACATCAGGGCCGACCGGCGCGGCGACCTCAAGTCGGGCCTTCAGCGGCTCACCGACCGCAGTTTCGGCAAGCTGCGCGCCGACGCCGTCGAACGGAGCCTTGACCCCGAGGAGTACACGGCCACGCTGCGCTGTCTGCTGCTGCCCGCCGACCCGTCCTGTCGTACACGCGTCTTCTTCGGCGTCGGCCCGGGCGGCCTGTTCCGGCTGCGGGACGGCGAGTGGGAGGACATCGAGCCGCACGGGACCGAGGCGGCGGGCGAGGCCGTGATGGGGTTCGGTTCGCTCCCGTCCGAGACCCCCGAAGGCGACCGGATCACCATGGACCTGGCCCTGACGACGCCTCCGAGCCCCTATGAGCCGGCCCCCGAGCCGCCCCATGACCCCTTCCGCTTCCGTGCGTCCATCGCCCGTCCGGGTGACACCCTGCTGCTGTGCTCGGGTGGTCTCGCCGAACCGCTGCGCGGCGAACCGCTTCTCGCCGAACACCTCACGGAGCGCTGGTCGGCGGGCGGGCCACCGGGCCTCGCCGCGTTTCTCGCCGACACGGCGGTGCGGGTGAAGGGCTATGCCGACGACCGTACGGCGGCCGCCGTTTGGGAGGCGTGATGGCGGTCGCTGTGGATTGATGGACCCAAGGCAAGCGAAGGGGTGCATGCATCCATGGCCAAGCAGAACGTTGCCGACCAGTTCGTCGAGATACTCGCCCGCGCCGGGGTCAAACGCCTGTACGGAGTCGTCGGCGACAGCCTCAATCCGATCGTGGACGCCGTCCGTCGCAACGCCGCCATCGACTGGGTGCATGTACGCCACGAGGAGACCGCCGCCTTCGCGGCCGGCGCCGAGGCACAGATAACCGGCAAGCTGACCGCCTGCGCGGGCTCCTGCGGCCCCGGCAACCTCCACCTCATCAACGGCCTCTACGACGCCCACCGTTCCATGGCCCCGGTGCTGGCCCTCGCCTCGCACATACCCTCCAGCGAGATAGGCCTCGGCTACTTCCAGGAGACGCACCCGGACCGGTTGTTCCAGGAGTGCTCCCACTACTGCGAGCTGATATCCAATCCGAAGCAGATGCCCCGGCTGCTGCAGACGGCGATCCAGAACGCGATCGGCCGTAGCGGCGTCAGCGTGGTGGCGCTCCCCGGCGACATCGCCGACCAGCCCGCCCCCGACAAGCCCGCCGAGACCGCCCTTGTCACCTCCCGGCCCAGCGTCCGCCCGGGTGACCACGAGATCGACGAACTCGTTCGGATGATCGACCAGGCGGAGCGGGTCACCCTCTTCTGCGGCAGCGGCACCGCGGGCGCGCACGCCGAGGTCATGGAGCTCGCCGGGAAGATCAAGTCCCCGGTGGGGCACGCCCTGCGGGGCAAGGAGTGGATCCAGTACGACAACCCGTACGACGTGGGCATGAGCGGCCTTCTGGGCTACGGCGCCGCGTACGAGGCCACCCACGAGTGCGACCTGCTGATCCTGCTGGGCACCGACTTCCCGTACAACGCCTTCCTGCCGGACGACGTGGCCATCGCCCAGATCGACGTACGCCCGGAGAATCTGGGCCGCCGCTCCAAGCTGGACCTGGCGGTGTGGGGCGATGTGAAGGAGACCCTGCGGTGCCTGACCCCGCGGGTGACGGCGAAGCAGAACCGGCGCTTCCTCGACAAGATGCTGAAGAAGCACGCGGATGCGCTGGAAGGCGTGGTCAAGGCGTACACCCGAAAGGTGGAGAAGCACATTCCGATCCATCCGGAGTACGTGGCCTCGGTACTCGACGAGATCGCCGATCCGGACGCCGTCTTCACGGTCGACACGGGGATGTGCAACGTCTGGGCCGCCCGTTACATCTCTCCGAACGGCCGTCGGCGTGTCATCGGCTCGTTCTCCCACGGCTCGATGGCGAACGCGCTGCCGATGGCGATCGGCGCGCAGTTCACGGACCGCGGGCGGCAGATCGTGTCGATGTCGGGCGACGGCGGCTTCTCCATGCTGATGGGCGACTTTCTGACCCTGGTCCAGTACGACCTGCCGGTGAAAGTCGTGCTGTTCAACAACTCCTCGCTGGGCATGGTCGAACTGGAGATGATGGTGGCCGGGCTGCCCGCGTACGGCACTTCCGCGAAGAACCCCGACTTCGCCGCCGTGGCCCGCGCGTGCGGGGCGTACGGCATCCGGGTGGACAAGCCCAAGCAGCTCGCGAGCGCCCTCAAGGACGCCTTCCGGCACAAGGGTCCCGCGCTCGTCGACGTCGTCACCGATCCGAACGCCCTGTCCATCCCGCCCAGGATCAGCAGGGAGATGGTCACGGGCTTCGCGCTCTCGGCCTCGAAGATCGTGCTGGACGGCGGGGTCGGTCGCATGGTCCAGCTGGCCCGTTCGAACCTGCGCAACGTGCCCCGGCCGTAGCCGGCGGACACGTCGCGCGCAGACCGGAACCCCGGCCCGATTCCGGCGGGCCGGGGTTCTCGTTCTCTACCTTCAGAGGGACCTTCGGCCCCCAGGATCACCTGCCTCCGCTGCTGCCTCCGTAGTTGTTGTTGTTGTTGTTGCCTTCGTTGCCCTTCCCGCTCTGGCCGCCGCCGCCGCCCCCGCCGCCGCCGCTGTGCTCCTCGCGCTCCTCCACGAAGCGCTCCACGTGGCGCTTGATCACTCGGAAGCTGGCCACCACGCCGTGCTTGACCTTCACACCGCCCTTAGTGTGGCGGGGGAACAGCCCGTTCGAAGAGCTGTGCGGGCCGACGGTGGCGAGGGGGGCACCGTTGTCGCAGGTGGCGCCGTTGAAGACCTCGACGGTGTTCCTGCTCTCGTTGCGGACGTTGATGGTCTTGGCGCCGAGGCCACTGACCACGGTGATGCAGCCGTCGGGCACGCCGGCGAACTCGCGCTCGTTGACCGAAATCCGGCCGAACCGGAAGCCGTCGTCGTCGTTGCGGCCGCAGCGGCCGCCGCGGCCGCCGTTGTCGCCGTTGTTGTCGTTGTCGTCGAAGTTGCCTTCGCCCTCGTCGTCCTCGCAACGGGTGACCTTGCGGAAGCTGCTGCCCCCGCCGCCGCCGCCCCCGCCGCCGCCGCCGAAGTTGTCGTTGTTGTTGTTGTTGTTGTTGTTGTTGTTGCCGTAGCTGTTGTTGTTGTTGCCGCTGCCGCCGTTACTGCCGTCCGGCGCGGAGGCCGGGGCTGCGGCCGGGGCTGCGGCGGCGTGCTGCGCCAGCGGAGCCGCCTGCGGCTCGGATGCCGCGGAGGCGTACGTGATTCCCGTGGCCACCAGGGCCGCGGCGGCCGCGGCTGCGGCCGTTACAGCGGTGGAACGCGTTGCCATGTCACTTCTCCTGTCTCTGACACATCGGCTGCGCGCCGATGCGAGATTGAACCTACTAACGATCTCTTTATCCGTCATGTCGGACATGCCGACAATATGAAGAAAGACACGTTCGGAGCAATCCAGGTGCTGACGGCCTGTCACCCCGGCCTACGTGCCCTGTCTACATGTCGACCTGAGCGGGAGCGACCGCAGGCACCGTACGGCCGTATCGGCAGCCCGCAGTCGGCCGAAGGGCCCAGCGGCAGCGGTCTCGTGGCCCGCGCCGCACCGGTCGCGAACGGGCGCACGGGTGTGCGTTTCTGAGGAGCCGGGCGTGTCGTGCGACGGGCCCGGTCCGTACGGGTGACCGGGAGCCGGACCGAGGGCGCGCAGGGCGCACTCGCGCCTGGCTCATATGACCCAGTGCGTACGGTAGTTGACGATTCGGCATGACTGACCACCCGCCGGTGGGGCATGGATCCCCGTGGACGTGTTCGAGCAGGGGGATCCGGCATCCACGTACGGGCGGGGGTCATGGAGAGGCGAGCGCGACGCGGCGGTCCCGTGGTGATCGGGTCGCCGTCGGTGAAACAGGCGAAGGAAGCGTCCGACACGACGACGGACCGGTCAGGGGGCCCGCAGCTGAGGCGCCGTCTGGGACGGGCCGACTTACGGGCGGTACCCGAGGCGCGCAGGGCGCTGCGGGAACTGCTGACGCACTGGGGAAGGCCGGGAGGAGCCGAGATAGCCGAGCTGCTCACCAGTGAGCTGGTCACCAACGCGCTCATCCACACCGACCGCGACGCGGTCCTGACGGCCACCGTGTCGCCGTGCGGACTCCGCGTGGAGGTAAGGGACTTCGTGGGGCGCAAGCCGAGGCCACGGGTGCCGGAGGCCGGCGAGGACACGCACGGCCGGGGCCTGATCCTCGTTCAGTCCCTGGCGGACGCGTGGGGCGTACGGGCGCACGGTGTGGGAAAGGCCGTCTGGTTCGAGCTGGACGCGGAGGCCGCCTGACGCACTGAAGGGGGCGCGGCAGCGTGCCGCGCCCCCTTCCAGTGATGGCGTCCGGACTCAGCCGAACTGCTGCTCGAGGTCCTTGAGCTTGCGCTCCAGGGAGTCGAGGCGGGGCAGAGCCATGGTGTCGTCCTCGGCCGTGAGGTCGACAGTGATCGGGTCAGCCGAGGGCTTCCGGACGGGCTGGAGCGAGGGGCGGGTGCGCGTGGGCAGTTCTCCCGCGGCTATGGCGGGCTCCGCGGGGACGGGAGCGCTCGCGCGTTCGACGGTCGGCATCTCGACCTGACGTCCGCCGTTTCCGCCGGTCAGCGAGCGGTGACCGCGGCTGAGCGCCTTGAGCTGCACACGCTCGACGCGCTGCTGCTCGCGCCGCAGCGCCTTGTTGTGCTCCTTCTGGCGCTGGTCCTCGCGGACCTCCTCGACCGCCTCGTCCAGGGTGCGCACACCCTCCAGAAGCATCAGCGACCAGGCCTTGTACGTCTCGCGCGGGGCCCGCAGCCAGCGGACGATGCGGATCTGCGGCAGCGGACGCGGCACCAGGCCCTGCTCCCGCAGAGCGGCGCGACGAGTCTGCTTGAGCGCCCGGTCGAAGAGCACGGCGGCCGACAGCGACATGCCGGCGAAGAACTGCGGGGCGCCCGCGTGGTCGACGCCCCTCGGCGCGTGCACCCAGTTGAACCAGGCGGAAGCGGCCGCGAACGTCCACACGAGGATCCGGGAGCCGAGCGCCGCGTCACCGTGGCTGGCCTCGCGCACCGCGAGCACGGAGCAGAACATGGCCGCCCCGTCCAGGCCGAACGGGACCAGGTACTCCCAGCCGCCGGTGAGGCCGAGGTTCTGCTGGCCGAAGCCGACCAGGCCGTGGAAGGAGAGCGCAGCGGCGACGGCCGCGCAGCAGAAGAGCAGTGCATAGGAGGCCGTGGCGTAGATGGCCTCCTTGCGCCTGCGGCGCTCCTCGGCGCGCTCCCATGAGTCGTCCGCGCTCGCGTTCTCCCCGGAGGAGCGCTTTCCGCGCGCGAGCATCGCCACCGCTGCCACCGCGCCCAGGAGCAACACGGTGCCCGGAAGCAGCCAGTTCAGCGATATCTCGGTCAGTCTCATCTGGGTCCCTTGCATTGGGATAGGGCGTAACGCCCGCCATAGTGGCCCAATCCCGCCGGCCCTCAGGGGGTTTCGGGGCAAGAGGCCGCCATGGCATCGCAAGGGGTTGCCCAGGGCGGCGTTCTGCTCGAACTGCCGCTTGAGGGGCGGGAGTTGAGTTCGATTAAGCCTACCCGTGACGGCGGTGCCGCGGAAAGTTCCTGCGACAGGTGAGGAAGTTGTGAAACACCTGAGATCCGTGCGAGGCCACACTCGGGACGGATCTTACGGCACGCGGCGTAGGGCCGGACGTCAGGCCTGAGGAGACGTCAAGCCGCAGCGGCACCACTGAGCTTGGCGACGCGGTCGGCGTCGCAGGTGCGCGGGCAGGTCGCGCAGGTGTCCTCGGGGCGCAGCGTGTAGAACATGCAGCAGGTCACCCGGTCCCGGGTGGACAGCGAATCGCCGTTCGATCCGGTGAGTTCGCGGAACGCGGCCGAGCCGGCGAACGGCTTCGTCCGGCCCGGCAGCAGCAGCTCCAGCTCGTGCCTCGCCCGCCGCTCCTCGCCGAGCAGCCCGGCCACGTACCAGAGCCCTTCGACCACCTCGTCCGTGGCCATGCCCCACTGGGCGCGCCCGCGCCGTCGCATGCGCGGTCCGAACCCGGCGAGCACGGGATCCAGGTGCTCGGCCACGGCCGTCCGCACCTCGGCGCGCAGCGCCTCCTCGTCCGCCACGACGAGGGCACCGGGCAGGGCCGCCGCCGGATCGTCCGGCAGGCAGGCGAACGCTCCGGTGCGTACCGCCAGGCGCCCGAGGGTGCGCTGGAACACGACGTGCTCCACCGGGAAGCGCGGCACCCGGCGGCGCAGGAACCACGGCACCGTGATCAGCAGACAGGCCGGCCACGCGTAGCGGTGCAGGCCGAAGCTCGCCACGACGTCCGGTCGGGCCCGCTGCCCGTAATCGCGCAGCACCTGCTCCTCGTCCCACGCGAGGAACGCGTCCAGAGCGGCCCCGCCCGCCGCGAGCCCGGCGGCCGACACCCAGCCGTCGCCTTCCGGTGCGGCCTCGCCCGGACCCAGTTCCGTGACGGTCAGCCCAGGGAACACCTCGGTGAGCCGGGCGTACGCGTCCGCCACGACGGACGGGGGCGGGGAGAGGGGCATGAAGGGACCGCCGTTTCACACGCTCTGATAGGTAAGCCTTACCTTATCGAATGTGAGTGGTGTGTGAACCGGAGCGTAAGGTGCCTATGGTGCTTTCCGAGCGGTAACCGCCCCGTGCACGTTCCGCGCACCGTCCAGCACCGCCACGACCGGAGGAGGAGCCCGTGGAGCAGGCACGTTCCCGCCGTGCGCAGGGCTCCGCCGAGTCGTCGGCCGAGAGCGACGGTGCGCCGGTCTGCCGGGTTCCGGCGCAGCTCGGGGCCGGGGACGGAGCCCGCGAGCGGAGCGCCGCCCCGGGCTTCGCGCGCGGTGAGCACACGCACAGCGAGACCCCGATCCCGGGACCTCGCGTGGACGAGCGGACGCAGCGCGGCGAGCCGTCCGCGGCGGGGCAGGGGGCGCAGGACGGGCGTCCCGTCGTGCAGCGTGCCTCGGTGCGACGGCAGATCGTCGACGCCCTGCGCACCGCGCTCGTCGCGGGGGAGCTGGCGCCCGGCGAGGTCTACTCGGCGCCCGCGCTCGGCGAGCGTTTCGGGGTGTCGGCGACCCCGGTGCGCGAGGCGATGCAGCAACTCGCCCTGGAGGGCGCTGTCGAGGTCGTACCCAACCGCGGCTTCCGCGTCGTCGTGCGCGGCGCCCGGGAACTCGCCGAGCTCGCCGAGATCCGTGCGCTGGTCGAGGTCCCGGTGATCCTGCGGCTCGCCCGCACGGTCCCCGCCGAAAGCTGGGCGGAGCTGCGACCGCTCGCCGACGCGACCGTACGGGCCGCGTCGTCCGGGGGCCGGGTGACGTACGCAGAAGCCGACCGTGCCTTCCACCGTGCGGTGCTCGCCCTCGCGGGCAACGAGCAACTGGCGCGGATCGCGGAGGACCTGCACCGCCGTGCCCAGTGGCCGCTCGTCCAGGGCTCCGCCCCGCGGAGCCGCGCGGAGCTGATCGCCGACGCGGCCGAGCACGCGGCCCTGCTGGACGCACTGGCCGGGCAGGACCTGGCAGCGGTCCAGGCCCTGGTGAGCAAGCACTTCGACGGGGCGTCCTGACTCCTGGGCGGCGCGTGGTGCCTGCTGTTGGCCGTCCCCGCGTCACGGCGGTGTCCCCGGTCGGCGACGGCAGGCCCTGCGGGGAACTGTGCCGGCGGTCCCCGGCGTGCTGCCCGGTGAGGGACGACCGTCCCACGGGGAGTGGACGACGATGGTGTCCGATCCGCTGCAACACGCCCGGCACCGAGGCAGGCCGGGCATCGGGCGTGCCGAGGGGTACCGGGGCGAGGCCCGCGGGCGCCCGGCCGGACAGCCGGGGCGACCGGGGGTGGGCGGTGTCGGCGTGCTGCTGGCCTACGTCCTCTTCGTCGCCGTCGTGGTTCTCGTCGTCCACGACGGCGAATTCCGCGGCGCCCTCCGGACGTTCGTCAGGAGTCTGTGAGCGGGCCTGCCGTCACTGCCGGGCGCCCGTGGCGGTCTTCGAGTAGGCGTCGTGCCAGGCGGCCTTGGCGCCCGAGTCGCCGATGCGGTAGACGTCGACGACGGCGCCGACCGCGACCGCGACGGACAGCACGGCTATGGCGATCCGGACCAGGCCGCCGCCCCGCGTCCCGGACGGGGTGGGGGCGCCGGTACGGGCCGCGGCCGTCCGGCGGGTCGTCCACCACACGAGTCCGGCCAGGACGAACAGACCCACGGCCCACGGCAACAGCCCGTCGCCGAGTTCGGCGTGGCGGCTGACCAGCGGGTCGCCGTCGACGTGCCGCTCCAGCCACTCGCCCGCCTGTGTCGTCAGCGGCACGGACGCCAGGGCGACGAGCGCCAGCAGAGGCAGGACCGGACCCAGCCGCAGCGCCGCCTTCGGCCACACGGCGGCGACCACGAGTGCCAGCGCGCTCAGCGGGATCAGTACGACGACGAAGTGGACGAACAGGACATGCGCGGGCAAGCCGTTGACGAGGCTCATCGGGTGCTCCTCCAGGAGGCGGTCGCGGGGCGGGGGCACACGGCCGAGTCCGTGTCCGCCGGACGGCGCGCCAGCCTGGCACAGGAGTCTCTCAGGTTCCTCTGAGCTCAGGCGTGACCCGGAGGCGGCCCATCCCTCACGGAGCGGCGGGATCCGCCGCCGGTTCCACCGACGCCAGCTGCCGCGCCAGCCAGGTCGGTACGCCGCCCAGCAAGCGGAACAGCCGGGCCGCCTCGGCCCGTAGCCGGGAGGCCTCCGGTTCGGTCTCCGTGTCCGCGAGCGAGGCCAGCGCCGGCGCCGTGCCGACGAGGTAGCCCAGCTCCTCGCGGATCCGCAGCGACTCGGCGAAGCCGTGCCGGGCCTCCGCCAGCTCGCCGTCGCGCAGGGCCAGTCCGGCCAGATGGCGCCAGGTGAAGGAGAGCAGCAGCGTGTCGCCGTACGCGGAGGCGCTCGCGTGGGCCCGGCGGTAGGCGGCGTGAGCCGCCTGCGGGGAGAGGGCGAGGTTCTCGGCGATCAGCCCGCGCCGGAAGTCCAGCAGCGCCCGGCCCGCGGCGCCCGGCGGGATCAGCGCGGCGGCCCGGCCGAGCGCCGCCCGTGCCTCGTCGGCCCGGTCGCGCACGCCGTGCAGCGTGGCGGCGTACGCCAGTTGACCGCGCTCACAGGCGGCGGCGCCCCGCTCGTCGTCGCTGTGGGCCTGCGCCTCGGCCGTGCGCAGCGCGTCCTCGGCCTCCTCCCAGCCCTGCTCCGTGTACAGGCACCGTTCGACGAGCAAGGACGCCCGCTGCAGCGAGGCCGCGGCCGTCTGCCCTCTCAGCAGGGCTGCCGCGTCGGCCCAGCAGGCGCGCGAGCGCAGCCGCCATACCGCGGTCTGGAGTGGATCGTCGCCAGCGGTCGTTCCCGTACCAGACATGGCGGTATGCGCCACGTTGCCCTCCCCGAGCGCGCCATCGAGCTGTTGAGTGGTGGCGGCATTCCAGCACCAATCTCGGCGCTGGGCCAAGGGGGCGGGTGAAGGATTTCACAAAGTCGTGGGACAGCGGCGGCTGCGTCGCGACCCCTCCGACGGTGCATCGCCTCAGCTCATACGCAGGGCGAGGAAGAAGTCGAGCTTGTCTTCGAGGCGCGAAAGGTCACGACCCGTCAACTGCTCGATACGCCCGACCCGGTAGCGCAGCGTGTTGACGTGCAGGTGCAGCCGGGTCGCGCAGCGGGTCCAGGAGCCGTCGCAGTCGAGGAACGCCTCCAGGGTCGGGATCAGCTCCGCGCGGTGCCTGCGGTCGTAGTCGCGCAGCGGGTCGAGGAGACGGGCCGTGAAGGCGCGGCGCACGTCGTCGGGGACGAACGGCAGCAGCAGCACGTGCGAGGCCAGTTCCTGGTGGCCGGCCGCACAGACCCGGCCCGTGCGGGCGGCGGCGACCCGGCGCGCGTGCCGTGCCTCCTCCAGCGCGCCCCGCAGCCCCTCGGCCGAATGCACGGCCGCGCTGACGCCCAGCGTGATACGTCCGTCGTCGTCGAGCCCCGCGGACAGCGGTTCCCGTACGGCCTCCAGGAGGGCGTCGGCGACGATGCCGGGCTCGGGACCGTCGTGCTCGGAGGAGACCGCGGGGAGCGGAACGAGCGCGATCGCCTCGTCACCGCTATGCGCCACGGCGATGCGGTCGGAGTGCTCCGGTCCCGTCGACAGGGGGTCGACCAGGATCTCTTCCAGCAGCGACTGGGCGACCGGGCCGCCCTCCACGGAGCCGCCGTCCCACTCGACCCGGGCCACGACCACCTGCCAGTGCGGCGCCGCCCCGAGGCCGGGCAGCAGCACGGGCGCGGCGACCCGCAGCCGGGCCGCGATCTCGGCGGGCGCCGCTCCCGTCTGCACGAGTTCCAGCACCTCCTGCGCGAGCCGCCGTCGCACCGTACGGGCCGCGTCCCGCCGGTCCCGCTCGACCGCGATCAGCTGGGTGACGCCACGGAGCAGGTCCACCCGCTCCTCGGGCCAGTCCCCGGCGTCCGCCTCGACGGCGAGCAGCCAGTCGGAGAGCACCGTCTCGCGCACGTCCCGTGCGGCACCGTCGCTCCGGTCCTCCGCGTCCGGCGCGGGGCGGTGCCCCCAGTTGCGGATCGGGAAGAGCGAGTACGTCGTCGCACCCACCGTCGCCCGATGAGGGACGCGCCGGCCGGCGCGGGTGGCCGCCAGGTGCTCGGCTGCCAGTGCCGCGCGCACATCCGGCGTGAGCCCCGGTTCCGGGCCCGCGATCCGCCGGCCGGTGGGGGAGAGCACCCACGCGCGCAGATCGAGGTCGGAGCCGAGCAGGTCGAGGACGACCTCCGGGCCGCCGCCGGCCGGCCCCGAGGTCATCATCCGCCGGTGCCGGTCCACCACGGCCGCCAGATCCCCGGCCCGCTCGCCGGAGACCTGCCGCACGACGTGTTCGGTGATGGTGGCGAACGCCACCGACTCATGGACGGCGAACAGCGGCAGCCGGTGGCGGGCGCAGGCCACGACCAGATCATCCGGGATGTCCCCGAGTTCCGCCTCGCCCGCGGCGAGCGCGGCGACTCCCGCGGCTGCGAGAATACGGACGAAGGGCTCTGAGTCAGCGGCGTCGTGCCGCCACGCCAGGCCTGTGAGGACCAGTTCGCCGCCGGAGAGATAGCGGCTGGGGTCCTTGAGATCCGTGGTCATCACCCCGCGCACGGCGCGGTCCAGCTCATCCTCGCCGCCGAGCAGCCGCAGCCCCAGCGCGTCGGTGTTCAGCAGTGCGCGCAGCCGCATGTCTCGTCGCCGCCGTCCTTGTCGGGAAATCCACGTTCGGTCGGCCACGGTCGTGGCCTGGGGTTTCGGAAGCAGGGCTCGCGATTCCCTCTGGCCGGGCGCCGTGTTTCCAGAGGAAAGCGGAGATGTTACTGATCGCCTCCGTTCATATGAATCTACAAGATGTGCGCCCTGGCCAGCCAACTCCTTCATGGTTTCGGTGACTGACACCGCTGTGGACGGAGCGGTGTACTGACATCACCCCGCGTGAACAGGACATGAACGAGCCCGGCCCGCCGCATCGGAGATGGCTCGACACCTACGCCCCACGAGACGAAGAAGAGAGCCGGTCATGGACTTCCTTCGCCCCGCAAGCTGGGAGGAGGCGCTCGCCGCCAAGGCGGAGCACCCCACCGCTGTGCCGATTGCGGGTGGCACCGATGTGATGGTCGAGATCAACTTCGACCACCGGCGCCCCGAGTACCTCATGGACCTCAACCGCATCGGCGAACTCACCCAGTGGGAGGTCGGCGAGGACAGCGTGCGGCTCGGGGCCTCGGTCCCGTACACCGCGATCATCGATAACCTGCGGACCGAACTGCCGGGCCTGGCCCTCGCCTCCCACACGGTCGCCTCACCGCAGATCCGCAACCGCGGCGGCGTCGGCGGCAACCTCGGCACCGCCTCCCCGGCCGGCGACGCCCACCCCGCCCTCCTCGCGGCCGGCGCCGAGGTCGAGGCCGAGTCGGTGCGCGGCACCCGGCGCATCCCGATCGACGAGTTCTACACCGGTGTGAAGCGCAACGCGCTGGCGCCCGACGAACTGATCCGCGCCGTCCACATCAAGAAGGCCGACGGCCCGCAGCAGTTCGCGAAGGTCGGCACCCGCAACGCGATGGTGATCGCGGTGTGCGCCTTCGGCCTCGCCCTGCATCCCGGGACCCGCACGGTCCGCACCGGCATCGGCTCGGCGGCTCCCACTCCGATCCGGGCCGAGACGGCTGAGGAGTTCCTGAACGCGGCGCTCGAAGAGGGCGGTTTCTGGGACAACGGGAAGATCATCACCCCGTCGGTGGCCAAGCAGTTCGCGGACCTGTGCTCCGCCGCCTGCAACCCGATCGACGACGTCCGGGGCACCGCGAGCTACCGTCGCCACGCGGTCGGCGTGATGGCCCGCCGCACGCTGACCTGGACCTGGGAGTCGTACCGCGGCACCGCCCGCACCTCGGAGGGAGCTGCGTAATGCGCGTCAACTTCACTGTCAACGGACGTCCGCAGGAAGCCGACGACGTCTGGGAGGGCGAGAGCCTGCTCTACGTCCTGCGCGAGCGGCTCGGCCTCCCGGGTTCCAAGAACGCCTGCGAGCAAGGGGAGTGCGGGTCCTGCACGGTCCGCCTGGACGGTGTGCCGGTGTGCTCCTGTCTGGTCGCCGCGGGTCAGGTGGAGGGCCGTGAGGTCGTCACGGTCGAGGGGCTGGCGGAGTACGCCGAGCAGCGGTCCCGCGGGACCGGCACCTGCGGAACGTCCCTGGACGAGGCCAAGCACTGGCAGGCCAAGGGGACCGACTCCCACACCGGGGAGGGAATCGGACTCTCCCCGATCCAGCAGGCGTTCATCGACGCGGGTGCGGTCCAGTGCGGCTTCTGCACCCCGGGTCTGCTGGTCGCCGCCGACGAGATGCTGGAGCGCAACCCCAACCCGACCGACGCGGACATCCGCGAGGCGCTCTCGGGCAACCTGTGCCGCTGCACCGGCTACGAGAAGATCATGGACGCGGTCCGCCTGGCGGCCGCCCGGCAGTCCGAGGGGGTCTGAGCATGACCAACGGTGCTCCCACCAAGATCACGCAGGGCTCCCGGACCAAGGGCGGCATCGGCGAGTCCACGCTCCGTCCCGACGGCATCCTCAAGGTCACCGGGGAGTTCGCGTACTCCTCCGACATGTGGCACGAGGACATGCTGTGGGGCCAGATCCTGCGCTCCACGGTCGCGCACGCCGAGATCGTCTCGATCGACACGAGCGAGGCCCTCGCCACACCCGGCGTGTACGCCGTCATGACGTACGACGATCTGCCCACCGAGGTGAGGAACTACGGCCTGGAGATCCAGGACACCCCGGTCCTCGCCCGCGGCAAGGTCCGCCACCACGGTGAACCGGTCGCGATCGTGGCCGCCGACCACCCGGAGACCGCGCGCCGCGCCGCCGCCAAGATCAAGGTCGAGTACCGCGAACTCCCGGTCATCACCGACGAGGCGTCCGCGACCGCCCCGGACGCGGTCCTGGTCCACGAGAACCGCACCGACCACCACATCGGCCACGTCCCGCACCCGAACATCGTCCACCGGCAGCCGATCGTCCGGGGCGACGTGATCGCGGCCGCGCGGCGGGCCGACGTCATCGTCCGGGGCGAGTACCACTTCGGCATGCAGGACCAGGCCTTCCTCGGGCCCGAGTCCGGGCTGGCGGTCCCCGCGGAGGACGGCGGAGTCGACCTGTACATCGCCACCCAGTGGCTCCACTCCGACCTGCGCCAGATCGCGCCCGTCCTCGGACTGCCGCCGGAGAAGGTGCGGATGACGCTGTCCGGCGTGGGCGGCGCGTTCGGTGGACGCGAGGACCTGTCGATGCAGATCCACGCCTGTCTGCTGGCGCTGCGCACCGCCAAGCCGGTCAAGATCGTCTACAACCGCTTCGAGTCCTTCTTCGGCCACGTCCACCGCCACCCCGCGAAGCTGTACTACGAGCACGGCGCCACCCGTGAGGGGAAGCTCACCCACGTCAAGTGCCGGATCGTGCTCGACGGCGGCGCCTACGCCTCCGCGTCCCCGGCGGTCGTCGGCAACGCCTCCTCGCTGGGCATCGGGCCGTACGTCGTGGACGATGTCGACATCGAGGCCATCGCCCTCTACACCAACAACCCGCCCTGTGGCGCCATGCGCGGCTTCGGCGCGGTGCAGGCGTGTTTCGCCTACGAGGCGCAGATGGACAAGGTGGCGAAGGAACTCGGCCTGGACCCGGTGGAGTTCCGGCAGCTCAACGCCATGGAGCAGGGCACCCTCATGCCGACCGGGCAGCCGGTCGACTCCCCGGCTCCGGTCGCCGAACTCCTGCGCCGCGTCAAGGCGATGCCGATGCCGCCGGAGCGCCAGTGGGAGAGCTCCGAGGGCGTGGACGTACGGCAGTTGCCCGGCGGCCTGTCCAACACCACCCACGGCGAAGGCGTCGTACGGGGGGTCGGCTACGCGGTCGGCATCAAGAACGTGGGCTTCTCCGAGGGCTTCGACGACTACTCCACCGCCAAGGTGCGTCTGGAGGTCGTCGCGGGCGAGCCCGTGGCGACCGTGCACACGGCCATGGCGGAGGTCGGCCAGGGCGGAGTCACCGTCCACGCCCAGATCGCCCGGACCGAGCTGGGCATCAGCCGCGTGACGATCCAGCCGGCGGACACCCAGGTCGGATCGGCGGGTTCGACGTCCGCCTCCCGTCAGACGTACGTCACCGGCGGCGCCGTGAAGAACGCGTGCGAGCTCGTACGCGAGCGGGTTCTGGAGCTGGGCCGCCGCAAGTTCGGCTCGTACCACCCCGCCTGGGCCACGGCCGAACTGCTGCTGGAGGGCGGCAAGGTGGTCACCGACGCCGGCGAGGTACTCGCCGATCTGGTGGATGTCCTCGGCGACGAGGTGGTCGAACTCGAACGCGAGTGGCGGCACCGTCCGACCGAGCCCTTCGACCTGCGCACCGGCCAGGGCAACGGCCACGTCCAGTACTCCTTCGCCGCACACCGCGCCGTGGTCGAGGTCGACACCGAGCTGGGCCTGGTCAAGGTCATCGAACTGGCCTGCGCCCAGGACGTCGGCAAGGCGCTCAACCCGCTGTCCGTCCTCGGCCAGATCCAGGGCGGTACGACCCAGGGCCTGGGCATCGCGGTCATGGAGGAGATCGTCGTCGACCCCAGGACCGCGAAGGTCAAGAACCCCTCCTTCACGGACTATCTGATCCCCACCATCCTCGACACGCCGACCATGCCGGTCGACGTGCTCGAACTCGCCGACGAGCACGCCCCGTACGGGCTGCGCGGTGTCGGCGAGGCACCCACCCTGTCCTCGACTCCGGCCGTGCTCGCGGCGATCCGTGACGCGACGGGCCTGGAGCTGAACAGGACGCCGGTACGGCCCGAGCACCTCACGGGCAGGTGACCCCTGCGGTGCTGCGCAGGTGAAATGCACCTGGGGGACCGCGTCCCCCAGGCCCCCGATGTTCGTCTCGGGCCGTCCCCCGGGTCGTGCACATCCCAAATTCCGTGCCCGTCAGGGCGGTTGCACGGGAGTCCCTATGAACCTTGGGAGATGGCACCATGACCCAGCAGTCAGTGGAGCCCAGGACCACCGCCGAGGACGCGGGCGCGGGAACCCGCGTTCCGGCCGGCCGGTCCTGGCTCGACCGGTACTTCCACATATCCCGGCGGGGATCCACGCTCGCGCGTGAAGTGCGCGGCGGCGTCACCACCTTCATGGCGATGGCGTACATCCTGCTGCTCAACCCCCTGATCCTGTCCGGCAAGGACGTGGCCGGGGACACGCTCGGCCCGCAGGCGGTGATCACCGCGACCGCGTTCGCCGCGGCCGTCACGACGCTGCTGATGGGTTTCGTCGGCAAGGTGCCGCTCGCGCTCGCCGCAGGCCTGTCCGTCTCCGGTGTCATCTCCTCCCAGGTCGCCCCGCAGATGACCTGGCCGCAGACGATGGGCATGTGCGTGATCTACGGCGCGGTCATCATGCTCCTGGTCGTCACCGGCCTACGCGAGATGATCATGGACGCGATCCCGGCGGCGCTCAAGCACGGGATCACCATGGGCATCGGCCTGTTCATCGCCCTCATCGGCTTCTACAAGTCCGGCTTCGTGCACCAGGGCAAGGCGACCCCGGTCACCCTCGGCCCCGCGGGCGAGCTCGCCGGGTGGCCGGTCCTGCTCTTCGCCGGCACCCTGCTGCTGATCTTCATGCTGCAGGTCCGCAACGTCCCCGGCGCCATTCTGATCGGCATCGTCAGCGGCACCGTCGTCGCCGCTGTCCTGAACACCGCGGACGTCGTGAAGGCCGGCGCCTGGGCGAGCGGCGCCCCCGAACTGCACGGCAGCGCCGTGTCGATGCCGGACTTCTCGCTCTTCGGGCATGTCGCGTTCGGCGGCTGGGGCAAGGTCGGCGCGATGACCGTCGGCGTGATCGTCTTCACGCTGGTGCTCGCCGGGTTCTTCGACGCGATGGCCACCATCATCGGCGTCGGCACCGAAGCGGGACTCGCCGACGACAAGGGCCGGATGCCGGGCCTGTCCAAGGCGCTGTTCATCGACGGCGCGGGCGGCGCGATCGGTGGTGTGGCGGGCGGCTCCGGCCAGACCGTCTTCATCGAGTCCGCCACCGGTGTCGGCGAGGGCGCCCGCACGGGACTCGCCTCCGTCGTCACCGGACTGTTCTTCGCGGCCTGCCTGTTCTTCACCCCGCTCACCGCGATCGTGCCCCAGGAGGTCGCCTCGGCCGCCCTGGTGGTCATCGGCGCGATGATGCTGATGAACGCCCGCCATGTGGACTGGTCAGACCGCGCCACCGCGATCCCGGTCTTCCTGACCGTGGTCCTGATGCCGTTCACCTACACGATCACCACGGGGGTCGCGGCGGGCGTCGTATCGTACGTCGCCATCAAGTCGGCCCAGGGCAAGGCGCGGGAGATCGGCGTCTTCATGTGGGGTCTGGCGGCCGTCTTCCTGATCTACTTCGCCCTCGACCCGATCGAGAGCTGGCTGGGCGTCCACTAGGCCCGCCGAGCCCTCCGCACGCCGACGCCGCTAAGGAGACCGAGAGATGCTGGACATCGCCGACGAGCTGCACCGGTGGGTCGGTCAGGGACGTGACTTCGCCGTCGCCACGGTGGTGGCCGTCGGCGGCAGCGCGCCCCGCCACGTGGGCGCCGCCCTCGCGGTGGACGTCGACGGCACGGCGATCGGCTCGGTCTCCGGCGGCTGTGTGGAGGGCGCGGTCTACGACCTGTGCCGGCAGGCGCTCGAGGACGGGGAGACCGTGCTGGAGCGCTTCGGGTACAGCGACGAGGACGCCTTCGCCGTCGGTCTGACCTGCGGTGGCGTCATCGACATCCTCGTCGCTCCCAGCCGGGCTGCCGACGGCGCCCGCCCGGTGCTGGCGTCCGCGCTCGCCGCCGCGGCCTCCGGCTCGGCCGCGGCCCTGGCCCGGATCGTGACCGGACCGGCCGAACTGCTCGGCAGGGCCCTCCTCGTACGTCCCGACGGCACCTACGAGGGCGGCTTCGGCGCCCACCCCGAACTCGACCGTACGGTGGCGGCCGAGGCGGGCGCCCTGCTGGACGCGGGCCGCACCGGCACCCTGGAGATCGGGGAGCAGGGCTCGCGCTGCGGGGCACCGCTCACGGCCCTGGTCGAGTCGTCCGTCCCGGCACCGCGGATGATCGTGTTCGGTGCGATCGACTTCGCCTCCGCGCTGGTCCGGGTCGGAAAGTTCCTCGGCTTCCATGTCACGGTGTGCGACGCGCGCCCGGTGTTCGCCACACCCGCTCGCTTCCCCGAGGCCGACGAGATCGTCGTCGAGTGGCCGCACCGGTACCTGGAGCGCACGGACGTCGACGGCCGCACGGTGCTGTGCGTCCTGACCCATGACGCCAAGTTCGACATACCGCTGCTGAAGCTGGCGCTCGGGCTCCCGGTCGCGTACGTCGGCGCCATGGGATCGCGCCGCACCCATCTGGACCGCAACGAGCGCCTGCGCGAGGCCGGTGTCACCGACCTGGAACTGGCGCGCCTGAGGTCCCCGATCGGCCTCGACCTCGGCGCCCGGACGCCGGAGGAGACCGCCCTGTCCATCGCGGCGGAGATCGTCGCGAGCCGGCGCGGCGGAACCGGTGTTTCGCTGGCGGGGGCGCACACGCCGATCCACCACGACGCGGCACCGGTCACGGCGCGGCGGATCGGGTCGGTGGCCTGACCGGGGCTACTGGGCCCTGCGCGCCAGCAGATACGCCTGCGCAGTCGCCTCGTGCTTCTCGTCGGCGGCCCTCACCAGCCGGGCGACCTCGACGAAGCCCGCACTCCCGAGCAGTTCGGAGATCTGCTCGGGCGGGAAGCGGTAGACGTCCAGGGACAGATCATGGCCGTAGGCGTGGTCGAGGTGCACGTATCCGTCACCGACCTTGAAGGTCATCAGGAGGTGTCCGCCGGGAGCGAGGACACGATGGAACTCCGCGAAGAACACGGGGAGTTCACCGGGCGGGGTGTGGACGGTCGAGTACCAGGCGACGGCTCCCGCCAGCGACCCGTCCTCGAGGTCGAGGCCCGTCATCGAACCGACGTCGAAGCGCAGCGCCGGGTACGCCCTCCGGGCCACGGCCACCATCCCCGGTGACAGATCGACACCGAACACATCGAGGCCGAGCTTGTCCAGATGGGTCGTCACCCGTCCGGGCCCGCAGCCGAGATCCCCGACGAGCCCGCCTCCGCTCTCCAGCACGCGCTCCGCGAACACGCCCAGCATGGCCCGGTCGAAGGGCATGTTCGCGAGCTGGTCCCTGAGCAACCGGTCGTAGTCCACGGCCACCGTGTCGTACGAGGCCCTGGTCGTCTGAAGGTGCGTGGTCTCGGTCATGGACGAGGACTCTAGACGCCGCCGCCGACAGCCGGGCCCCGTATCAGCAACCCGTCCACCGCGCGCCCGAACATCCACCGGGCCGCCCAGCCGACCTGGCGGTCGAAGAGCGCCGGCAGCAGGCGCACCGCCAGGTCCTCCCGCCACACCACAAGCGAGTGCCCTTCGCCGTGCGGATGCACCTCGATCTCCGCCCAGCCGGTCACGAGGCCGCCCCGTTTCTCCAGCCGGCACAGCGCCGGCGGTCGCCACACGGTGACCTCCATCGGGTCCTCGAAGGCGAGCGGGCCGATGCCGGTCCGGGCCACGAACACGGTGCCCACACCCGTCGGCGGTGGAGTGGGCACCGTGACGCGGGTCAGCGGTACGACGTCCCCGTGACGCGGCCAGTCCGTGAGACGGAGCCAGGCCTGCTCGACGGGGAGGGGGGTGAGGCGTTCGAGAAGGAAGAGGGCCACCGGGGGATCGTAGGCAGCGGACCCGTTCTTCCCCGATCAGCCACGCACGGTGAGACCCTGACCAGCCACGCACAGACGGACGGAGTGTGAATTCCCGGTAGGAGGGGTGACAAAGGGCGCAGTCTCATTAGCATGCCCAGCGCGGGCGGGCGACGCGCCTGCCCCCAGGGGGAGTTGGTCACCATGCCGTTGAAGGCCTATGGCGTACTGATCGGACGTGCCGTCGACACCCGCCGCGAGGGAGCGGCCGACACACCGCATTACCAGATCCAACTGACGGACGATCACGGCACGCACTACCGCGCGTCCGTCAACGTGAAGTCCCAGGAGAAGCCCTCCGATCTGCTCTACCTCGTCAGCGAGGACTTCCGGCATCCGGTCACCGCCCGCCTCGAGGGGCTCGCGGACGGCTGGAACACCCTGCCGCCGGGCCCCGGCGGGCCCAACCTCGACTTCATCCGCGGCAACCTCTTCGACCACGCGCTGATGCGTGCGCTTCCGCCCGAGGTGTCGGGCCCCGACAACGACCTCGCGGACCTGCTCGACCACTATGTGCGCCGCGCGGTCGACGACGCCTCCGCCCGGCTCTACGTCTTCGGTGAGCGCTGGGGTCCCGAGACGAACGTCCCCGACAAGGTCTTCGGCTTCCTGCCCGGCAACGGCGTTCACGACGTCCATATGAACCAGGGCAACAGTTCGCGCTTCGCCCGGGACGACGGCGTCTGGCAGGACGGCGGTCTGCTGATCCACTTCCCCGCGCAGTCCCGCTGGGTCGGCGTCTTCCTGGCCTTCCAGAGCCAGCAGTGGCACACGGACGATGTCACCGGGCATGTCCTCGTGCCGGCGGGCGGGACGGTCCCCGAACCCGGCGGCGGCTCCGTGCGGATCGTCGCGGCCCTGGTCAACCCGGTGGGGCCCGACCCCGAGCCGGAGAACGTCACCCTCATCAACGTCTCGCCGGGCCCCGTCGACCTCGCGGGCTGGCGCCTCGTGGACCGCCTCGGCCACGCCTGCCCGTTGCCCCCGGGCGCCCTGGCGGCCGGCGCCTGTCTGACCGTCGCCCTCGCGGGCGGCGCCCAACTGGGCAACCACGGCGGTGAGATCACTCTGCTCGACGCCGAGGGCCTCAAGGTGCACGGTGTCTCGTACACCGCGGCACAAGCGGCACGTGAGGGGTGGACGGTGGTGTTCTGAGCGAAGCCGGGCCGGGGCCGGTGGACCGTGCCTTGTAGTTTCAGCATTCATTGCCGCACGGGCCAAGCTGCGGACAGGTCCTGGATGTTGCGACGTCAACAAGGAGGGAGGCATCGGTGAACGTCGAGCCGCGTGATGTCGTGCCTGCCTCCGATGCTCCTTCGCGCCGGTTCCGAGGGAAGAACAAAGGGAAACGGTGGACGCGCGGCGAGGACGTCGAGCTTGCCGTGATCCGCCTCCCACTGGATGTTCACGACCCTTGTGCCCGGCATCGGGTCGAGCAGATGTACTGGGCCGTGTGGTCCGTCAAGCGTGCGCTGCAGCGCGATGCCCGGGATGCGGTCGAGGCGTACTGGGCCGGTGACGTCCGCCGTGAAACGGACGCGAAAGCGTGGCGTCTGGAACTGGGCCTGTCCCGGGAGGGGATGGAGCGGCGCGCGTACCGGCACATGGAGAAGTCGAAGCATCTGGGCCATCACGTCACCAAAGCTCTGGTGATGCATCAGGCCGACGAGGTCTTTGAGACATCCGTGAGCCGGCATCTGTTCCCGGATGCTTCCGGCCGTCGGCACGGCAGGCCGAAGGTCGGCCGGTGGTGGGAGTACACCCGCATCCCCGGCCGCGCCCGGTCGCACACCACCGCCCGGAAATGGGAGACGTTCCGCCTGCACGGCACACTCGCCGGGCACGTGGCCGCCTACCGGCACCGCGGCCTCGGCCGTTCGGTGACCACCCCGGAGCAGGCCGCAGCCCTCCCGCCAGGGGCAAAGGTGCTCGAGCAACCGCGCCACCTGCCCACACCGGCTCGGCCGTCGAGGCGTGTGCCGACGGGTGAGGCCACGGCGAAGGGCAAACCGAAGACGCGGGCCGCGACGTGGTGGGATCACACGGGCCCCCTGGCCGTCGTGTTCACCGGCGGCACCGACAGCAGTCGCGGCGACTTGGTCCTGCCCGTCCGGCTGCCGTCGGGTTCTGGCCGGTGGCCACGCCTCGTGCACTTCCTGGACAACCCGGAAACGTGGCACAAGATCGACCTCGTGCGGCGTCGGGACGCGTCCGCACCGGGAGGATGGGCATACGAGGCCCACCTGATGGTCCTGGCCGGCGGCTACACGTCCTCCGCGACGCGGGCCCGGCGTGCAGCGGCGGCCGTGCTCGAACGTGTCGGCGGGGTCGACGGCAACGTCTCCAACCTCTCCGTCGTCTCGTTCCCGGCCACGTTCGACCCGTCTCATGGTGATGTTGAGGCGACCCGGGTGGATCTCTCTGACGACGAGCTCGCCGTCCTGGCGAAAGCCCGCCAGAAGGAACGCGGCCGCAACAGGGCGCTCGACCGCTCCCGCAGGGCCTCCAACCCTACCCAGTACGGGCCGTCGAAACGGCAGCAGACCCGGGCCGAGCGGCGCGCGGCCGCCGACCTTCCGGCGCGGACCGTCCAGGTCCCCCGCGGCGCCCGAACAGCGAACAAGGCCGGCGTGCCTCAACAGGCGTACCGGCGCGACACGCTGTCGGCCGGTTACCGCCTCAACCGTGCCCGGCTCGCCGAAGCAGCGGCGACCTGGGCCGCGGCGAGAGACCACCGCGCCAGGCGCATCGCCGAACGCATCATCACCCGCCACGGCGCCAACCTCGTCGTCGAGGACTGCGACATCCGCACCTGGTACCGCCAGTGGGGAAAAGCCCTCCAAGCCACCACACCAGGCAGACTCATCACCGCCATAGCCCGAGAGTGCGAGAAGACCGGCGGTCGGATGCTGCGGGCCTCCACCCTCACCACAAAGTCGTCCCAGACCTGCTTCTGTGGAGAACGCATCGCCAAAACCCTCTCCGAGCGCATCCACACCTGCACCTCGTGCGGGCTGGTC